>VSBZ01000041.1:0-25658 GCA_047459215.1 Micromonosporaceae bacterium | reverse complement strand
CGTGGACCCTCGATCCGGGGCCGTACGGTAGGCGTGCGACCGTCGTGGTACGGCTGCCGGGCAGAGTCACCACGGCTGAGCGGACCGCCGCCGAGGCGGAGGTGGCCCGCCTGGGAGAGCTGCTGTCCCCTCGCGGGACGACGGTCGACGGTCCGGTGTTCACCGACCTGGCGTGACGGCTACGCCGGGGCGCCCAAGAGGTTTGGTAGAGATCCACGATGACACCCTCGGGGCCGCGCACGAGGACGGACCGCGTACCCCAGTCCGTGGTCACCGGACCGAGCAGGACCTCCGCCTCCGCTTCCCGGGCGCGCCCGACGGCGCGCTCCAGGTCGTCGACGGAGATGTGCACGATCACGACGCCTTCGACGGCCGGGCGGGGGATCCGGGACGCCGGCTCAGGGGCGCGGCATCGACGG
The DNA here is from genome assembly GCA_047459215.1 of Micromonosporaceae bacterium. Classification (GTDB taxonomy): domain Bacteria; phylum Actinomycetota; class Actinomycetes; order Mycobacteriales; family Micromonosporaceae; genus Natronosporangium. The sequence continues at coordinate 25,239 of VSBZ01000041.1, read as the reverse complement.
CGCATCAGGGTGGGGCACCATCTCCATCCCCTCCCGGGCGATCCGCTCGCGTCCCCACTCACCGAGAGGCTCCAGCGCCTTGTTGAGCGCGCGGCCGTGCTCAGTCAGGGAGTACTCGACCCGCGGCGGGACCTCGGCGTAGACCTTGCGCTGCACCAGCGAGTCCTCCTCGAGCTCGCGCAGGTGCTGGGTCAGCATCTTCTCACTGACTCCCGGCAGGGCTCGTCGCAGCTCCGCGAAACGCCTCGTGCCGTACTGGTTCAGCTCCCACAGGATCAGCCCCTTCCACTTGCCGCTCACCACGTCCAGGGCCGCGTCGATCCCGCAGATGTACGGGCCGCGCCTCGCCGACCTCGCCATCGCCGCACCTCACTAACGTGAAGGTAAGTACCGCAGAAAATAGTGGGTACTTCCCAGTCTGCGGCGACGACTCCACCATGGAGGGGCACGCACAACCGGCTCACGAAGGAGTGCCCTCCATGACAGACCTGCACGGCCCCGTCACCATGCTCGGTCTCGGTGCGATGGGACGGGCGCTGGTCACCGCGCTCCTGGACGCGGGCCAGCCGGTCGTGGTGTGGAACCGGACGCCGGGCCGGGCGAGGGAGCTGGAGCGTGGCGCCGTCGAGGCCCGGACCGTCCACGAGGCGGTGACCTCCGGAGGACCGGTCGTGGTCTGCCTGTACCACCACGCCTCGGTTCACGAGACCCTCGATCCGGTGGCTGGCGCCCTGCGTGGCCGTACGGTCGTCAACCTCACGACCACCACCCCGAACGAGGCGCGCGATCTGGCGTCCTGGGCGGGCGCACACGGCGCCGCGTACCTGGACGGGGCGATCATGGCGACGCCGGACATGATCGGTGCGCCGGGCGCGCACATCCTCGACAGCGGATCGCGCGCGGTGTTCGACGCCCACCGCAGGGTGCTCGACGTGTGGGCGGCCAGCACCTACGAGGGTGAGGACCCGGGGATGGCGTCGCTGTTCGACCTAGCGATGCTGTCGGGCATGTACGCCCTGTTCGCCGGATTCCTGCACGGCGCCGCGATGGTCCGGTCCGCCGGCGTCACGGCCGCCGCGTTCGCCGAGCGCGCCGCCCCCTTCCTCGCCGCGATGACCGGATCCCTCGCCCACACGGCGGAGGTCGTGGACGCCGGCGACTACCACGCGCCGGTGCAGAGTCTGGACTGGACCATCACCGTCCTGGAGACGATCGCCCGTGCCAGCCGCGAGCAGGGCGTCGACCCGGTACCGGTCGACATGGTCGCGACGCTGGCCCGGCGGCAGATCGACGAAGGGCACGGAGCCGAGGACTTCGACCGCATCATCGAGTCCATGCGGACGGGGCGCGCCCGTCGCGCGGCGGCGCGGCCGGCCACGACATGAGGCCCTGGTGGACGTCCGCAGGGACGGTCCGCACCTTGTCAGTTCCGGGCGTGGTGGACGTCCGCGCCGGGCCCGCACCTGGTCGGCCGGGTGGCGCGGCCCGCGCGCGCCGATGTCCCCACCGTGACCCTTCTCCTCCGGTCCGACCGGACCGGCGCCACGTCGACGGGGGACGGTCAGCGGTCCGCGGGCGGAGCGGTCCGGCCGGCCTGCCGGAGGTACGCCAGCACCGCCGCCACCCGGCGGTGGGTCTCCGGCTCCGGCGCGAGCCCCAGCTTGGCGAAGATCGAGTTGATGTGCTTCTCCACCGCCGACTCCGACAGCATCAGGTCCTTCATGATGCCGGCGTTGGCGCGGCCGGCGGCCATCAGCCGCAGCACCCCGGTCTCCCGCGGCGTCAGCGACGCCAGGGCCGAGTCGGCCTCCTGCTCGCCCCGGCTGACCAGCGCCTCCACGATCCGCGGATCGATCACCGCCCGGCCGTCGGCCACCGCCCGCAGCGCCGCCACCAGCTCGTCCAGCTCGGCCACCCGGTCCTTCAGCAGGTACGCGAGCCCGGCCGTGCCATCGGTGAACAGCTCGTGCGCGTACATCGAGTCGGCGTACTGGGAGAGGACCACCACGCCGGTGCGCGGGTGCCGGCGGCGGATCGTGTGGGCGGCCACGATGCCCGCCCGGTGGTGGTCGGGGGGCATCCGGATGTCGGTGACCACGGCGTCGGGGGTGAGCCGGTCGACGGCGTCCAGCAGGTCGTCGGCCGAGCCGACCGCGGCCACCACCGTCACCTCGCCGGAGTCCTCCAGCAGCCGCCGGGTGCCCTCCCGCACCAGGTAGTGGTCGTCGGCCAGCCCGACCCGTAGCACGCCGCTCACGGTACCGGCTCCCAGGTCGCGACCGGGATCGTCACCGCCAGGCGCGTGCCGCGTCCGGGGGCCGTGTCCAGGTTCACCGCGCCGCCCAGCGCGTGCACCCGGTCGGCGACGCCGGCCTTGGAGGTTCCCATGACTCAGGTCGCCACCTCACCCAAGACCGAGACCACCCCGGCCGCCCGCGCCAGCCGGTTCTGGCCCGCCGCGCTGTTCGGCGCGGTCTGGGGCCTGGGCTATCCGACCGGCACGTTCCTCATGTTCGCCGGGGGCGGAGGAGAGTTCGACGTCTACGGCGCCTCGCCGGAGGAGATGCTCGGGTACGTCACCCAGAACACCACCACCACGTTCTGGGCCGGCCAACTCATCATCTTCACCGCCTTCGCGTTCCTGTGGTTCACCGGCGTGGTCCGCACCCGGATCGCGGCCGTGAACGCACCCAGCAGCTCCCACCTCGCCGCGCTGCTGCTGATGGGTGGCGGCGCGTTCGTGCAGGCCGTGGTCGCCGGGTCGCTGCTGGCTTCGATCTCCACGGCCGACATCGGATCGCCGGACGCCACCGCGGCCATGATCCTCCTGCCGTGGGGCGGAGTGCTGGGCGTGCAGGGGATCGGATTGGCCGCCTTCCTGCTGGCGGTGGCGTTCGCCTCCATCCGGCACCGGGCGGTCCCGCGCTGGCTCGGCTGGCCGGCGGCCGTGCTGGCAGCCGCCTTCCTGGTGCTCCCGGACACCACCATCCCGGTGATCCTTACGTACCTGTGGGCGATGGTCGCGGGCGTGACCCTCGCCGTGCAGGGCCGCCCGCAGACCACCGCCTGACGGCCGCCAGCGGTCGGGCGACCGGCAAGGCCCGCCGGTCGCCCGACCGCGAGGGGGGGGGGAAGGGTCGGGCCGGATGTCGTCCGGCCCGACCCGACACTGTGTGGGACCCGGATCACTGACGCGGACAGCGCCGCCCGACCGTTGCGCCAATCCGGACATGCGGGCACGCTCGGGACAGTGAGCCCGGCCGGCACCGGTTCCGACCTGCGGATGCGTGCGACTGCACGGAGGCGTCCAGATCCGGCCTCGCTAGAGTCGGTGGCACCGCGGGCGAGATGAGGCGGGTTCGCCGATCGCCGTCCCGGGCCACGGCGGTCGCGGCCGAGGCCACCAGACCGTGTTGACGCCACCGGCCACGAGGAGGAGAGCGCCGACGATGCGGTCCCCGTCCAGCACCGACCACCAGCCGGGGCCCGTGTCCGGCTCCGAGCCCGCTGTCCGGCCGGGCCGGGGTCTGGGCGACTCGTGGCTGCGGTGGCCGGTCCGGCTGGTGCAGCGGATCCAGCGGTCGGAGAACAGCAGCGCCGCGCTCGTGCTGATCGCCGCCGTCACCGCTCTCGTGATCGCGAACCTGCCCCTGGGGGGTGTCTACCACCGGCTGTGGGAGAGCGAGGTCACGGTCGAGGTCGCCGGCGCGCACCTGCTCGACCTCACCCTGCGCGGGCTGGTCAACGACGCGCTCATGACGCTGTTCTTCTTCCTGGTCTCCCTGGAGATCAAGCGCGAGCTGCTCTTCGGCGTCCTCCGGGACCCCCGCGCGGCGGCCCTTCCGATCATCGCCGCGGTTGGCGGCATGGTGGTGCCCGCGGCGATCTACACCGCGCTCAACTTCGGCGGCCCGCACCTGCGCGGGTGGGGCATCCCGATGGCCACGGACATCGCCTTCGCGGTCGCGGTCCTCGCCGCGCTGGGCAGCCGCGTCCCGCTCGGGGCGCGGATGTTCCTGCTCGCCCTGGCGATCGTCGACGACGTCGGCGCGATCGTGGTGATCGCCGTGTTCTACACCTCCGGGGTCGCCCTCGCCTGGATCCTGGCCGCCGCCGGCACGGTGGTGGCCGCCCTGGGGTTGCAACGCGCCCGCGTACACACCGTCTGGGCGTACGTCCCGTTGGGCGTGCTGGGGTGGTACGCCCTGCACGAGTCCGGCGTGCACCCCACCGTCATCGGCGTGGCCTTCGGTCTGATCACGCCCGCGTCGGCCGCCCTCTCCAGCGAGAGCTACCGCCAGGCCACCCGGCGACTGATCGACCAGCTGGCGCACCGCGACGACGGTGCCGTCGCCGACGAGGTGCACGAGCGTAACCACCCCACGCTGCGCAGCATCCGGAAGCTGACCCGGCACACCCAGCCGCCCCTGCACGGCCTCCGGAACACGTTGGCGCCCTACATCAGCTTCGGGATCGTCCCGCTGTTCGCCTTCGCCAACGCCGGCATCCTCGTGCCCGACGTCTCACCACGGCAGTGGCTGCTCGACCCGGTGGTCCTCGGAGTCGCGCTCGGCCTCGTGGTCGGCAAGACCATCGGGATCTTCGGTTCCGCGTGGCTGGCGGTACGCCTCGGCCTGGCGCGCTACCCCACCCGCATGACCTCGCCCCACCTGCTCGGAGTCGCGGTGACCGGCGGGATCGGGTTCACGGTCGCGATGTTCGTCGCCAACCTCGCCTTCGGCGACAGCGACGTGCTGGACGTCGCCAAGTCGGGCATCCTGCTCGGCAGCCTGGTCGCCGCGGTCGCCGGCTACCTCATGCTCCGGCTCACCACGCGGAGCGACCCCGACCGGGAACCCACCGGCTCCTGACCGGACACGGCCACCGGCCAAGCGACGGTCGCTCAGGACCGGCGACCGACCGACAGGTGGAGCCGGTCACGCCTCGCCCCCACCCTCCCCGGCCTCGGCATCGCGCAGCACGTCGTTGACCGCCGCGATGGCGTGCCGGGACCGCGGAAAACCGATGTACGGGGTCAGGTGCAACAGGAGCTCCCGGACCTGCACCGGCGTGAGGAACTTGTTGCGGAGCGCTCCCTTGACGTGCGCGACCAGCTCACCGTGCGCCTCGAGTGCCGCCAGCGCCGCTATCGTCGCGACGCTACGCAGGTGCAGCTCCAGCCCGGGACGGGTCCAGAAGGCCCGCCAGACGTGGTCGATGCTGATCCTCGCGAAGTGGTCGAGCGCGTCGCCGTCACCAGCCTGGGCGCTGCTCACCCACGCGTCACCCAGGATGGCGCGCCGGATGTCGGCGCCGTCGACGGTCTCTGGCTCGGTGCTCATGCTTCAGTCCTTCCCGGAGAGGGCCATGGCCGGCGTCCGACCGCGGACGCGGTGACGGGGACGGGCACCTGCTCCGGCGTCAGCCCCGTCTGACGTCACGTTATTGCCGCGGGTCACCGGTCGCTGGTCCGGCGTGCCATCATGGCCGGATGGCGACATGGCACGAGGTCGAGCAGGCGGAGCCGCAGTTCGCGCGGCGGGTGCGGGAGCTCTTCGACGTCCGGAAGCACAAGACGATCGCCACGGTGCGCGCCGACGGCTCGCCCCGGATCTCCGGGATCGAGGCGGCCTTCGAGGACGATGAGCTCGTCTTCGGATCCATGCCCGGCTCACGCAAGAGTGCCGACCTGCGCCGCGACCCGCGGTTCGCGCTGCACAGCCCCACCGTCGACCCGGTCGAGGGCTCCGAGGCCCAGTGGCCGGGCGAAGCGAAGATCTCCGGCCGGGCGATCCCGATCGGACCCGACACCCCGGAGGCCAACCGCTTCCGCGCCGACATCACCGAGGTCGTGCATACCTGCCTCGACGACCGGGCCACCATGCTCGTCGTCGAGTGGTGGACACCCTCCCACGGCCTGCGGAGGGTCACGCGCACGTGACGCGTGGCCGACGGTGGCGCACGTGCCGGCGCTCGCCCGCGGCCCGGCAAGCGTTCGGGTCGATCACCCCTCGTCGGTCAGGCCGGCGTCGTGGGCCAGCAGCGCGATCTGCACCCGGTTCGACAGCTCCAGCTTGGACAGCAGTCGGGTCACGTGGGCCTTGACCGTGGCCACGCTCATGAACAGCTCGGCGCCGATCTGCGCGTTGGACTTGCCCTGCCCGATCGCGATCGCCACCTCCCGCTCCCGCTCGCTCAGCCGGTCGAGCTTCTCGCGGGCCTGCCGCCGCCGGGCGTCGGTCTCGCCGGCCGAGGCGGCGACGTGGGCGATGAGCCGGCGGGTGACCGAGGGCGACAGCATCGCCTCACCGGCGGCGACCAGGCGGATCGCCTCGACGATCTGCGGCGGCGGCGTGTCCTTGAGCAGGAAGCCGCTGGCGCCGGCGCGCAACGCGCGCAGCACGTACTCGTCGAGGTCGAACGTCGTCAGCACGATCACCTGGGCGCGGTCGCCGCGGCGCCGCAGCAGCTCGGTGGCGGCCAGGCCGTCCATGCGGGGCATCCGGATGTCCATCAGGACCACGTCCGGGCGGTACTCCGCCACCGCCGCGGCCACCTGATCGCCGTCGGCCACCTCGCCGACGACCTCGATGTCGTCCACTCCCCGCAGGATGAACGACAGCCCCGCCCGTACCAGGGCGTCGTCGTCGACGATCAGCACCCGGATCGGCGCCGCCGGCTCGGCCGTCGTCATGCTGGCCAGGGTAGCCACGCCCGCAGCCGGTAACCGCCGTCCGGTGTCGGCCCGTGCTCCAGGCGCCCGCCGGTCAGCGTCGCGCGCTCGGCCAGCCCCACCAGCCCGGTTCCACTCCCCGGGATCGTCGGCGTGTGCCCCACCGGTTTCGGGTTGCGCAGCTCGATGGTGATCCCGTCCCCGGCCCCGCCCGACAGGGACAGGTCGACCACCGTACCGGCCGCGTGCTTGCGGGCGTTCGTGAGCCCCTCCTGCACGATCCGGTACGCGGTGCGGCCGAGGTGCGCGGGAACGGCGCTCAGGTCGCCGAGCCGGTTGTCGACGCGTACCCGCGTACCGGCCCGCTGCGACTCGTCCAGCAGCGCGGGCAGGTCCGACAGGGTGGGTTGCGGTCTGGTCTCGCCACCGGAGGTGCCCGCCCGCAGCACCCCGATCACCTCCCGCAGGTCCTCCAGTGCCTCGTGGGCGCTGCGGCGGATCACCGCGGCCGCCTGGGCGACCTCCTCCGGCGAGGCGTCGGGGCGGAACTCCAGCCCGCCGGCGTGCATGCTCACCAGCGAGATGCGGTGCGCCAGCACGTCGTGCATCTCCCGGGCGATCCGCTGTCGCTCCAGGTGCCGCGCCTGCTCCGCGCGCAGCTGCTGCTCGGCTTCCGCGCGTACCGCACGCTCGTGCAACGACTGCAGCAGCTGCAGCCGCTCCCGCGCGAACAGGCCCCACCCGACCACCAGGGCGGTGATCACGGTGCCCCACGCGATGTCCCACCAGTACGGCGCCTGCGGCTGGAGCGGGTTGATCTGGTAGGCGAAGTACGGAGGCGTCGTCGCCGCGTACAGCCCGCCGAGCAGCAGCGTGACCGCCGGCCGACGGCGCACGGCGACACTGAACAGGGCCATGACCGCCGGCATCCCGGTGGCCATGGAGAACAGGCCGGTCGGCAACAGCGCCACCGCCAGCCCGACCGGCCAGCGCCGGCGCAGCCACACCGCCCCGGCCGCGACCGCGCCGGCGACCACGTCCACGACCAGGAGAGCCGGCGGCACCGTCACCTCGCCCTGGCGGTGAAGCGTCCACCACAGCGCCGCCACGAGCACCACCCAGGCGATGGCGAGCAGGAACGCGCCCGTGTCGATCAGCCAGTCGCGAAGGTCACGACGCGCGGGCCCGACGTTCGGCACCCGCGGCGCCTCGCCACCCATGATCGCAATGGTACGGACGGACCCGTCCGCCTGATACCGACCAAGGTCTATCGCAGCGGTAGCCCAAGGTTCACGTGATCCCTACCGATGGCCGACGCGGCGGGCGGGTGCGGGACGGCAGCCTCGATCACGTGATCGTGGTGCAGGACCTGACCAAGCGGTACGGCGGCCGCACCGTCGTCGACCGGGTCTCGTTCACGTGCGAGCCCGGCACCGTCACCGGCTTCCTCGGGCCCAACGGTGCCGGCAAGTCGACCACGCTGCGGATGCTGTGCGGCCTCACCCGGCCGGACGCCGGCACGGCGACCATCGGCGGCCTCGCCTACACCGACCTCGCCAACCCCGGCCGCGAGGTCGGCGTGCTGCTCGACGCCTCCGCCCAGCACCGCGGCCGCACCGGACGGGAGACGCTGCGGCTGGCCGCCGCGGTGCTCGGCGTCGCCCGGACGCGCGTCGACGAGCTGCTCGCCCTCGTCGGCCTGGCCGACGCGGCCGGGCAGCGGGTGGGTGAGTACTCGCTGGGCATGCGGCAGCGGCTGGGCATCGCTCACGCGCTGCTGGGCGACCCGCGGGTGCTCGTCCTGGACGAGCCGGCCAACGGGCTGGACCCGGAGGGCATCTACTGGTTGCGGACCCTGTTGCGTCGGTTCGCCGACCGCGGCGGCACCGTGCTGCTCTCCTCGCACCTGCTGCGGGAGGTGGAGGCGGTGGCCGACCGCCTGGTGGTGATCAACAAGGGCCGGGTCGTCGCCCACGGCGAGAAGGCGGAGCTGCTCGCCGGCCTCGGGGTCCGCGTGCGGGCCCGCGACCCACAGGCCCTGCACGCCGGGCTCGAGGCCGCCGGCCTGCCCGTCACCCCCGGCCCCGACGGGTCGCTGCTGGTACGGGCGGCCGTTGACCGGGTCGGGGAGGTCGCCGCCGCCTGCGGTGTGGTCCTCACCGAGCTGCGCCCCGCCGACGGAGGGCTGGAGCAGCTGTTCCTCAGCATGACAAGCTCACCGACCCAGGAAGGGAGCGACCGATGACACCCGTCTCGTCGCCGCTCGCCGGGCCCGGGACGTACCCGCACCCCCGCCGGCCCTCCCTGGCCCGCCTGACCGCGGTCGAGCTGCGCAAGCTCGTCGACACCCGGTCGGGGGCGTCGCTGCTGGCGGCCATCGTGCTCGCCTGTGCGGTGGTGGCCGTGGTGCAGCTGCTGGCCGTCGACCCGGCGGCGCACGGGTTCGAGCTGTTCTTCCTCGGCACTCTCCTGCCGGTCGGGATCCTGCTGCCGGTGCTCGGTATCCTCGCCGCGACCTGCGAGTGGTCACAGCGCACCGCGCTGACCACGTTCGCGCTCGTACCCGTCCGGCGGCGGGTGGTCGTCGCCAAGCTGGCCGCCGGGGCGGTCGTGGCGGTTCTGTCCGTGGGCGCCAGCGCGCTGGTGGCCGCGGTGGCCAACCTGGTCGCCGTCGCCACCGGCCCCGACGCGGGTGGCGGATGGGCGCTCGGCGGGGCGGTGCTGTGGTCGGCCGCGGTCATGCAGCTGATCAACGTCGCCATGGGGATCGCGTTCGGCATGATGCTGCTCAACACGCCGCTGGCGATCGTGACCTACTTCGTGCTGCCGACCGTGTGGAGCGTGCTCGGCGGGCTGGTCTCCTGGCTGGAGAGCGCCGCACGGTGGCTCGACTTCAGCCTCACCATGGCGCCGATCCTGCAGGGCGCAACGTTGACCGGGCAGCAGTGGGCCCAGCTGGGCACGACCACCGCGGTGTGGGTGGTCGTGCCGCTGGTGGTCGGCATGCTGCGGGTCGTGCGGGCAGAGGTCCCGTGACCCGGGGAGGATGGCGATGACGCTCGCGCTCGCGCTCCTGTTGGCCGGGCTCGCCCTCATCGACAGCACCAGCTTCGGCACCCTGCTCATCCCCGTCTGGCTGATGCTGCAACCGGGGCGGCTGCGCGGCGGTCGCCTGCTCATCTACCTGGCGACGATCGCCGGCTTCTACTTCGGGGTGGGAGTCCTGCTCGTCGCCACGGCCGGAGCGGTGGTGGACGCCGTCGCCGACGTGCTCGCCGACGTGCCGGAGCCGCCGCTGCGGATCGGGCAGCTCGCCATCGGGGTGGCCCTGTTCGGGTGGAGCTACCGGCTGGAGGAGCGCGCCAACCGGGCCGGCGGGCGTCCCGGGCGGATCCAACGCTGGCGGGAGCGGTCCATGTCGGGCACCGGCGGGTACCGCGGCCTGATGGGGCTCGCGCTGCTGGCCGGCCTGCTGGAGGTGGCCACGATGCTGCCCTACCTCGCCGCGGTCGGGGTACTGGTCGCCACCGACCTCGGGTGGGTCACCACCACCGCCGTGCTGGCCGCGTACTGCGTGGTCATGTGCCTGCCCGCGCTGGTGCTCGGCGCCGGGCGCCTGGTCGCCCACGAGTGGATCGATCCCAGGCTGCACCGGCTCAACGGCTGGCTGACCCGCAACAGCGGCAAGATGCTGGGGTGGACGGTGGGCGGGCTGGGCGTCCTGCTGAGCCTGAACGCCCTGGGGAGCCTGATCGGAGGCGCCCTGCTGGGCCGCAGTGCCCCGGGGGCTTGAACCACGCCGGAAACCTAGGACGGAGCAGCCGGAAGTATCCTCGGCCAGCGGACGCGTCAGGCACGGCGGCCCGGGCGTGGTTACCGCCGCTGCGTTACGGGCGAGTACTCTGCTCGTATGGTGCCTGGGACCATCTGTGGACCGTCGTCTGTGACCACCACGAGGTCCTCGAGCCGGACCCCGCCACCGCCGGGAACATCCGGGACGATGATGGTGGGCACCACCGCCAACACTATTCCGGGCTCGAGCGTCAGCGGCGGGCTCTTCCGTCCCGGCGGAGCAATGAACGGCGGCTCTGCGTAGCCGACGCCGATCCCGTGCGTGACGATCATTCCTGCATGTAGCCGTGGAAACGTGATCCGACGTAGTGCTTAGAGGCCGCGGCCAGCACGTCCTCGGAGCTGGCGCCGGCCGGAGCGCCTCGATCGTTGACCGGTGAACATCGTAGACGGTGCGGCGAGTCTCTCGCTGCGTGTCTTTGTCCAACTCTCAACACGCGACAGTCTGTTGCCTCGCTGAACACTCCGTTGAAGCACACGCCTATATCGGCGAAGGCCAGGCCGTTGCCACGTATGACTCGGCCTCCGACGAACCGTTGCATCGGCGTCGTCTTAGGGCCGGAGCAGACGATCAGGTTGCACTGCGGCGCCTCTGCGCCGTACCGGTAGAACACGCGCATCACTACGGTGACGGTCTCGCCAGTCACTGTCGCATCTCATCGCTCCCCTTCCGGGCTGACTCACCGGAGCGTTGGCTATTAGCTGGCACGTTGCCTTCGACCATCGCCAGCCGTACCTTCTTCGCGTTCAGCATGTGGGTCTTGGCCAGTTCGGCGGCCGCGGCCGCGTCACCGGCCCGGACCGCTTCCAGGATCTGTTCGTGCTCGGCGATCGCCTCGACACCGCGACCTGGGTATTCAAAAGTGGTTCTCTCGAACCTCCGCACCCGGTCGTGCACCATCCGGATCTGGCTTAACAGGAACGAGTTCCTGCTTGCCCGGGCGAGCCACTCGTGCCACTCCAGGCTTAGGGCCGAGACGGTCTGGAAATCGGCACGCTCGTCGGCGGCCTTCATCCGCTCGGTGACCCAGTGCAGCTGCGCGATCTCCGGTGGGGTGGCGTGCCGGGCAGCGAGCTCCGCCGCGAGTCCGTCTAGAACCACCCTCACGTCGTAAATCTCGAGCACCTCGGCCGGCGAGATCTCGCTGACGGACACCCGCCGGCGGCCCCGCCGCTCCATCAGGTGTTCTGACTCCAAGCGCAGGATTGCCTCGCGGATCGGGGTACGGCTGACCCCGAACACCCGCGCCAGGTCCTCCTCGGCGAACTGCGGGCCCGGCCGCAGCACCTTGCTGAGGATCGCCTCCCGCAACGTGGCGTACACCGCCTCCGAGGACCCCTCTTGGTAGCGGCGGTCCCTCCACAGCTCTACGACCTTCTCCATCATCGGGTCTGTCTCGCTCATGGCAGCCCTTCCTGGCACACCAGGTGTGCGGGTTCTCTCCCGGAAAGATAGTCGGTGACTTGCTGAGCGCAGAGACGGTGTAGGGCTTCCTGAGCACGCCTGCCCCGGGCATACGTGTGTCCGGTGAGTACGATGTTCGGTCATCTCGTCGACAGCTGCCGCCACGGCTCGCCGACGATCAGGTCAGCCAGGCATCCCCGCTGCTGGGCCTGACCATTGTGGAACGCTCGAGGATGAGGGCCGTGGGATCGAAACCTCGTCGGCGGTGAGGATGCACGGTCCTGTGGGTGTGAACATGTGGCACGACTTGCGCGTCGAGCGCGCTGCCCACGCCCGTACGCTGGATCGTCGACGGCGGGGCAGCCAGAGCGCGACGTCGATCGGCCTGGTGTAGCCGAGGACGTGCTCCATCGCACGCTCGGGCGGCACGGCGGGCCGAGCGCCCGTACTCCGCCTGCTGGTGCCCGGCACCGGTCCTGTTCGCGGCAACCTGCCTCAGAGCGGTCAGGCCGTCGGCCCGACTGTGATCAGAGTCTCCTCCGTCATCTCTCGGATGGCATATCGGGGACCCTCCGTGCCGTAGCCGCTCAGCTTCACCCCGGTGTACGGCTGAAGATCGACGCGGCTACTGGACGTCTCGTTGATGTGGACCGACCCCATCCGCAGCTCGGCCGCTGCGTGCAGTGCCCGGTCGAGGCTCCCGGTGAAGATGCCGGCGGCGAGCCCGTAGGGCGTGTCGTTCGCTTCGTTGATGGCGGCGTCGAGGTCGTCGAACGGTCGGATCGACACCACCGGCCCGAAGATCTCGCGGCACATGACGTCCATCCGAGGATCGACGTCGGCAAGTACGGTCGGCTGTATCACCGACCCCTCGCGGCCGCCGCCGGCCACGACCCGCGCGCCGCCGTCCACGGCCCGACGGATCCAGTCCTCGATGCGGTCCGCTTCCGCGGGGCTGATGACCGGGCCGATGAAGCTCCCCGGGTCGCGCGGGTCGCCCGCTCGGCGCGAGGCGAGCGCCTCCGCGAGCCGCGACGAGACCTCGTCGACCGCCGCCCGCTCCACGTAGAGTCTCTGGACCGACGTGCAGACCTGCGCGTCGTAGCCGATGATCTCGGCGCCGGTGACCGCCTGCTCACCCACGCGCGCGTCCACCGTGTGCAGGAGCGAGCCTCCCGGTAGCCACACGTACTCGTCGGTGCCGTCGATGACGGCGGACGGCGCGTCGCCGTACCGGTCGTCCGGCCGGTGGTACGCCACCTGCCCACCAGCACCTGCAGCCGGCGCACCTCCGGGCGGACGTCGTCCGGGGTCGCCTCCGGGCGCGGGTCGCCAGCCATCGGACCGGACCTCCCTCTCCGTGCGCCGCGACGGCGCGCCGACCGTCGCCGGTCGCGGAGCCTGGCGACGCCCGGGCGGCGGACCCCACCGGACCCGTGGGTCGACGGCACGGCACCCCGCCCAGGGGTGCACCGCGGGCGGCCGCCGTACGAGACGGCGGTTCGACGCCCACTATCCTCCCATGTGTGTCCGTGCTGGACGACTATTTCAGCCGCCTCGACCCGCCGGCGCGGGAGGCGTTCGCGCGCATCCGGACGCTCGCGCTCGAGGTCGCTCCCGGTGCCGAGGAGGGCACGAGCTACGGCATGGCGGCGCTGATCTACAAGCGCAAGCCCCTGCTCGGCTTCCGCGCCGCCCGGCGGCACCTGAGCATCTTCCCGTTCAGCTCGGACGCGGTCGACGCGGTCCGTGACCGCCTGGCGGGTTTCGACCTGTCCAAGGGGACTGTCCGGTTCACCGCCGCCAAGCCACTTCCGGCGGAGGCGGTACGGGACCTGGTGAGGCACCGGCTCGGCGAGATCGAGGCCACCGCCCGCTGAGCCGCGGCCGACCCGCCGCGGGCACCGCCCGGGCGGTGTCCGGCTGGCGGCGCCGTCACGGCGCGCCCCCGACCGGGAACGGGACCGCCGCCGAGACTCCGGTCACGGGGACGGACACCGCCACTGAAACGCCGACCACCGGGAAAGAGACGGCCGTGGACGGCGGCGCGCTCACGAACGTGCTGATGATCTCGCTGGTGGCCGTGCTCGCGCCGCTGGTGGCCGACCAGCTGGGCCGTTGGCTCCTCTTTCCCACCGCGGTCCTGGAGATCGGCCTCGGGATCCTGGTCGGGCCGGCCGTGCTCAGGCTGGTGCACGTCGACGGGACCGTCCACGGCCTGGCCACCTTCGCGCTGGCGATGCTGTTCTTCCTGGCCGGCTACGAACTTGACCTGGGGCGACTACGTGGCCCGCCGGTCAGCCGGGCGCTGCTGTCGTGGCTGCTCTCGCTGCTGGGCGGGGTGGCCGTGGGGGCCCTGCTGGCCGCGCTGGTCGGAGGTGGTGCCGGCACCGCGGCGGCCCTCGGGCTGCTGCTGGCGACCACTGCACTGGGCATGCTCCTGCCGGTGCTGCGCGACGCCGGCCAGCTGGACACGTCCCTGGGCACGAACGTCCTGGCCGTCGGCGCGGTGGGCGAGTTCGTACCGATCGTCGCCGTCACCCTGCTGTTCAGCGGCCGGCGGCCGGTGCACGCCACCCTGCTCCTGCTGTGCTTCACGGTGATCGCCGCCGGCGCCGTCGCGCTGGCCAGCCGCCGACCACCGGCGCCGGTGCCCAGGCTGCTGACCGCCACGCTGGGCACCAGCGCGCAGTTCGCGGTACGGCTGACCCTGCTGGTCCTGGTGGGCATGGTGTGGCTGGCGCTCGACCTGCACCTCGACATCGTCCTGGGCGCCTTCGCGGCCGGCGTGGTGATCCGTCAGGTGCTCACCAACATCTCCGACCACGAGGCCGGGGTGGTCGAGTCCAAGCTGGAGGGTATCGGGTTCGGGTTCCTCATTCCCTTCTTCTTCGTCACCACCGGGATGCGCATCGACGTCAGCACCCTGCTGAGCAGTGGCACCGCTATCGTCCTGATGGCGCTGACCGTGCTGGCGCTGCTGGTGGTGCGCTCGGTCCCGGTGGCGCTGCTGTTCCGTGGTCGGTTGCCGCCCCGGGAGCTGCGCGCCCTCGGCCTGTACGCCTCCACCACGCTCCCCATGGTCGTGGTCGTCAGCCGGGGCGCTCTCGACCACGGGTGGCTGGACGAGGCGAGCGCGGCCGCCCTCGTGGCCGCGGCGATGGTTTCGGTGCTGGTCTACCCGCTGGTCGCACTCCGGGTCGCCCGGTCCCCGGACGGGGACTCCGGAGGCGACCGCTCGCGGTGACCCGCGGCGGCGTCACCACACCCGCCGGGGGACGAAGCCGCCCCGACGCGGACCAGCCGGTGGCGCACCCCCGCACCCGACCCGGACAGGTTTCCGCTGCGGTCACACGGGTAGGGACAGTCACAAGCCACAGCCGGACAGGGAGGGCGGCGACCGATGACCGAGCTGCTGGAGATGCCGCAGGTGGTCGAGTGCACCGTGACCCAGTGCGGCTACAACCACAACGGCTGCCGGGCGGCGGCGATCACGATCGGTGGGGAGTCCGCGCAGTGCGCGACCTTCATCGACACCCCCAGCAAGGGCGGCGTGACCGAGGCGCTCGGCCGGGTCGGCGCCTGCCAGCGGGCCGACTGCCGGCACAACCTCGACCTGGAGTGCCACGCGCCCGCGATCCGGGTGGCCAGCGGACAGGACGTCGCGGACTGCCAGACCTACGACCCCCGGTAGCGCCCACCGCCGCACGGCCCGCCGGCCGGGTGGCGCCCGGGCACGCCGCTCACGTGAACTCGGGCCGCCCGAGGCGCCAGTAGCCCATGAACGCCACCCGTCGCCGGTCGATGCCGTGGTCGGTGACCAGGTGCCGACGCAGGGTACGGATGACGCCGGCCTCGCCCGCCAGCCACGCGTACAGCCCGCCGGTCCCCGGCGCGCCGGCCGGTTCCGGCACCTCCCACAGCAGCTCGCGGTCCACGTCGACGTCCGGGACCGGGCACGGCACGCCGACGGGGGCAGGTTCCCGCAGCAGTCGCGCGACCGCGGCCCGGACCGCCGGCACCAGCCGTTGGCCGTGCCCGGCGCCGCACCGCGGCAGCCAGGTGACCCGTACCCCCGGCGGCGCGGCCGTGCCGAGCACGTCCCCCGGCAGCGGGACCTCCAGCAGCGCCTCGCCGCGCGTGCCCGGGTCCAGTCGTGTCAGGATCACGCAGATCGCCGGTACGGCCGTCTCGTCCCCGGCGAGCAGGAGCGCGTCCGCGTCCGGGGGCGGCCGGAACTCGATCCCGCCGTGCGGCCCGGGGTGGTCGGCGTTCGGTCCGATCACGACCAGCCGGTCACCCGGGCGGGCGGCACCGACCCACCGCGAAGCCGGCCCCGCGTCGCCGTGCCGCACCATGTCCACGTCGAGCTCGCGGACCTCGGGCCGGACCGCGCGCACGGTGTAGGTGCGGATCGGATGGCGCCGCCGCTCCGGTAGCTTCCGCCACCGGGAGTACCAGTCCGGACCGGACGGCAGGTGGTCCAGCCCGCCGTCGGGCGCCGGGAACACGAGCTTGATGCGCTGGTCGAACCCGTTGTCCGCGAACCGGTCCAGGTCCGGTCCGGTGAGGGTCACCCGTACGAAGGACGGGCTCATCCGCGACACCCGCCGCACCCGCACGGCGTACTGCCGCCACGGCTCGACCTCCAGCGTCGGCAGGACCGTAGTGTCCATTGTGTCCTCCTCACACTGCCGTGATGGCCCGGGCGCGGGAGCGCCAGAGCAGCCAGACGAAGTACGGTGCCCCGAGCATGGCGGTGAGCAGCCCGGCCGGGATCTGCGCCGGCGCGATGACGGTGCGGCCCAGCGTGTCGGCGAGGCTGACCAGGAGGGCGCCCAGCAGCGCGGCGACCGGCAGCACCCGCCCGTGGTTGCCGCCGACCAGCGCCCGCGCGGCGTGCGGGGCGACCAGGCCGACGAACCCGACCACCCCGATCGCGGACACCGCGGTGGCGGTCAGCGTCGCCGCGGCGGCCAGCACCACCAGCCGCACGCGCTCCGGGCGTACCCCGAGGACGCGAGGTGTGTCGTCGTCGAGCGACAGCAGGTCCAGCTCCCGGCGCGCGAGCGCCACGACGGGCACCGCCAGCAGCAGGGCGACCGCCACCGGCACGACCTGGGCGGCGGTGCGGCCGTAGGTGGAGCCGGACAGCCAGGTCAGCGCCTTGGCGGTGTTCCACGGGTCGGTCGCGACGATGATGAACGTGATGAGCGCGGCGCAGCCGAACGACACCCCGACTCCGACGAGGACGAACCGGTCCGAGTCCAGGCCACCCCGCCGCGACAGCCCGTACACCAGCGCGAACGCCAGCACCGCGCCGACGCCCGCGGCCGCCGACATGGGCCAGACGCCGACCAGGGGCACCAGGGTGATCACCGTGACCGCGCCGACCCCGGCGCCGCCGATGATGCCGAGGATCCCCGGTTCGGCCAGCGGGTTGCGGCACACCGCCTGCACCACCGTGCCGGCGGCGGCCAGCGCGGCGCCGGCGAGCAGGGCGGCCGCCACACGCGGGTACCGCTGGTCGAGCACGAACGTGAGCGCCGGCCCGGTGCGGCCGCGTACCCAGTTGACCAGGTCGCCGGTGAGCAGGAAGGTGTCGCCGGCCAGCATGCCGAGCAGCGCCGCCCCGGCGACCGCGGCCGCGCAGACCGCCACCACGGTCGCGACGAACCGTCGCGACCGGACCGCCGACAGGCGCGCGGCGGGCGGGCGCCGCGTCGGGCCGGAGTCGCGGCGCCGCCGGGCCAGCCACACCAGGACCACCGCGCCGGCGATCGTGGTCATCACCCCGGTGGGGACCTCCACGCCGGCCTGGCCGCCGAGGAGGGCGCGCAGCAGTACGTCCGCGCCGATGACGACGAGCGCACCGGCCAGCCCGGACAGGGGCAGCAGCAGGGAGTGCCGGTGCAGCCCGGGGACCGCGGTGGCGACCAGCCGGACGACGACCGGCGCGCACAGTCCGACGAAACCCACCGGCCCGACCAGGGTGACCGCCGCGGCGGCCAGCAGGACCGCCAGCACGACGACGGTGACCTGGGTGCGGCCTACCGGTACGCCGAGCACGGCCGCGGTGTCCTCGCCCAGGCTGAGCACGTCCAGCCGGGGTCCGAGCAGCAGGCACCCGACCGCCGCCGCGAGGATGACCGGGGCGAGCTGGGCGACGTCCCTGAGATCGCTCTGCACCAGCGAGCCGTTGCCCCACGCGTACAGCCCGATCGTCTCCTGCTGGTACAGCAGGAGCAGCAGGGTGGTCAGCGCCTGCAGCGCGAGCGCGGTGGCCGACCCGGCGAGGATCAGCCGGGTGGGGCCGGCGCGGCCGCCGGAGGCGAGGAGGAGCACCAGCCCGGCGGCGGCCAGCCCACCGAGGAACGCGACCGCGCCGGCGGGCAGGGCCGGGAGGCTCACGCCGAACGCCGCGGCCGCGACCACCGCCAGGTACGCGCCGGCATTGACCGCCAGCGTGTCCGGGGAGGCGAGCGGGTTGCGGGCCACCGACTGCAGGGCGGCGCCGGCCATTCCGAGTGCCACGCCCACGGCCAGCGCGGCCGCCAGCCGGGGCAGCCGGGAGGCGACCAGCACGGTGGCCACGGTCTCGTCCCGCTCGCCGAGCACGAACCGGACCAGGTCCAGGGCGCCGACCTGTGAGGTGCCCTGCGTGAGGTGCACCACCGCGGCGGCAACGACCAGGCAGGCCGCCATGGTGAACACCCCGGCGGCGCGCAGCCGGTGGACAGGCGTCGCGGTGGGCGGCGCCGGCCCGGTCGTGGTCGCGGTCGTCGTCACTGCGCGCCGCCGAAGATCCGGACCAGCTCGTCGAGGTACTGCCGGCACGAGGCCGGGCCGCCGAAGGTCCAGATGCCGTCGGTGAGGCGGTGCACCCGCCCCTCGGCGACGAACGGCAAGGAGTCCCAGATCGGGTTCCCGGGCAGGGCCTCGCCGATGAGGTCCTCGCCGTGGGAGGCGTTGTAGAGGAAGCGGAGCTCCTCCTGGTCGCGCAGGCGGGTCACACCCTCCACGTCGGTGACCTCGAGGCCCCACATCTCGTCGCCCTCGCCGGGCCAGGCGTTGCGCAGGCCCAGCGCGATCGCGACCTGCGAGACCAGGGCACCCTCGCCGAACATCCGGACGTTGATGTCGCTGCCCGTGCGGTAGGCGTCGGCCATGGCGAACGGCGCGCCGGTGGCGCCGGCGTCGGCGATGGCCTTCCGTCCGGCCTCGAGCGCGGCGTCGAAGTCGGCGAGGATCCGTTCCGCCTCGTCGAGGCGACCGACCGCGGTGGCGATCATGCGGAAGTCCTCGCGCATCCGGTTGAGGTTGTCCGAGGCGTCACTGCCGGTGGTCACCAGCACCTTGACGTACTGCTCGATCTGCTCGACCGGTCCACCGCCGGGCCCCCGCTCCATGATCACCAGGTCGGGCTCGAGCGCCACGATCGTCTCGATGCTCGGCTCGCCCCGCATCCCGACGTCGGTCACCGAGGGGTCCAGCGGCGCGGCGCTCACCCACCGGCGGTAACCCTCCACGTCGGCCACGCCGACCGGCATGACCCCGAGCGTGACCAGCATCTCGGCCTCTCCCCACTCGAGGGCGACGACCCGCCTGGCTGGTGCGTCCAGTGTGATCTCCTTCCCGCGGCTGTCGACGACGGTCACGGGGCCGCCGGAGGCGTCGGCGGCGGCAACCCCGGAGGACCGGTCCTCGGTCGTACCGCAGGCGGTGGCGAGCAGGGCGAGGGCCAGCGCGGCCACCGGTGCGAGGCGCAGTCGGTTCATCGGGATCCTTTCGGGCGTGGGGTCGGGACGCGGGGTTCCGGTCAGGACAGCGGGTGGCCGTCGCGGTCGCCGGCCCGGTGGTCGCCGTGCCGGGAGGTCGGGCGGGTGTCGTGCCGGCTGCCCGGGTCGTGCCCGTGGGCCGGGCGGGCGCCGTGCCGGCCCACCCGGTCGGGGTCGTGCCGGCCGAGCGGACGGGTGTGGTGGCGGCCGACCGGGCGGGTGTGCACCAGCCCGGTCTCCGGATCGGTGACCACCTCGATCCGGATGCCGTAGGTGTCGGTGAGGACCTCGCCGGTCAGCACCTGCGCGGGAGGGCCGCAGGCGCGTACCCGGCCCTGATGCATGAGAACGACGCGGTCGGCGACCGATGCGGCCTGGTTGAGGTCGTGCAGGACCACACCCACGGCGACGCCGTGGGTGTCGGCGAGGTCACGCAGCAGGTCGAGGATCTCCACCTGGTAGCGCAGGTCCAGGAAGGTGGTGGGCTCGTCCAGGAGCAGCACGCGGGTGTCCTGGGCCAGGCAGGTCGCCAACCACACCCGCTGCAGCTCCCCGCCGGACAGCTCGTCGACCGGTCGGTCGGCCATGCCGTCCACACCGGTGACGGACATGGCCCAGGCGACGGCGCGGCCGCCGTCGGGGTCGCCGGCGCGCCAGCGTCCCCGGTACGGGTGACGGCCGTACCCGACGACGTCGCGCACGCACACGCCGTGCGGGGTCGGGCGGCTCTGCGCCAGCAGGGTCACAATCCGGGCGAACTGGCGCGCCGACAGCGCCAGAGCCGACGTGCCGTCGCCGAGTCGGACCTCGCCGCTGGCCGGCCGGTGGAGCCGTGCCAGGGCACGCAGCAGGGTGGACTTGCCGCTGCCGTTGGGACCGACCAGCGCCGTCACCTCACCGTCGCGCAGGGTGATGCCAGCGTCCCGCACGACGATGGTGCCGTGGTAGCCCAGGCACAGGCCCGACGCGGCAAGCGCGGCGTCGGCCGCCGGCTCAGTACTCACGAGTGGCATGTGGCTTAGGTTAGCCTAAGCTAACTTGGCGCTGCAGAGGGGTGGCGGCCGGTCCTACGGGCAAGATCGGCACGGCCGGTGCGGGCAGGCTGTCCCCGGTCGCACGGTCACGTCAGGCGTCGTCGCCGGAGCTGGACCGGGCCACCGAGGTCCTGGAGGGTCGGCACGCGCCGCGACCATCTGCAGCCTGAGACCTCCGCGAGGCGGGCACCCGCGGAGGTGGGGGCGCATGCTCGGCGTACCCTCCCGCGTCACACTCTCGTGCCACCTGTCCGGCCAATGACGGTCGGGTACGGCCGGGATACTTACCCAGTTCTGGGCATAGCCCGCCCCGCCCCGCCTCCCGCACCCTCGCGGTGACGTAGGAGGCGGAGGAGATGACGGTGAACACCTGGCACCGTCGGTGGCGTCGTCGTGGCATGTCGATCGTCAGCGGACTGTCGGTGGTGGTGCTCGCCACCGGCCCGACCATTTCCGGGTCGGCAGCGGCGCCCGCGCTGCCGCCCGGTGGCATGCCGGCCGCCACCGGCGCCGACGTGGAACCGCAGGTGCTACAAGAACTGTCCATAAAGGGCACCACGACGTTCTGGGTCTACCTGCGGGAGCGGGCGGACCTGCGACCGGCCGCGGCCATCGCCGACCGCACCCGGCAGGGCCGGGTCGTCTACGAGCGGCTGACCCGCACGGCCGAAACGAGCCAGGCGCGGCTGCTCGCCCTGCTCGAGTCGCAGCGGGTCGACTTCGAGTCGTACTGGATCGCCAACACCGTCCGGGTCACCGGCGACCGGGACCTGCTGGAGCGGGTCGCCGCCCTGCCGGAGGTCGCACAGATCACCGCGGACCGGGTGTACGCCGTTCCGGAGCCGGCTCCGGGGACGGCGGAACCACGGGTCGACTCGGTGGAGTGGGGAGTCGACCGGATCAACGCCCCCGAGGTCTGGTCGACCTTCGGCGTGACCGGTGAGGGCATCGTGGTCGCCACCATCGACACCGGGGTCCAGTTCGACCACCCGGCGCTGGTGGCGAAGTACCGCGGCAACCTGGGCGACGGCACGTTCGACCACAACTACAACTGGTGGGACCCGTCGCGCGTGTGCGGCGACCCCTCGCTGGCGCCGTGCGACAACAACGGCCACGGCACGCACGTCACCGGCACCATGGTCGGCGACGACGGCAACGGCAACCAGATCGGGGTGGCGCCGGGTGCCACCTGGATCGCGGCCAAGGGGTGCGAGGACCGGACCTGCTCGCAGGCGGCGCTGCTGTCCTCCGGACAGTTCATCCTGGCCCCCACCGACCTGACCGGCGCGAACCCGGACCCGGACCGCCGCCCGCACGTCGTGAACAACTCCTGGGGCGGGTCGGCCACCGCCGACCCGTGGTTCCGGCCGACGGTCGAGGCCTGGGTGGCGGCGGGCATCTTCCCGCAGTTCTCCAACGGCAACGACGGTCCGGCCTGCGGCACCGCGGGCAACCCGGGCAACATGCCGGAGGCGTACGCGGCGGGGGCGTTCGACATCAACGGCAACATCTACGTGCTGTCCAGCCGCGGCCCGTCGGCCTTCGGTGAGGAGGTCAAGCCGAACATCGCCGCTCCGGGCGTCAACGTGCGGTCGGCCTGGAACGACGGCGGCTACCGGGCGGCGACGGGCACCTCCATGGCCTCCCCGCACGTGGCCGGGACGGTGGCGCTGCTGTGGTCGGCCGCGCCAGCCCTGGTGCGCGACGTCGCCGCGACCCGGGAGCTGCTGGACCAGACCGCCATCGACACCCCAGACGTGTCCTGCGGCGGCACGGCGGAGAGGAACAACGTATGGGGCGAGGGGCGGCTGGACGCCTTCGCCGCGGTTGCCGAGGCGCCCCGCGGACCCAGCGGCAGGCTCGCAGGGACCGTCGTCGACGCCGACACGGGCCAGCCGATCGCCGGGGCCCAGGTCACCATCAGCGGCGAAGTGGACCGGGTACGCGTCACGGCCGGGGACGGCACCTACGCGGCGACGCTACCCGTGGGCGAGTACGTGGTGACCGTATCCCGGTTCGGGTACCTCGAGCGGTCCGCGGACGTGACGATCGTCGAGGCCGAGACCCGAGTCCTCGACGTCGCGCTGACCCCCGCGCCGACGTGGCGGGTGTCGGGGACCGTCCGCGACCCCGACGGGGTCCCCGTGGCCGGCGCCACCGTGACGATCGAGGGCACCCCGCTCGAGCCCGTCACGACCGGCGCGGACGGCTCGTACGACTTCGACGCGGTGCCGGCGGGCACGTACCACCTGCGCGCGGACGCCGGGCGATGCCACGGCGAGGACCGGCGGGAGCTGGTGGTGTCGGGCGACAGCACGCTGGACCTCACCCTGCCATGGCTCACCGACGACCACGGCTACCAGTGCCAGGAGGAGGACCGCGGCTACGTCGAGGGCGACACCCCGCTGGCCTGTCCGGCCTCGACGAGTGGGTGGCGCACCCGCTGCCGTTCGAGTTCCCGTTCTACGGCGAGCGGTACGCGACGGCGTACATCTCCACGAAGGGGTACGTCACCTTCCTCGAGGGCAACGCGATCTTCAGTAACACCGCCCTGCCGAACGCCGCCCGGCCCAACGCCGCCGTCTACGCGTTCTGGGACGACCTCGAGGTCGACGACCAGGCGAGCACGTGGACGGGGCTGATCGGCGTGGCGCCGCAGCGCGAGTACGTCATCGAGTGGCGCAACGTCACCGTCCATTCCGGAGACGTACGCCTCGACGTCGGGATCGTCCTGCACGAGAACGGTGACATCCGGCTGCAGTACCGGGGCGTGGGCGAGGACCCACGGGAGCGTGGCCTGTCCGCCACGATCGGCATCGAGGACCCGACCGGGACGGTGGCGCACCAGTACTCGTTCCAGGAGGCGGTGCTGCCGGTCGGGGAGTCGGTGGTGCGGTACCGGCTGCCGGGACACGCGTTCCTGCGTGGGACCGTCACCGACGGATCCGAGCCGGTCGCCGGAGCCGCGGTCGTGGCCGACGCCGGCGAGGGACCGGTGGCCGAGGCGACCACGGGTGACGACGGCACCTACGTCATGTGGCTGCCGCTGGGCACCTACCTGGTCACGGTGTCGGCCGCCGGCTACGCCACGGTGGCGGAGCCGGTCACGCTGGACGAGGAGGGGAGCTTCGTCACCCTCGACGTCGACCTGGACCGCCAGCGGGAGGGGTACACCTGGTACGGCGACTTCTTCGGCCCCGGGGTCGACTCGGTCGTCTACGCCACCGCGGTCTGGGACGACGGCACCGGGCCGGCGCTGTACGTCGGCGGGGCGTTCGACACGGTCGGCGGGCAGGTCGTCAACGGCATCGCCAAGTGGGACGGCACCGGCTGGTCGCCGCTCGGCGACGGGGTCGACGGCATCGTCGAGGTGCTGGCCGTCTACAACGGACAGCTCATCGCCGGCGGCTCGTTCCGCCACGCGGGTGGCGTCGAGGTCAACGGCATCGCCGCCTGGGACGGCGAGCAGTGGCACCCGCTCGGTGGCGGCCTGGGCGGCGCGTCTCCGCCGATCGTGTGGGCGCTGACGGTCTTCGACGGCGACCTGGTCGCGGGAGGCAACTTCCTCCAGGCGGGAGGGCAGACGGTCAACCGGATCGCCCGCTGGGACGGCACCCGGTGGGCGCCGCTGGGCACCGGGATGAACAACCGCGTCGAGGCGCTCACCGTCTACCGGCGCGAGCTGATCGCGGCCGGCGCGTTCACCCAGGCCGGTGGCACGCTGGTCAACCGGGTGGCGCGGTGGGACGGCAACCGGTGGGCACCGCTGTCGGGTCCGACGGACGTCGGCGTGGACGCCGTGGTCATGAGCCTGGCGGTGTACGACGGGGCGCTGGTGGCCGGCGGGGTCTTCCGGCGGGCCGGCGGCGTGGAGGCGAACCTGGTCGCGCAGTGGGACGGCGAGCAGTGGTCGGCCCTGGGCGACGGCTTCGACAGCGTCCGCACCAGCAGCCCCAGCGTCCGGTCGCTGACGGTGTATGACGGCGGGCTCGTCGCCGCCGGCAGCTTCACCCACACCGGGGACCTGCCCGTCAACCAGGTGGCACGCTGGGACGGCGACGGCTGGTCGGCACTGGGCGACGGGCTGGACGGTGTGATGCCGCATCTGCCGCCGCACGCCTACACCCTGACCGTCTACGGCGACCTGCTCATCGCCGGGGGTAGCTTCACCGACGCCGGCGACCTCACCGTCAACGGCATCGCCGCGTGGGACGGCGAACGGTGGTCCGGGCTTTCCGGAGCCGGCGGCGACCGTGGCCCGAACCGGTTCCCGTTCGCCCTGGCCGAGTTCGACGGCGACCTGGTCGTCGGCGGCGACTTCTCCCACGCGGGTGGGCGTGCCGTCGGCAACCTCGCCCGCTGGGACGGCCAGCAGTGGCACGCGATGAGCTCCGGCCTGTCCGGCGTCACCTCGGGTGTGGCGGTCCACGCCCTGGTCGAGTTCGAGGGCGAGCTCATCGCCGCCGGACACTTCACGCACATCGACGGCGTCGAGGT
>VSBZ01000211.1:0-4341 GCA_047459215.1 Micromonosporaceae bacterium | reverse complement strand
ACCGGCTCGGGACGCAGCACGATCCGCGGCGGGCGGCTCGGCGGCGCCGCCGCCCGCGCGGCGTTCACCACCTCGGCCATGGCGAGCGTCAGCTCCCGCAGGCCTTCCCGGGTGGCGGCGCTGACCGGGAACACCCGAAGGCCCCGCGCCTCCAGCTCGGGGCGGACCATCTCCGCGATCTCCCGGCCATCCGGGATGTCGATCTTGTTCAGCGCCACCAGCCGGGGGCGGTCGCCGAGCTTGCCGTACGCGGCCAGCTCCGCCTCGATCGCCTCGATGTCGCCGACCGGGTCCCGGCTCGGGTCGGGCGTGGCGCAGTCGACGACGTGCACGAGGACCGCGCACCGCTCGACGTGCCGCAGGAACTCCAGGCCCAGGCCCTTTCCGCTGGCGGCGCCGGGGATGAGGCCGGGCACGTCCGCGACCACGAAGGAGCTGTCGTCGGCCCGCACCACCCCGAGGTTGGGCACCAGGGTGGTGAACGGGTAGTCAGCGATCTTGGGCCGGGCGGCGGACATCGCCGCGATGAGGGAGGACTTGCCCGCCGAGGGGAAGCCGATCAGGCCGACGTCGGCGACGCTCTTGAGCTCGAGGACCACCTCCCGCCGCTCCCCCGGCTCGCCCAGCTCGGCGAAGCCGGGAGCCTTGCGACGGGCGTTGGCCAGCGCGGCGTTGCCACGCCCTCCCCGCCCGCCACGGGCGGCAACGTACCGGGTGCCGGCCCCGACCAGGTCGGCCAGCACCTCGCCGTCCGGGGTCTGCACCACCGTGCCGTCGGGCACCCGGACCACGAGGTCCTCGCCGTCCGCGCCGGTCTTGTGCGACCCGGCGCCCGGGCGGCCGTTGGGCGCGCGCAGGTGGGGACGGAAGTGGAAGTCGAGCAGGGTGTGCATGCCCGGGTCGACCTCGAACACGATGTCGCCACCGCGGCCGCCGTTGCCGCCGTCGGGCCCTCCGAGCGGCCTGAACTTCTCCCGGTGCACCGACACGCACCCGTTGCCGCCGTCGCCGGCCTGCAGGTGCAGCGTCACCCGGTCGACGAAAGTGGTCATCCGGCCAACCTCCCCGGAACCGGCGCGGAGCCCGCACGAGCGGCCGGCCACCGGCGCCCCGGCCTGGACCCCGGAGCTGGCCGGGGCGGGTCAGTCCTGGGCGGCGACGACGCTGACCGTCCGGCGTCCGCGCCGGTTGGCGAACACGACCCGTCCGGCCGCCAGCGCGAACAGCGTGTCGTCCC
The DNA here is from genome assembly GCA_047459215.1 of Micromonosporaceae bacterium. Classification (GTDB taxonomy): domain Bacteria; phylum Actinomycetota; class Actinomycetes; order Mycobacteriales; family Micromonosporaceae; genus Natronosporangium. The sequence goes on along the minus strand of VSBZ01000211.1, from coordinate 3,104 downwards.
GGCCGCGGCCCACCAGGTCGCCCGGGTGGAACTTCGTGCCGCGCTGGCGGACCAGGATCTCGCCGGCGTTGACGAACTGGCCACCGAAGCGCTTGACACCCAGCCGCTTGGAGTGGGAGTCGCGGCCGTTGCGCGAGCTGGAAGCACCCTTCTTGTGAGCCATGCGTCTGCCTACTTCCCGGTCGAGATGCCGGTCACCTTCACCCTGGTCAGCTGCTGCCGGTGACCCTGGCGCTTGTGGTAGCCGGTCTTGCTCTTGAACTTGTGGATGCGGATCTTCGGCCCCTTGCGGTGCTCGACGAGCTCACCGGAGACCCGCACGTTGGCCAGCTCGGCGGCGTCGGTCACGACCCGGTCACCGTCGACCAGCAGGACCGCCGGCAGCGACACCGCATCGCCCGGCCGGCCGTCGAGCTTCTCGACGGTGATCACGTCGCCCTCGGCGACCCGGTACTGCTTGCCGCCGGTCTTGACGATCGCGTACATGGCACGGGCTCCTGTCACTGCTGTCGGTCTGGTCGTGGCCCGGTCGAGGGCACAGGAACGTGGCGCGCGCCGGCGCGCCTGGGAAAGGATACGCCATCGGCACCCGGACCGCCCAACCAGGTCCGGCGACCCGCTGGCGCCCGGGGGCGTCCGGCGACCGGCGCCGCGGCCACTCAGGTCCGGCTACGTCGACGGTTCGTACCCAGCAGGAACCGGCGCAGCACCTTCCCGATGATCGGCGCCTCACCGGTGGCCGACATCTGGCGGTCCGCCTCGTCCAGCCGGGCCACGCCGTCCGCACGGTCCGTCTCCGTTGGCGCGGCACGGCCCGCCGGGGCGGCGCCGGCCGTCGCCTCCCGAAGTGCCCCGCTGCCCGTCCGCCGGCCGTCGGGCGAGGCCCCGCCGGGGACCGCCGCGGCCTTGGACCCACCCGCACCGGTGGTGGCGGGCTCCGTACCGTCCGGCCAGACGTCCGGGGAGCTGTCGCCGCCGGTCGCATGGTTGACGGCCAGAGTGGCCGTGGCGAGGGTCGCGGCGGCGGGTGCCGGCTCCTCCGCGGCCTCCGGCTCGCCCGCCGCGTCGGCGGCACCGGCACCGCCCCGTCCACGGGCGGCCTCGCCGCGCCCTCCGGACCGGCCGCGCCGGCGTTCCGAGGCGGCGGAGGCGGACGCCACCGCCTTGACCTTCTCCGCGGCGTCCCGCGACCGGGGCCGGTCGGCACCCGGCGGGTTGAGGTTGATGATGACGCCCCGGCCGTTGCAGTGCTCGCACGGCTCGCTGAACGCCTCCAGCAGGCCGGCGCCGACCCGCTTGCGGGTCATCTGCACCAGGCCCAGCGAGGTGATCTCGGTGACCTGGTGCTTGGTCCGGTCCCGGCCGAGGCACTCGGTGAGCCGGCGCAGCACGAGCTCGCGGTTGGACTCCAAGACCATGTCGATGAAATCGATGACGATGATCCCGCCGATGTCCCTCAGCCGCAGCTGCCGGACGATCTCCTCGGCGGCCTCGAGGTTGTTGCGGGTCACCGTCTCCTCGAGGTTGCCGCCGGTGCCGGTGTACTTCCCGGTGTTGACGTCGATGACCGTCATCGCCTCGGTCCGGTCGAACACCAGGTGCCCACCGGAGGGCAGGTAGACCTTGCGGTCCAGGCCCTTGAGGATCTGCTCGTCGATGCGGTGCTCGGCGAACACGTCGCCCGGGCCGGTGTGGCGGCGCAGGCGGCCAAGCAGGTCCGGGGAGACGTGCGCGAGGTACGCCTCGACGGTGTCGTACGCCGAGTCGCCCTCGATCACCAGCTCGCGGAAGTCCTCATTGAACAGATCCCGCACCACCCGGACGACCAGGTCGGGCTCGCTGTACAGCAGGGCGGGTGCGTTCCCCTTGGCCGCCTTGGCCTGGATGTCCTCCCACTGGGCCTGCAGGCGCTTGATGTCGCGGGCGAGGTCCTCGGCGCTGGCGCCCTCCGCGGCGGTGCGCACGATCACGCCCGCGCCCTCCGGGACGAGGTCCTTCAGGACCGCCCGCAGGCGCCGCCGCTCGGAGTCGGGCAGCTTGCGGCTGATGCCGGACGAGGTGCCGTTGGGCACGTAGACCAGGTGCCGGCCGGACAGGGCGATGTGGCTGGTCAGGCGGGCGCCCTTGTGGCCCACGGGATCCTTGGTGACCTGGACCAGCACCGAGTCGCCCGGCTTGAGCGCCTGCTCGATCGACCGCGCCTTGCCCTCCAGCCCGGCGGCCTCCCAGTTGACCTCGCCGGCGTAGAGGACGGCGTTGCGCCCGCGACCGACGTCGACGAAGGCCGCCTCCATGCTGGGCAGGACGTTCTGCACCTTGCCGAGGAAGACGCTGCCGGCCATCGAGTGGCTGCCGGTCCGGCTGACGTAGTGCTCCACGAGGATGCCGTCCTCGAGCACGGCGATCTGGGTCCGGCCCGCCTTCTCCCGGATCACCATCACCCGGTCGACCGACTCCCGCCGGGACAGGAACTCCGACTCCGACAGCACCGGTGGACGGGTCCGCCGCTGGTCCCGGCCGCCACGGCGCCGCTGCCGCTTCGCCTCCAGGCGGGTCGACCCGGCCACCCCGCGTACCTCGTCCTCGAGGCTGCGTTCGGTGGTGGTCTCCGCCTCCTCGGCGGTGGTCGGCTCCGCCTCAGCGGTCGAGCGCCGACGCCGCCGGCGGCGGCGACGACGCACGGTGCCGTCCTCCACGACCGTCGTCGTGGTCTCCGCCTCCGGCTCACCCTCGGCCGCCGGTGGTGGCTCGGACGACGTCTCCGACGCCGCAGCCGTCTCGGCCGCGTCGGCGTCGGCCTGGTCGGCCGGCTGGGCGGCCTCAGCAGCAGCGGCGGCGGCGGCACCCTTGCCACGGCCACGACCGCGCCGGCCACGGCGACGGGACCGGCCGGACCGGCCGGTCGCCGCCTCCGCCCCGGCCTCCTCGGGCGCAGCGGCGTCGCCCTCCGCCGCCGCCTCCCCGCCGGCCGCGGCGGCGTCACCGGCGACCGCTGCGTCACCGCCTCCCGCCGCTGCGGCGTCGTCGGCAGCGGCCGCGGTGCCCTCCCCGGCGGCTCCCTCACCGCCAGCGGCACCGCCCGCATCGGCGGGGGGGGCCCCCGC
>VSBZ01000040.1:0-25924 GCA_047459215.1 Micromonosporaceae bacterium | reverse complement strand
CGCCAGGTGCTCGCCCGGTGCGAGGAGGGCCGGCCCGCCGACCTGGACCTGTGGCGCGTGCTGGCCACGGAGATGGGCCTGGCCGGCCTCGCCGTGCCCGAGGGGTACGGCGGCGGTGGCGCCTCCTGGCGGGAGGTCGCGGTGGTGTGCGAGGAGCTCGGCCGGGCGGTGACCCCCGTGCCGTACCTGGGCAGCGCGGTGGTGGCCGCGGCGGCGCTGCTCGCCGTGGACGACGCGGAGCTGCTCACCGCCCTGGCCGGCGGCACGGTGGTGGCGCTGGCGGTGCCGTTCGCCTCGGTGCCCGGCCTGCCGGTGTCCGGCTTCACCGCCGACGGCGGCACGGTGAGCGGGTCGGCCCGGGGCGTGGTCGACGCGCTGGCCGCCGACGTCCTGCTCGTGCCCACCGGCACCGGCCTGTACGCGGTGGACGCCACCGCCGACGGTGTCACCCGCCACCCGGTGGTGTCGCTCGACCTGACCCGGCCGATCTGCGACCTCACCCTGGAGCGCGCGGCCGGCAGGCTGCTGGCCGACGGCGAGGCGGCCGCGGCGGCGGTCGAGGCGGCGCTGGTCACCGGCGCGGCGCTGCTGGCGTCCGAGCAGTTGGGGATCGCGACGTGGTGCCTGGATGAGACCGTCGGCTACCTGTCCACCCGCCACCAGTTCGGCCGGCCGCTCGGGTCGTTCCAGGCGCTCAAGCACCGCCTGGCGGACCTGTGGGTGGAGGTCACCCAGGCGCGCGCGGCCGCCCGGTACGCGGCCGGCTGCGCCGCCACCGGCGACCCGGACCTGCCGGTCGCCGCGGCGCTGGCCCAGGCCTTCTGCTCGCCCGTGGCGGTACGGGCGGCCGAGGAGTGCGTGCAGCTGCACGGCGGGATCGGGTTCACCTGGGAGCACCCCGCGCACCTGTTCCTCAAGCGCGCCAAGAGCGCCGCGATCGGCTTCGGCACCCCGGACCGGCACCGTGCCCGGTTGGCCGAGCTGGTGGACCTGCCGGCGGCCTGACCGGTGCGTTCGGGTCCTTCGACGGGCTCGCTACCCGCGGGGCGGTCCCTCCGGCAGTGAGATCCACAGCTTGTGGCCGCTCGGCCGGAAGCCGACGCGGGCGTAGACCGCGGCCTCGCGCTCGCCGGCCGGCTCCAACCACACCAGCCGCGCGCCCCGGGCGTGCGCGGTCAGGGTCAGCAGCGCTGTCATCGCGGTCGCGATCCCCCGCCGCCGGTGCGAGGCGATCACCCCGACCGCGGCCAGCTCGCTGACCCCGTCCACCGGCGCCGTGCACAGTCCGCCGCCTACCGGCTCGCCGGTACCCGTGTCCCGGGCCAGCACCACCACGCCACCGCGTTCGACGGTGGCCCGCAGCCGCGCCACGTCGGCCGGGCCGGGTGGTTCCGGCTCCCCGTACGCCGCGTGCTGCGCGACGGCAACGTCGTACAGGTCGCCGTCTCCGGCGACGACCGTGACGGTCACGCCGTCCACGGCGGGCGGCGCCACCACCTCGCCGGGCCGGCAGGCCATCAGCGGCGGGCGGCCCTCGACCACGAAACCGGCCCGGCGTAGCGCACCCTCCACCGCGGGTGCGGCGGCCGGCACGTACTCCAGGCGCGGGGTACGGCCCCGGGCGCGGAACCACGCCACCAGCGCGGCCACGTCCTCAGCGTCCGGCACGGCCCCATCGTCGGGTACCGCGTAGTTGCGCCACACGTTGGCGGTGGCGGGGTCGTACCACACCGAGAACGGCCCGACCCGTACGACTGGACTGCGCTGCAGACTGGCCCGGATGTACCCGGCGACCAGCCGCGTCAGTTCGGTGTGTGTGGACACGTTGGACAACCCCTAGGGTGAGCAGGACCGATGACCGGATCCGTCTGCCGCCGGGCGCCGCCGTGGGCGGCGGCACGACACGGGGAGCCGGCGGCGTGACGATCGCCTCTAATCGGGGAGGCCTCACCCTTTCCAGGCAGGTAGCGTTTCAGCCGCATCATCGCGAGCCGACCCGGTCCAGGCAACCGAGTTTCAGCCGCCCTCAGGACCGGGCGCGCCGCTGGACACGGGGACCGTCCCGGAGGCGTCGCCACCGCGGACCACGGTGTCGTAGAGCGCCTCGAACCCACGGATGAGCGCCTCCAGGCCCAGCTCGAACGCGCCGTCGTCCACCCGGGCGCGGTGCTCGCGCAGCCGGTACGCGTCCACCAGGTGCGGGTACCGTCCATCGTAGAGTGACGGGTCGTCGGGGAAGCCGAGCGCGAACGAGCCCAGGGCCGAGCCGGCGACGAAGAACCGCATCGTGGCGCCGATGCGGGTGGCCAGGCCGGGCGGGAACCCCGCGTCGAGGAGCGCACCGTAGACCGCGTCCGCCAGCCGCAGCGCGGCCGGCCGCCGGCCGGGCCCGCGGACCAGGAACGGCACGATGTTGGGGTGGGCGGCGAACGCCGCCCGGTAGGCGTGCGCCCAGGTGCGCAACGCCTGCGGCCACGGGTCGCGGCCGAACATGGACAGGTCGACCTGGGCGATGATGGCGTCGCCGGCCGCGTCGAGGATCTCCTCCTTGGTGGAGAAGTAGTTGTACAGCGACGGTGCCTGAACCTTCAGCTCCCGCGCCAGGCGGCGGGTGGACAGGGCGTCCAGCCCTTCCCGGTCGATGATCGCGATGGCGGCCTCGATGATCCGCTGCCGGTTGAGCACCGGACGGGCTGGCCGGGCCATGAGCGTCGGTCCTTCCCTTCGACGTGGACGGGCGCTAGGTTGGGACACACGGAAACTAACAGTGATAGTTTAAGGCTGGCACATGGATCTTAGGCTCTCGGACGAGCAGGCCGCCGTCCGCGCGCTGGCCGCCGAGTTCGTCGACCGGGAGATCGTCCCGCACGCTGCGGCCTGGGACCGGGCCGAGCAGGTGGACCTGACGGTGGTGCGCCGGCTCGGCGAGCTGGGCCTGCTGGGACTGACCATTCCGGAGAGCGACGGTGGCGCCGGCGGCGACCACCTGACGTACTGCCTGGTCACCGAGGAGCTGGGCCGCGGCGACTCGTCGGTGCGGGGGATCGTGTCGGTCTCCATCGGCCTGGTGGCCCGTAGCATCGCCGCGTACGGCACCCCGGAGCAGCGGGCCCGGTGGCTGCCGCGGCTGTGCACCGGCGAGGCGCTGGGCTGCTTCGCGCTCACCGAACCCGACGCCGGCTCGGACGCCGCGTCGCTGGCCTGCCGCGCCGAGCACAAGGACGGCCGCTGGGTCCTCTCCGGCACCAAGACCTTCATCACCAACGGCACCTGGGCACAGGTGGCGCTGGTCTTCGCCCGCACCGGTGGGCCCGGCGCGGGTGGGATCACCGCCTTCCTCGTGCCCACCGACCTGCCCGGGTTCACCGCCCGGGAGATCCGCGGGAAGCTGGGGCTGCGCGGCCAGGCCACCGCGCAGCTCACCCTCGACGCGGTCGAGGTGCCCGACAGCGCGCGCCTGGGCGAGCCCGGCGAGGGGTTCGCCATCGCCATGTCGGCGCTGGCCAAGGGTCGCATGTCGTTGGCGGCCGGCTGTGTGGGCATCATCCAGGGCTGCCTGGACGCGGCGCTGCGGTACGCCACGCAACGGCGCCAGTTCGGCCGGCCGATCGCCTCCTTCCAGCTCGTCCAGGAGCTCATCGCCGACATCGCGGTGGAGGCCGAGGCGGCCCGGATGCTGACGTGGCGGGCCGCGGACCTGGTCGACCGGGGTGAGCCGTTCGACACCGCGGCGTCGATCGCGAAGCTGTACGCCAGCGAGGCCGCCGTCCGGGCGGCCAACTCGGCGCTGCAGGTCTTCGGTGGCTACGGTTACGTGGACGAGTACCCGGTCGGCAAGTACCTGCGCGACGCCCGGGTCACCACCGTCTACGAGGGCACCAGCCAGATCCAGAAGCTCATCATCGGGCGGGCCCTGACCGGGGTCAGCGCGCTGCGCTGACCCCGGTCAGGGCCCACCGCGGGGAGGTCACGATGTACGACAGGGACGCCAACTACGTCGGAGGCAGGTGGGTGCCGGCCGCCACCGCCGAGCGGATCCCGGTGGAGAACCCGGCCACCGAGGAGGTGGTGGCCACGGTGCCGGCCTCCGGCGCCGCCGACGTGGACGCCGCGGTCGCCGCCGCCAGGGCCGCGTTCGACGACTGGGCCGCCACCGACCCGGCGGTGCGGCTGGAGTACCTCAGCGCCCTGCGGGACGGGTTCGCGGCGCGCAAGCAGGAGGTGGCCGCGCTCATCACCACCGAGATGGGCGCGCCGGCGCGGCTGGCCGGCGGGCTGCAGGTCGACCTGCCGCTGCGGGTGCTCGACACCTACCTGGAGCTGCTGTCCAAGCCGGTCGAGCCCGAGCGGCTGGGCAACTCCGTGGTGCTGCGCGAACCCGTGGGCGTGGTCGCCGCCATCACCCCGTGGAACTACCCGGTGCACCAGTCCCTGCTGAAGATCGTCCCGGCGCTGGCGGCCGGCTGCACGGTCGTCCACAAGCCCAGCGAGGTGGCGCCCCTGTCGGCCTACCTGCTGGCGGAGATCATCCACGCGACCGGCCTGCCGGCCGGCGTGTACAACCTGGTCTGCGGCACGGGCCCGGTCGCCGGGGAGGCGCTGGTGACCCACCCGGACGTGGACATGGTGAGCTTCACGGGGTCGACCCGGGCCGGCCGGCGGGTGGCGGCGCTGGCCGCGGAGACGGTCAAGCGGGTGGCCCTGGAGCTGGGCGGCAAGTCCGCCAACATCCTGCTGCCGGACGCCGACCACGACGTGGCGGTCAAGGTCGGCGTCGCCAACTGCTACCTCAACGCCGGACAGACGTGCACCGCCCTGTCCCGGATGCTGGTGCACGCCTCCCGGCTGGACGAGGTCGTCGAGCGGGCGGTCGCCTACGCGCAGCGGTACGTGCCCGGCGACCCGACCGACCCGCAGACCCGGCTGGGGCCGCTGGTCTCGGGCGCGCAGCGGGAGCGGGTGCACGACCTGCTCCGCCGCTCGATACGCGAGGGCGCCACGGTCGCCACCGGCGGGCCGGACGCGCCCGGGCTGCCCGAGCGCGGGTACTACGTGGCGCCCACCGTGCTCACCGGGGTCACCCCGGACTCGGTCGCCGCCCAGGAGGAGTTCTTCGGCCCCGTGCTGTCGATCATCCCGTACGCCGACGAGGACGAGGCCGTGCGCATCGCCAACAACTCCCGCTACGGCCTGGCCGGCGCGGTGTGGTCGGCCGACCAGGACCGGGCGATGGCGGTGGCGCGGCGGCTGCGCACCGGCCAGGTCGACATCAACGGCGCCCCGTTCAACCCGCTGGCGCCGTTCGGCGGGTTCAAGCAGTCCGGCTACGGGCGCGAGTTCGGTCCGTACGGGCTGGCGGAGTTCCAGGAGCTGAAGGCCGTCCAGCTGCCGTGAGCGCGGGCACCGGTACGGCGGGTCGCGGACCCGGACGAGGAGGACACCGATGAGCGGCGTGGCGGCGGCGGTGCTGCGCACACCCGGCGGCCGGCCGCGGGTCGAGGAGATCGACCTGCCCGAGCCCGGTCCCGGCCAGGTACGGGTGGCGTTGCACGCCACCGGCGTGTGCCACTCCGACCTGTCGCTGGCCGACGGCACGCTCACGCACGCGATGCCGGTGGTCCTCGGCCACGAGGGGGCCGGCCGGGTGACCGCGGTCGGTGAGGGTGTCACCACCCTGGCCCCCGGCGACCCGGTGGTGCTCAACTGGGCGCCCCCGTGCCGGGAGTGCTGGTGGTGCGGGCACGGGGAGCCGTGGCTGTGCGAGCGGGCCGACCGGGCCTGGACCCGCCCGTACGCCCGGCTCGCCGACGGTGGCGAGGTGTACCCGGGCCTGGGCACGGCCGCCTTCGCCGCTGAGACCGTGGTCGCCGCCGACGCCTGCGTGCCGCTGCCGCCGGACATGCCGTTGCGCGAGGCGGCGGTGCTCGGCTGCGCCGTGCTCACCGGGGTCGGCGCGGTCCTCAACGCCGCCCGGGTGGGGCCGGGCGAGTCGGTGGTCGTCATCGGCCTGGGCGGGGTCGGGCTGGCCGCCCTGCAGGGTGCGCGCCTGGCCGGCGCCGACCCGATCATCGCGGTCGACCCGGTCGCGGCCAAGGAGGAGCTCGCCCGCCGGCTGGGCGCCACGGAGGTGCTCACGCCCGGGCCCGACCTCGGCAGGCGGGTGCGGGCCCTGACCGGCGGCCGCGGTGCCGACCACGCGATCGAGTGCGTCGGCCGCGCCGACACGATCCGGGCCGCCTGGTCGGCCACCCGGCGCGGCGGGCACGCCACGATCGTCGGGCTGGGACCGAAGACCGAGCGGGTCGCCTTCAACGCCGTCGAGGTCACCCACTTCGCGCGCAGCCTCACCGGCTGCTTCTACGGCAACACCGACCCGGCCGTGGACGTGCCCCGCCTGGTCGAGCACTACCGCGCCGGCCGGCTGGACCTCGCCGCCCTCATCACCGACGAGGTGCCGTTGGAGGGCGTGGCCGACGCGCTGCAGCGCCTGGCGTCCGGCGGCGTCGGCGCCCGTACCGTGGTGAGGTTCGCGTGACCACCACCGTCGAGCAGCCGACGCCGCGGGGCACTGCCCGGGTCGACCTCGACCTCCCCACCGGGCCGCCGGTGGCCCTGCTGGCGCTGGGCCACGGCGCCGGCGGCAGTGTGGACAGTCCGGACCTGCTGGCGGTACGGTCGGCGGCGCTGTCGGCGCGGGTGGCGGTCGCCCGGGTCACGCAGCCCTACCGGGTGGCCGGCCGGCGCGCCCCGGCCCCCGCCGCCCACCTGGACGAGGCGTGGACCGCGGTGCTCACGGGGCTGCGCCGCCAGCGGCCGGAGCTGGCCGCGGTGCCGCTGGTGGTCGGCGGCCGCTCCAGTGGCGCGCGGGTGGCGTGCCGGACCGCCGCCGCCACGGGCGCGGCCGGCGTGGTGGCGCTCGCCTTCCCCCTGCACCCGCCGGGACGGCCCGACCGCTCGCGGGCCGCCGAGCTGGCCACCGGCCTGCCGACGCTGGTGGTCAACGGCGACCGGGACCCGTTCGGGGTGCCGCCCGCCTCACCGCAGGTGCGCGTGGTGGTGCTGCCGGGGCGGGCACACAGCCTGCGCGGGGACCAGGCCCCGCTGGCCGCGGCCGTCCTCGACTTCCTGCGCGACCACGGCTGGGCCGCCCCACCCGCGCCCTGAGCAGGCGACCGCCGGGGCGGGACCGGTGACCGCGGCTGACCCGGCCGCCGGCCCCGGGCCGGCGGCCGGGTCAGCCGGAGGCGGCCGCCTCGGGGCGCAGGTCCACCCGTCGCAGCAGCTGGGCGTTGAGCGCCACGATGATGGTCGACAGGCTCATGAGCACCGCCCCCATCGCCATCGGCAGGACGATCCCGGCCCACGCCAGCACTCCGGCCGCCAGCGGGATCGCCACGACGTTGTAGCCGGCCGCCCACCACAGGTTCTGGAGCATCTTGCGGTAGCTGGAGCGGGACAGGCGCCACACGGCGACGACCGCCCGCGGGTCGTCGGAGGCGAGCACGATCCCGGCCGACTCGATCGCCACGTCGGTGCCGGCGCCGATGGCGATCCCCACGTCCGCCCGGGCCAGCGCCGGAGCGTCGTTGACCCCGTCGCCGACCATCGCCACCGTCCGGCCACGCCGCTGCAGGTCGGCCACGACCGCGTCCTTCTGCTCCGGCAGCACCTCGGCGTACACCTCGTCGATGCCGAGGTCGGCCGCGACCGCGTCGGCCACCGCACGCGCGTCACCGGTGACCATCGCCACCGTCACCCGCTGCCGGCGCAGCCCTTCGACCGCGGCGCGCGACTCCGGCCGTACCTCGTCCTCCAGCGCCAGCGCTCCCAGCACCTCGCCGTCGCGCAGCACGTGGAGCACGGCCGCACCGCGGTCCCGCCAGCCGGCGACCGCCGGCCGCACCTCGACCGGCGTGTCCAGCCCGCGCTCGCGCAGCAGCGTCGGGCCGCCCACGGCGACCGCCACGCCGTCCACCGTGGCCTCGACCCCCCGTCCCGGCATGGCCCGGAACCCGGACGCGCGGGGAACCGCCACGCCCCGCGCGGCCGCGGCGGCCGTGACCGCCCGCGCCAGGGGGTGCTCGCTGTCCGCCTCGACCGCGGCGGCGAGCGCCAGCACCTCGTCCCGCCCGACGCCGTCGGCGGCGGCGGTGCCGGTGACCCGGTGCCGCCCCCGGGTCAGGGTGCCGGTCTTGTCGAAGAGCACCACGTCGACGGTGCGCATCCGTTCCAGCGCCAGCCGGTCCTTGACGAGGATGCCGCTGCGCGCGGACATGGCCGTGGAGATGGAAATCACCAGCGGGATGGCCAGGCCTAGCGCGTGCGGGCAGGCGATGATCAGGACGGTCACCGAGCGGGTCAGCGCGGCGCCCGGCTGGCCGAGCAGGGCCCACGCCGACACGGTGACGAGCGCGGCGGCCAGGGCCACGTAGAACAGCAGCGCGGCGGCCCGGTCGGCCAGCGCCTGCGCCCGCGAGCGCGACCGTTGCGCCTCGGCCACCAGCCGCTGGATCCCGGCCAGCGCGGTCTGGTCGCCGACGGCGTCCACCCGGACCCGCAGCGCGCTGCCCAGCACGACGCTGGCGGCGACCACCCGGTCGCCCACCCGGCGCGCCACCGGGTTCGACTCGCCGGTGAGCATCGACTCGTCCACGTCGGCCGCACCCTGGACGACCGTGCCGTCGGCGGGCACCCGCGCGCCGGGCCGCACGAGCACCACGTCGCCGACCGCGAGGTCGCCGGAGCGGACGGTGCGGACCGACCCGTCCGGCTCCAGCCGCTCGGCGTCGTCCGGGAGGAGCTCGGCCAGCGCCTGCAACGCGCCGCGCGCCTGCCCGATCGCACGCATCTCCAGCCAGTGGCCGAGCAGCATGATCGCGATCAGGAGCGACAGCTCCCACCACACCTCCACCTCGAACAGGTGGAGCGAGCCGGCCCAGCTGGCCACGAAGCCGACGGTGACCGCCATGCCGATCAGCAGCATCATCCCGGGCTGCCGGGCGCGCGCCTCGCCGACGGCGCCGGCCAGGAACGGCCAGCCGCCGTAGAAGAAGACGACCGTGCCGAGGACCGGAGGGACCCACGCCACGCCGGGGAGGTCCAGGCGGTAGCCGAACCACTCCATGACCATGTCGCTGGTGGCCACCACCGGGACGGACAGCGCCAGGGACAGCCAGAAGCGGTTCCGGAACGCTGCCGGGTCGTGCCCGGCGTGCCGGTCGTGGCCGCCGGTCGGGTGGCCCGCCCGGGCGTGGTCGTGTGCCGGCGCGCCGCGGTGCGGGTGGCCGGTGTGGTCGTCGGCCGGCCCAGCGGGGTACCGGTGCCCGGCGTCGTGGTGCGTCGGCCCACCGTGGTGCGGGTGGTCGGCGTGGCTTCCGCGGTCCCGGCGGTGCCGGTGGTCCCCGCGGCCGCTGCGCCCGTCTGCGGTCACGACGGCCATGATACCCCCCGGGGGTAATTCCCGTGCCCGGATCGGTCCGGCGCGTCGGGATCCCGGGTACGGGGCGTCCCTCCCCCGGTCGGGGAGCACCGCAGCCGGCCGGGTGGCGCCCGCTTCCTCGGTGACCGCCGCACCGCCGGTGCGGCCGGTCGGCGGCCGCTACCCGCCGGGGCGAGCAGCCCGGCGCGCCGGTCACTAGGGGAACCGCGCCATACCTGGCGTGCGGGAACCGCCCTAGACTCTCGGCCAAGCGAACAGTCCGAACAGACATCGATATGACCTATCTCGATGTCCTGCTCGACGTCCGGCGTCCGGATGATCCCGGTGGTCGGGGACTTCCCCTGCGGAGGCCAGCATGAGAGTCGCACCGCGCACCACGGCCCTCGCGAGCGCGCTGTCGGTCCTGACGGTGGTCAGCCTGATGGTCCTCGCATGGGGATGGTGGGGCGGGGCCACCGTGACCGCCGCCGGCCCCAGCGCCACCGTGGACGGCGTCGCGGTCGACGTGCGACAGAGCAACTGGGCGCCCCTGGACCACGTCATGGACGACGCGGGCGGGTTCCTCATGCCGTCGCAGATGATGCCGGGCGCCCCGTCAGGCGGAGAGGTCCGCCTCGGCGTGAGCGTCACCCTGCGCAACACCACCTCCCGCACCCAGGAGTTCAGCCTCGTCGACGACTTCACGCTGCTGGCCGGCCGGGACTCCGAGCCCCTTCCGCTGGCCGCGGACACCGTCGGCGAGATCAACCGGATCGGCCCCGGCACCGCCATCAACGGCATCCTCTACTTCGACGTCCTGGTACCGGACGACGGCGAGCTGCCCCCGCTGTACCTGCGCTGGACTCGGGGAGACGACACCGTCCTCATCCCGGTGCCCGTGCCGGGCGAGGCCCCCGGACACGTCCACTGACACCAGGCCACCCGGGCATCGGTTCGCGGAGAGGAGGCAACCGGTGAGGTTCCGCCCGGTCCCGAGGCCCGGTCCGGGCCGGCACGGTTCACCCAGCCGGCGGCGGGTCGGGCGGGCGGTCGGGCTCGCCGCCGCACTGCTGATGGCCGGCGGGGTGGTCCTCGCCGCCGCCTCTCCCGCGTACGCGCACGCCGCCCTGGTCGCCTCCTCACCGGCCAACGGCGCCGAGCTGGACGCGCCACCGGCGGAGGTCCGGCTGCGGTTCACCGAGCGGGTCACCGTGGCGCCCGACGGGGTGACGTTGCGGAACGCCGACGGAGTGGTGGTCGAGACCCCGCCCGCGGCCACCGCCCCGGAGGACCCGACCACGGTCGTGCTGCCGGTGCCCGCGGACCTTCCACAGGGCAGCTACGTCGTGGTGTACCGGGTGGTCTCGGAGGACTCGCACCCGGTCGCCGGCGCCCTCGCCTTCGGGGTGGGCGTGGCCGCCCAACCCCTCGACGAGGATGACCTTCCCGGCGGTGACCCGGCGGTGTCGGCGGTGTTCGCGGCCGCCCGCTGGACCAGCTACGCCGGGCTGGGACTGCTCGCCGGTTCGCTGGCGGTGTTCGTGCTGTGCTGGCCGGGCGGCTGGGCCAACCGCAGGGCCCGCCTGCTGGTGGGCGCCGGTTGGGTGGCCAGCCTCGCCGGCGGGATCGCGGTCCTGCTGCTGCAGGGGCCGTACGGCAGCGGCCGGCCGCTGTCCGACCTGACCGACCCGCGGCTGCTGCAGGCCACCCTCGACACCGACTACGGCCGGTACGTGGTCGCCCGGTTGGCGGTGGTGGCGGCCGCGGCGGCACTCGTCGTCGCCCCGGTCCGGCGCCCGGCGCGGTGGCAGCTGGTGGGCGCGCTGGCCGTCGCCGTGGCGATGCCCGTGACCTGGGTGGGCACCGGACACGCCAACGCCGCGGACAACCCGCTCGACCCGGTCATGGACGTGGCGCACCTGGTCGCCATGTCCACCTGGTTCTCCGGCCTGGTGCTGCTGGTGGCGTGCGTGCTCCCACGCTCGTCCCCGGTCCCGGCCGAGGAGACCGTCCCCATGCTGCGGCGGTACTCGCTGCTGGCCACCGGCGCGGTGGTGACCCTCGTCGTCACCGGCACCTACGTGGCCTGGCGCCGCCTGGGGACGCTCGAGGCGCTGTTCGGCACCCCGTACGGCCGGCTGCTGGCGTTCAAGCTGGCGGGCATGGCGGTGCTGCTGTGGCTGGGCGCGCTGTCCCGCTCGGTGGTGGAGCGTCGGTACGCCGTCGACGTGCCCGGCCCGGAGGAGGAGGTCGCGGGGGCGACGCGGTCCCGGCGGCGCGCCGCCCGCGCCGCCCGCGAGCAGGAGCGCCTGGCGCGACGCCAGCTCGGGGTGTCGGTCCGCCTGGAGGCGCTCGTCGTGGTGGCGGTGCTGGCGGTGGCGTCGGTACTGGTGGCGACCCCACCCGGGGTCGTGGTGACCGCCCCCCAGGCGCTGGCCGCCGAGCGGCCGCAGCCGGTGCTGGCCGAGGCGTCCATGGGGACGCAGGGCACGGTGGCCGTGCTGGTCGATCCGGCGATGGTGGGCGCCAACCGGCTGGTCGTCGAGGTCTTCGACGCCAACGGCGACGTCTGGGACGTCCCCGAGGTGAGGGCGTCGTTCCAGCTCCCCGACGGCGACCTCGGTCCGCTCCCGGTCGAGCTGATCCGCACCGCGCCCGGCGTGTTCGAGTCGCCGGCGGCGACGGTGCCGGTCAGTGGAGACTGGAAGCTGAACGTCTCGGTGCGGACCACCGAGATCGACGTCGCCACCGTCCAGTTCGACGTGCCCGTGACCTGACGGTGGTGGTAACCGTTTCCCGACCTGTGGAGGAGGGTGACAGTTGTGCATGGACCGACCCGCCTCGCGGCCGCCCGACGTGTGGTCGCGACGGTCGGCGCGGCCGTGGCCCTAGCGCTCGCGTCCGCCGCGCCGGCGTTCGCCCACGTGACCGTCAGCCCGGACGGTGACGCGGTGGCCGGCGAACGCGCCCGGCTGACCTTCCGGGTGCCGACCGAAAGCGACACCGCCTCCACCGTGGCGCTGCAGGTCCACTTCCCGGAGGAGGCGCCGATCCCGTCGGTCTCCACCGGGGTGGTGCCCGGGTGGAGCGTGGAGGTCACCTACCGCACCTTGGACCAGCCGCTGGACGACGGCCACGGTGGGCAGGTGACGGAGGCCGTCGAGACCATCACGTGGACCGCGGACGACCCGTCGGCCGGCGTCCCGCCCGGCCAGTTCGGTGAGTTCACCGTCTCGCTGGGGCCGCTGCCCGATGTGGACGAGATCGCCCTGCCGGCCCTGCAGACCTACTCCGACGGCGAGATCGTGCGCTGGATCGAGCTGCCGCAACCGGGGGTGGAGCCGGAGTTCCCCGCGCCGGTGCTCACCGTGACGGCGCCGGGCGCCGCCTCCGACGGCGACGCCGGCACGTCCGACGGTGGTGCGGGGGAGCCGGCGGCCGGTGCGCCGGACGCGCCGGCCGGTGACAGTGGCGCCGCCGCGTCGTCCTCGTCGTCCGGTGCGGGCGTGTGGCTGGGCGGGGCGGGGCTGGTCGCCGGCCTGGCCGGGCTCGTGCTCGGTGGCCTCGCGCTGGCGCGCACCCGCGCCACCGCCGGCCGGGACGCGTAGCCGCGCGTCGGTGGGTCGACGCGTGTGGGGTGCCGCGGGCCGCGGCACCCCACACGCGTACGGGACCCCGCGGGCAGAGGACCCGCACGCAGGCGACCCCGCACAGGCGAGCCCCGCAGGCGCTCGCCGTCGGCGGTCGTCGACGCCGGCCGTCAGCCGGCGCGGACCACCGTCCCGACGTTCTCTCCGGCCAGGGCGGGCCGGATCCGCTCCGGGTGCAGGGCGTTGACGATGCGGAACCGGGTCAGCAGGCGGGCGCTGTCGAGCAGGTCCAGCAGCACCTGGTCGAACGGGAGGGTCCGCAGCCGCAGCGCGCGCAGCTCGGAGACGGTGATCTCGGGGATGAGCTTCGCGTCGGGGTTGCGCGCCGGGTCGTCGTCGTACAGCCCGTCCACGTCCTTGAGCAGGATCAGGTCCCGGCAGCCGAAGCACTCCGCCAGCAGGAAGCAGCCGGCGTCGGTGCGGTGCGGCGGGATCCGGCCCACCCGCGGCGGGTGCTCCCAGATCGAGTACGGCGGCAGTCCGTTGTAGATGACCCCGGGCACGGCGGCGAGGAACAGGGGCAGCAGGTGGCCGAAGATCTCCGGCGGGATCGCCACCACGCCCTTGGGCGCCAGCAGGGTGCCGAGCATGTGGGCGGTGCCGAGCGTGTCCGCGGCGGCCAGCTGCGCCAGCACCCCGGTGGGCAGCCCGAGGTCGATGCCGATGGAGAAGACGTGCCGGGTGCGGGCCCCGCCGCCGGTGCCGAAGATGAGCTTGTGGCCCTCGTCCAGCGCCTTCGACAGCTCCTCGACGACCGGGTAGACGACCTTGCGGCCGCGGTCGAACACCGACCGCCCGCCCACCTTGATGACGTACGCGTCCGGCAGCATCCGGAACACCGGCACCTCGGTACGGCGCTGGACGTCCCGGTCGAGCAGGCTCTCCCGCATCAGCAGCGACTCCAGGTGGCGGCGCTGGTCGGGGACGCCGCTCGCGGTCAGGTCAGTCACTGGTGATCACCGTCCCCACGTGCTCACCGTTGAGGGCGCGCGTGATGTTGCCCGGTTCGAGGCCGTTGATGATCTGGATGCTGCGGCTGTGCCCGGCGTTCTCCATGAGCTCCAGCACCGCCCGCTCGACGACGACGTCCTGCAGGTCGAGCTCCTTCAGCTCGCCGACCGTGATCCGGGGGATGAACTTGGCGTTGGGGTCCTTCTTCGGGTCGGCCGTGTACAGCCCCTTCTCGTCCTTGATGAAGATCATGCTGCGGGCGCCGAACACCTCCGAGACCAGGTACACCCCGGTGTCGGTGCGGTGCGGCGGGATGCGTCCGGCGCCCAGCTCCGGGTTGCGCTGCCAGAAGGTGTACGGCGGCATGCCGAAGAACACCACTGCCCGCCGCTCCTCCAGGTAGAGGGGCAGCTGGGCGAAGCCGGCCGGCTCGATGAACGGGATGCCGTACCTGGCCAGCAGGTAGTGGATCATCCTGGCGTTCTGGCTGCTGACGAACGTGCCCAGGACGCTGAGCACGCCGGTGGGCAGACCCAGGTCCAGGCCGATGCTGTAGGCGTGGCGGGCCCTGGTGCCGGCGCCGCAGCCGATGATGAGCCGGTGACGGGGCAGGTTGGCTACCAGCTCCTCGATGACCGGGAAGACGGCGGCCCGGCCGCGGTCGATGAGGCTCTGCCCACCGATCTTGACGACGTTGGCGTCGGGCAGGATCTGGAACGGCACCGCCTCGCCGGTGCCGGCCAGCAGCTCCTCGTCGGTGAGGGAACCGGTGACGAGCCGCGCGCCGAGGTCGGTGAGCAGCGCGTCGCCGGTCAGTAGTGCGTCGCTCATGTCACTCCTTGCTGGTCAGGGCTCCCCGCGGGCGGGCGGCTCCCGAAGCGACCGCAGGGAGCCGGACGCCCTCCAGGAGGTACCGGGTGGTGGTGGTGACGGGTACGGCCGGCTGGGTGTCACGCGCCCAGCGGGTCAGCGCCGCGAGGACCGCCTCGGCGACCTCGCGGGACGGGTTGACGCCGCCGAGCGACGTCTTCCCCCGCCACCAGTCGATGACCTGTCCGGTGGTGACGGTCTCCGGCCAGGCGGCGGCCACCCGTACCGGCAGCGGCTCGGCTCCCTGCTCGACCGCCAACGCGAGCAGCCGGTCCGGCCGGCCGCCGGTCGGGCGTGGCCGCAGTCCCCGCTCGGCCAGCAGCTCCCGCAGCCGCCGGCGGGCCAGGGTGCGGGGCGAGTCGGGGGAGTGGACGATCCGCCCGCACAGCAGCAGCGCGCCGCCGCGGTGCGCGACCCGGCGTAGCTGCGCCGCGGCGTGGTCGGGCCGCAGCAGGTGGAGCACCCGGGAGCCGAAGACGACGCCGGCGGCGCCGTCGCGGACCGGCCAGGGTGCGTCGGCGTCGGCGACCAGCAGGGCGGCGTCCGGGGCGGCCGGCAGCCGCGGGCGGAAGACCCGGAGCATCGCCGCGGAGCTGTCCAGTCCCAGGTAGCGACCAGGCAGCCGGGCCAGCCACCGTCCGATCACGCCGGTGCCGGCCCCGATCTCGACCAGCAGCCCGTCGGGGACGGAGGCACGGAGGTCCTGTACGGCCGCGGCCACCTCGGCGGCGGCCGCATCCGGCACGCCGGCCCGCGCCTCGAACACGTCGGCCTGGTCGTCGTAGACGATGCGGCTGCCGGTCACGTCAGTCACCTCCCGCCGGGTAGGCGCGGATCTCGACCGCCTTGACCGACGCCCACACCTGCGTGCCGGGTGCGAGCTGCAGCTGGCTGGCCGCCTGCGGGGTCACGTCGGCCGACAGCGGTAGCGGCGGGCCGAGCTCGACCCGCAGGTTGTCCCCATGGTAATGAAGACCATCGATGTATGTCGGCCAGGAGTTGCGGGGACTGCCCTCCGGGGGATAGCGGTGCAGCGCCACCGCCGCGGGCCGGAAGGCCACGAACACCCGGCCCTGGTTGCTGTCGCCGACGGTGAGCTTGAACCCGTTGTCCAGCACCACGGTGCGTCCGTCGGCGTCGCCCCGGTACAGGTTCAGCCCGACCAGCCGGGCCACGTACTCGGCCTCCGGCCGGGCCGTGATGGTCGCCGCGTCACCCTCCTGCACGACCCGGCCGTTCTCCAGGACCACCAGTCGGTCGGCCAGGATGAGCGCGTCCAGAGGGTCGTGGGTGACCAGCAGCGTACCGCCGTCGTGTGTGGACAGATGCCGGTTGAGCTCGGCCCGGGTGTCCGCGCGCGTGCCCGCGTCGAGGGCGGCCAGCGGCTCGTCCAACAGCAGCAGGGGCGGGTGGCCCACCAGCGCCCGGGCCAGTGCCACGCGCTGCGCCTGGCCGCCGGAGAGCTGCCCGGGCCGGTACCGGGACAGGTGCGCCACGCCGACGCGGTGGAGCCACTCGGTCGCCTGCTTGCGGGCCTCCCGGCGTCCGACACCGCGGCAGCGTGGCCCGAAGGCGACGTTCTCCAGCGCGGACAGGTGCGGGAACAACAGGTAGTCCTGGAAGACGACCCCCACCTGGCGCCGCTCGGGCGGTACCCACACGCCGGCCGCGGGGTCGTCGAGCAGGCGGTCGCCCAGCCGGACGTAGCCGGCGGAGAGGCGCAGCAGGCCGGCGAGCGCCCGCAGCGCGGTGGTCTTGCCGGCACCGTTGGGACCGACCACCGCCACCACCTCGCCGCGGGCGACGGTCAGCCGGACGTCGAGCCGGAACCCGCCCCGCTCCACGACCAGATGGGCGTCGAGCGCCAGCTGGCCGGGAACGGGCGGGTGGCCGCTCATATCGTCGTGGCCCCTCTCAGCCACCGGTCGCGCAGGCTCGCCAGGATGGCGACGGAGACCAGCAGCAGGATCAGGCTCAGGACGATCGCCGCCTCCAGGTCGGTCTCCAGCGCGAGGTACACCGCCAGCGGCATGGTCTGGGTACGCCCGGGAAAGTTGCCGGCGAAGGTGATGGTCGCCCCGAATTCGCCCAGGGCACGGGCCCAGCTCAGCACTGCGCCGGCGACCACACCGGGGGCGACCATCGGAAGGGTCACCCGACGGAAGGTGGTCCACCGGCCGGCGCCGAGGGTGGCCGCCGCCTCCTCGTACCGCGTGTCCGCACCGCGCAGCGCGCCCTCCACGGCGATGACGAGGAACGGCATGGCGACGAACGACTGCGCCATGACCACCGCGGCCGGGGTGAACGGGATGGTGACGCCGAAGGTGGCGTCCAGCCAGCTGCCGAGCACGCCCCGCCGGCCGAAGACCAGCAACAGTGCGACGCCGCCCACCACCGGCGGCAGCACCATCGGGACGGTGACCAGGGCGCGCACGACCCGCCGGCCCCGGAAGGGGGTCCGCGCCAGCAGCCAGGCCAGCGGCACCCCCACCAGCAGGCAGGCGATCGTGGCCACGGTGGCGGTCTGCAGCGACAGCCCGAGCGCCGTGAGCACCCCCGGCTCCGTCAGCCGGGCCGGCAGGGTGGTCCAGGGTGTACGCGCCAGCAGGCCGAGCAGGGGAAGGACGAGGAACGCCAGGCCGAGCAGGGCCGGCACCAGAGCCAGCACCG
Organism: Micromonosporaceae bacterium; assembly: GCA_047459215.1. GTDB lineage: Bacteria > Actinomycetota > Actinomycetes > Mycobacteriales > Micromonosporaceae > Natronosporangium. The sequence goes on along the minus strand of VSBZ01000040.1, from coordinate 8,365 downwards.
GCAGCCGCGACCGGGGAAACGGACGGGCCGGCGCGGATCCGTCGGGATCGGACATATGGGCTTCTCCCGCCTGGGTGGCGTCCGCAGCACGGACGTCATCGGGACATAGGCTTGCACATATTGCTATGCGTCACCAGGACGCGAATCCCCTAGTGAACGCATGTCGACCGGATGTTCGGCCAGCGAACATCGGGTCGGCGCGGTGTGGCTTCCCATATTTTCGTTGGCCAATGTAAGATGACCGCTAGTCATGGGGGGCCGGCTCCGCTCTTCGGAAGGGCTGACGATGGGCGATGGTACCGAGCCACTCATCCACCTCGTGATCCTGTGCGAGCGGCGGCTGGCGCGCGAGGCCCTCGCCGCGTACTTCTCCGGCCAACCCGGCTTCGTCGTACTGGGTCACGTCCCCACCCTGGAAGACCTGGCCAAGCTGTGCGACCTGACGCGCCCGCAGGTGGCGCTGGTCGAAGTCGACACGCTGGAGGCGTCGACCGTACACGCGTTGACCCGCCTGCGCGAGTCGCACCCGGTGCTCGACGTCGTCGTGATCTACACGACCGTGTTGCCGGAGGTCGAGGCCGAGGCGGTGGAGCACGGCCTGACCGCGCTGGTCCCCGGGACCTCGGGATTGGATGAGATGGCCCAGATGGTGCGGGTCCGGGCCCGCGAGCGGCGGGCGCCCTGCCCGCCCCCGGGCAACGGGCGGGCCCTGACCGACCGGGAGCTGGCCATCCTGTCGCTGATGACCGCCGGCCACACCACCGACGACATCGCCGAGCTGCTGCGGATCAGCCCGCACACCGTGGACAACCACCGCCGCCGCATCTACACCAAGCTGGAGGTGGACAACCGCAGCGCCGCGGTGTCGCGCACGATGTCGCTGGGCATCTTCCCGCCGCCGCCGTCGGTGGCGAGCAGCACCGGGCCGCGCGCCGGCGAGAGCGTCCCGGAGCTGACCGCGCGGGAGCGCGAGATCCTCCACCACATCGCCGACGGCCACACCACCCGCCAGACCGCCCGCGCGCTCGGTATCGCCGCCAAGACGGTGGAGAACACCCAGGCCCGCCTCTACCGCAAGCTCGGCACGCACAACCGGATCGAGACCCTCACCGTCGCATACCGACTCGGGTTGATCCGGCTCGCCGCCCGCTCCTGACGCCCACCCGGCCACCGGCACCCGTCGGCCGCGGCCCCGTCGGCCGGCACCTGCGGGTGTGGTCGGCCGGCCGCCGGGCCGTGCGGCGGCCGGCACCTGCGGGTGTGGTTGGCCGGCCGCCGGGCCGTGCGGCGGCCGGCACCTGCGGGTGTGGTTGGCCGGCCGCCGGGCCGTGCGGCGGCCGGCACCTGCGGGTGTGGTCGGCCCGCCCGGGCCGGCCGGTTATCATTGCCTCGGCCCGAGGGGCCTCGCGCCCGTGCGAGCCACACCACAGGGCGGTGGCGGCAGGCGCCCGGTCCGGCCCCCGACTGCGCAGCGCAGGCGAAGGAGGGAGGGGAGCCCATGGCCGGCGGCCTGCGCACGTCCGGGCGGTCGCGGTGATCCTGGTCGTCGCCCTCGTCGGCATGGTCGTGCTCGCCCTGGCCGTGCCGGCGCTGAACCCGCGGTTCGGGCGCGACACCGGCTACGTCCTGGCCGTCGGCTTCCTCCTGGTGGGCGTCGTGCTGGCCCCGGCGGTGGTCGACGCGGTCGCCGGCCAGCCGGTTCAGTTCACCGTCCCGTGGATCCCGTCGCTGGGGATCAACCTGGCGCTGCGCCTGGACGGCCTGGCGGCCCTGTTCGCCGTCCTGGTCCTCGGCGTGGGCGCGCTGATCATGGCGTACTGCCCCAGATACCTGCACGGCGACCACCACGTCCGCACGTACATGCTGCTGACGCTGTTCGCCGGCGCCATGCTCGGCCTGGTCCTCGCCTCCGACCTCGTGCTCCTGTTCGTGTTCTGGGAGCTGACCGCGATCTCGTCCTTCTTCCTCATCGGCGGCACCGGCCCACACTCGGCGGCTCCGGCCAAGCGGGCGCTCCTGGTCACCGCCGGGGGCGGCGTCGGCCTGCTCGTCGCCGTCGTCCTCCTCATCGTCGAGACCGGCACCTCGGACCTGGACGCGATCGTCGCCAACCCGGAGCTGATCCTGAACTCGGGGATCGCCGCACCCGTGGCGGCCCTGGTGGCGCTGGCCGCCTTCACCAAGTCGGCGCAGCTGCCGTTCCACTCCTGGCTGCCCGGCGCGATGGTGGCCATCACCCCCGTCAGCGCGTACCTGCACGCCGCCACCATGGTCAAGGCCGGCGTCTACCTGCTCATGCGGTTCTCCCCGGTGTTCGCCGACGTGACCGCCTGGCAGGGGGCGCTGACCGCGGTCGGCCTGTCCACCGCGGTGGTCGCGGCCACCCTGGCGCTGCGGCAGAACGACCTCAAGGCCCTGCTGGCGTACTCCACCGTCAGCCAGCTGGGGCTGCTGGTGGCGGTCACCGGCGTGGGCACGCCGGTGGCGCTGTCGGCCGCCACCGTGCACACGTTCGCCCACGCACTGTTCAAGGCGACGCTGTTCATGCTGGTCGGCATCATCGACCGGGAGGCGGGCAGCCGGGACATCCGGGAGCTGGGCGGGCTGCGCCGGGTGATGCCGGTGACCGCCACCCTCACCGCGCTGGCCGCCATGTCGCTGGCCGGCGTCCCGCCGACGATCGGTTTCGTCAGCAAGGAGACGATCTTCCAGGGCCTCGCCCAGGCCGACTTCGCCCCCTGGGCCGGCGGCGTCTCGGCCGGGCTGGGCGTGGCGGCCTCGACGCTCACCTTCGCGTACGCGATCCGGATCTTCCGGGGTGCGTTCGCCGGCCCGACCATCCAGCGTCAGCTGTACGAGCCGGCCTGGCAGTTCCTCGCCCCGGCCGCCGTGGCCGCCGTGGCCGGCCTGGTGCTCGGCCCGGGTGTCTCCTGGCTGGAGCCGCTGGAGAAGAGCGCGGTGACGGCGATGGAGCCCGGGGTGGCCACCCCGGAGCTGGCGCTGTGGCACGGCTGGAGCCTGGAGCTGGCCCTGTCCCTGGTGACGTTCACCGTCGGGCTCGGACTGCTGCTGGTGCGGCGCCACGTCCAGGCGCTGCTGTGGCGGCTGCCCGCGCCGGAGACCGGGGTGTACTTCGACCGGGGGTACGACGCGGTCGAGGCCGCGGGCCGGGCGCTCGGCCGGCCCCACCGCACCAGCGCCGTCGCCTCGTTCGCCGTGTGGCCGTTGCTCGCCCTCGCGGCCCTGGGGATCGTCGCACTGGTGGGTGCCGGCGGGTTGTCCGGTCCGGCCCCGGGCACCTCCCGCGCGTACGACTGGGTGGTGCTCGCGCTGCTCGTGGTCGCGGCGGCCGCGGTGGTACGCACCGGGCGCGCGCTGGTGGCGGTCGCGGCGCTCGGGGTGGTCGGCATGCTGGTCACTGTCTGGTTCATCCTGTCCGGCGCGCCCGACGTCGCGATCACGCTCCTGCTCGTGGAGGCGCTCACGGCGGTGGTGGCGGTGCTGGCGCTGCGCGGCATGCCGGCCCGGTTCCACCGCACCCCGGTGCGGCGGCGCGTGCCCGCCGCGGTGCTGGCCGGTGTCCTCGGGGTGCTGACCGCGGCCGCGACGCTCGCGTTCACCGGCTGGCGGGACCGCTCGCCGCTGGGCGACTACTTCCTCAGCCGGGCGCCGCAGGACACCGGCGGCCGGGACGTGGTCAACACCATCCTGGTCGACTACCGCGCGCTGGACACCCTCGGCGAGGCCACGGTGCTCGGGGTGATGGCGCTCGCGCTGCTCATGCTGCGGGCGCTGGCCACGACCGGCTCGACCGCCGTGGGCGCGACCGACCCGGCGGTCGCACCGCCCGACGTCGAGGTGGGAGGCGCGGCCGGCGGACGGCGGGTGTCCGGCGAGGCCGGCCAGCCCGTGGCCAGGATGCTCTACCACGTCATGGACCTGCTGCTGGCTCCGGCGATGCTGGCCCTGTCCGCCTACCTGTTCCTGCGCGGTCACTACGCGCCCGGCGGCGGGTTCATCGCGGCGCTGGTGGCCGGCGGGGCGGTCGCGTTCGGCTGGTTCGCCCGCGGGCGGGCCGGCGGGTCCGTGCCGGTGCTGCGCGCGCTGCGTGCGCGCCCGCTGGTCGCCGCCGGCCTGCTGACCTGCGTCGTGGTGGGCCTGCTGCCGGTGCTGGCGGGGGAGCCGTTCCTGACCCCGCTGCACGCCACGGTGGCCGGCGTGCCGCTGACCACCTCGCTGCTGTTCGACCTCGGCGTCTACCTGATCGTCCTGGGACTGCTCGTCGCCGCGGTGAGCCGCCTGGGCGTGGCCGGGCTGCACTCGCCGGCCATCCGCGCGCGGCGGGTGGCCATGAGGCACCTGCGGGGGTCACGGTGACCGCCGCGATCGCCGCCGGGGTCCTCGTCGCGGCCGGCGTCTACCTGCTGCTCCAGCGCGGCCTCATCCGGGTCGTCCTCGGCTTCGTGCTGCTCGGGCACGCGGCCAACCTGGTGATCGTGGCCTCCGGGGGGATGCGCCTGCGCGACGCACCCCTGCTGTCCGGCTCGGGTACGGACCAGATGGCCGACCCGCTGCCGCAGGCCTTCGTGCTCACGGCGATCGTCATCACCTTCGGTCTGACCGTCTACCTGCTGGCCATCGCGCGCGCCGGCGGCGACGACGACCCGGAGGAGGAACCGTCCGATGAGGAGGATGCGCCGTGAGCGGCCTGCTGGCGCTTCCGGTGGCCCTGCCGCTGCTGGCCGCTGGCGTGATCCTCGCCCTGCCGGGTCCGCGGTGGCTCCGGCGGGGGGTGGCGGTGGGCGCCCACGTGGCGGTCGCCGTGGTCGGGGCGGTCCTGCTGTCCCGCACCCTCGGCGGCGACGTGCTGAGCCTCGGGGTCGGCTCGTGGCCCGGTGGCGTGTCCATCGTGCTGGCCGCCGACGCCCTCAGCGCGCTGCTGGTGCTCGTCACCGGCGGCCTGGTCGCGGTCTGCCTGCCGTTCGCCGCCGCCACCGGCGACGACCGGCACCGGCTGTTCCTGCCGCTGGTCATGACGCTGACGACCGGGGTGTACGGCGCGTACCTGACCGCCGACCTGTTCAACCTGTTCGTGTTCATCGAGGTGATGCTGGCGCCTTCGTACGCGCTGGTGATCCTCGGCGGCGGTCGCGAGCGGGTGGCCGCCGGGCGGGTCTACCTCACCGTCAGCCTGCTGGCGTCCACCGCCTTCCTCGTCGGCGTGGGTCTGGTCTACGGCCTGACCGGCACCGTCAACCTGGGCGCGCTCGCGGGCGCGGCGGCGCGCTCACCGGCGGTGGCGGTCGCGGCGGGCGTGGTGCTCGTGGCGATGGGGGTGAAGGCCGGCGTGGTGCCGCTGCACACCTGGCTCCCGCGCGTCTACCCGCACGCCACCCCGGCCGTGACCGCCCTGTTCTCCGGCCTGCTCACGAAGGTCGGCGTCTACGTGATCCTGCGCGTCTACGCGGTGGTGTACCTGGGCGACGCCGCGTACCGGTGGCTGCTGGTGGTGCTGGCGACCGCCACCATGCTGGTCGGCGCGGTGGGGTCGCTGGGGGAGCGGACGTTCCGCGCCATCCTGGTGTTCGGGATGGTCAGCCACATCGGCTACATGATCGTCGGCCCGGCGCTGTTCACCGACCTGGCGCTGGCCGCGGCGGTGTTCTACTTCGTGCACCACGTCCTGGTGAAGGCCGGCCTGCTCATGTGCGCCGGCGCGGTCGAGCTCACGTACGGCACCGGTGAGCTGCGCCGGCTGGGTGGGCTGGTGAACCGGGCGCCGCTGCTGGCGCTGGTGTTCATGGTGGGCGGCATGTCGCTGTCCGGGCTGCCGCCCCTGTCCGGGTTCGTCGCCAAGCTGACGGTGATCCGGGCCGCCGTGGTCGACGAGCAGTGGCTGATCGCCGCCGTCGCAGCCGTCGCCGGCCTGTTCACCCTGGCCGCGATGATCAAGATCTGGAACAACGTGTTCTGGGGCCACGACGGGGTCGGCGGCTGGGACGACGTGGGTGCGCCGGTCGTGGGGGTCGCGCGGGTGCGCCCGGCGCTGCTGGCGCCCGCCGTCGTGCTGGTGTCGTGCTCGGTGCTGTTCGGCCTGGGGGCGTACCCGCTGCTGACCGCGGCCCAGGCGGCGGCGGCCGGCCTGATCGAACCGTCCGCCTACGTGTCGGCGGTGATGTCGCCGTGAGCGGACGACGTGGACCGGTGGCCCGCGCGCTCGTGCGCGCCTGGCGGATCGGCCGCCTCGTGACCTACTTCGCCGGCTTGTTCCTGCTGTCCAACCTGCAGGTGCTGTGGGAGGTCCTCACCCCCGGCCGCGGTACGGCGCCGGCGATCATCGCGGTGCCGTTGCGCTGCCGGACCCGGACCGAGATCGTCACGTTCGCCAACCTGGTGACGCTGACGCCCGGCACGCTCGTCCTGGAGATCGTGCGCGAGCCGCCGCTGCTCTACCTGCACGGCATGTTCTTCCACGACCTGGACGCGGCCGTGGCCGGCCTGCGACGGCTGGAGGACCGGCTGCTGGCGGCGATGCGCCCGGTCGAGCCGACCCGGACGGGACGGAGGTGACGTGGATGCTGTTGGACGTGGTCCTCGGCGGGCTGGCGCTGGCGATGACGGCCGCCACCGTCCGGGTGGTCCTCGGGCCCAGCAACGCCGACCGGGCGCTCGGCGTGGACTTCGGGTTCGCGGTCCTCATCGCCGCGGTCGCGGTGCTGGCGGTACGCCTGGAGCAGCCCGCCCTGCTGGACCTGGTGCTCGCCGCGACCCTGCTCGGATTCCTGACCACGGTCGCGCTGGCGGCGCTGGTGGAGAGGAGCCGGTGATGGGCGTGCAGGACGCGATCGGGCAGGTCCTCATCGGGCTGGGCGGGTTCCTGATGGTCAGCGCCGCGGTGGGCATGGCGCGGCTGCCCGACGTCTTCCACCGCACCAACGCCGTGGCCAAGGCCGCGGTCCTCGGCCTGTCACTCATCCTGATCGGGGTGGCGGTGCTCATGCCCACGCCCCACGTGGTGGCCACCGTGGCGCTGGCGATCCTCGCGCAGCTGTTCACGGCTCCGGTCGCCGGGTACGCGGTGGGCCGGGCGGCCTACCGCTCCGGCGCGCCGCTGTCGCCGGACACCTTCCGCAACGACCTCGCCCCGAAGCGGTAGCACAGGACGGCTGTCCGGGCGCTGGCGCCGGGTCGACCGCGCCGGCACTGGCTCCGCCGGCGACCGCGTCGTGGTGCCGCCCACACGGGGTCGAACTGTCGGGTAGCTGACAGACGGCGCCGGAGCCGGGGTGAGATGCTTACCGTCACCGTCCTGCGTGTACCGTGCCCGCGTGCGGCGGTCGGGACGGCGGGGAGGAGGACGAGGTGAGAGGACCGATCCGCAACAGGCCTGGGACGTGGCTCGTGGCGGCCGCGGCGGCGATCTGCATTGGACTGTCCGGCTGCGGTGGGGACGACGACGGGGACGGCGGCGGCGCGCCGGACAGTGGCACCACCCCGTCGGTGGCGGCTCCCCAATCAGCTCCGCCACCCGACGACTCCGATGGTGGGTCGGCGACGGGCGACGAGTACTGCGACGCCCTGATGGCCGCCATGGAGGAGTACGACGCCAACCTCAGCTCGGGGGACGACTTCCCCGAGATGGCCGGGAAGTTCGTGGAGGCCCTGCGGAAGGTCGAACCGCACGCCTCCGGGGACACCGCCGAGGGTGTGGCGACCCTCATCGACTACTACGGGAAGCTCGCCGAGGGCGGCTTCGGAGCGGTGGGGTCCGTCGGCGCCGACTTCTCGCTGGCCCTCCAGCGCGTGTTCGGCCCGTGCGGGGCCATGCCCCCGGCCCTCGGCCCGGGCGGCTCCTGACACCGTCGGGCGCCGAACCCCGGTGACCGCCCGCCCCGGCGACCTCCGACGACCGGAGACGTCGACGCGCCCGGCGAGCAGCGGCGGTGACGCCCGGCCGGCCTCGGCGCGGCCCGGCCGCTTCCGGTGACCGGGTGTCGGCGCGCCGTGGCTCCCGACAGGTGTGACACCGGCTAGCGCCGACCGCGTCCGACCGCCGCCGTCGACGCCCCCCGTCGCCGGCGGCCGCCCGGCGCACGTACGGTTCGGCGTATGGAGGATCTCCTGCGACGGGCCGCGGAGGAAGCGGCCCGGTTCCGTGCCGGACTGCCTGAACGGCCCGTGCGGGCGGCGCTCGACCTCGCCGAGGTGCGGGCGCGGTTCGCCGGCCCGCTGCCCGAGCACCCCACGCCGCCGGAGCGGGTGGTCGACGAGCTCATCGAGGCGGCCGAGGGCGGCCTGGTCGCCAGCGCCGGCCCGCGGTTCTTCGGATTCGTCATCGGCGGCGCGTTGCCGGCGGCCACGGCCG
>VSBZ01000039.1:0-25999 GCA_047459215.1 Micromonosporaceae bacterium | reverse complement strand
GTCCGGGACGCGACAAGTCGCGTCCCGGACCGCCCCGCCGTCTTCGCGGGTGACGACCGGTACGTCGACCGGTGTGCTGGTTCAGCGTCCCTCCTTCTGGTCGCCGGACGGCACCCGGGTCGTCATGGAGGCACAGAGGAACGGGCCCGGGGACGGCGAGTCGGTCGACGGGCCGCTCGTCCTACGCACGGACGGCTCGCTGGACTTCCTGGAGCGGGCCGAGGCGCCGTGGCATCCCGTCGGATGGGCGGACGACCAAACCGTGCTCGGGCTGACCCGGAACCGCGAGGAGGGACCCGACGCGGTCAACACCGGGATCGGGATCGAGGAGAGGTCGCTGGACGGGCGTACCGGTCGGCCGACCCTCCTGCGTCCCGGCGCACCGTGGAGGCGGTCGTTCCTCCATCAGTGGACGGCGGTGGCGTCCCCGGACGGCAGCCGGCTGGCGATGGTCGAGGAGAACGGCCGGTCCTTCCCCCGGCTCCACACGTACTCGCTCGTGGACGGGAGGGAGCGCGGTGGACCCGTCGGGGTGAGATACGTGACCTCCTGCGGCGTCTCGTGGGCGGGCGACTCGCCCACGGTGCCGGTCGACGTGCCGGTGTACCAGCCGGTGTTCCGGCCGGAGTTTCGGCCGCTCGCGCTGCCACCTACCCGCGCGATGATCGCAGGGCCACTACCGTGGTCGGCATGGCGGAGCTGCACGACCTGACCCTGAGGGAGCAGGCCGAGGCCATCCGGCGGCGCGAGGTCAGCGCCGTCGAGCTGGTGGACCACTACCTGGCGCGGATCGAGGCGTACGACCGCGAGCTCGGCGCGTTTGTCACGGTCACCGCGGACGCCGCCCGGGCCAGGGCCAGGGCGGCGGACGAGGCGACGGCGGCCGGCCGGCCGCTGCCGCCGCTGCACGGCGTGCCGATCGCGATCAAGGACCTCACGCTCACCAAGGGCGTGCGCACCACCTTCGGCTCCCGGGTCTTCGCCACCTTCGTCCCCTCCGAGGACGCCGACGTGGTCGCCGCGCTGTACGACGCCGGCGCGATCAGCCTGGGCAAGACCGCCACCAGCGAGTTCGGCAACTCCCTCTACTGCGAGACCGACCTCGGCCCGCCGACCCGCAACCCGTGGGCGCTCGACTGCACCGCCGGCGGCTCCAGCGGTGGCGCGGCCGCCGCGGTCGCCGCCGGGCTGGTGGCCGGGGCCCAGGGCAACGACGGCGGCGGGTCGCTGCGGATCCCGGCCGCCATCTGCGGACTGGTCGGGTTCAAGCCCAGCCGCGGGGTGGTGTCCGGCGGCCCGCTGGGCTCCGGCGCCTTCGGCCTGCCCACCAACGGGCCGATCGCGCGGACCGTCGCCGACGCCGCCGCCCTGCTGGACGCCATGGCCGTCCCGTTTCCGGGCGAGCCGTACCTGCCCCCGCCGACGCCGCCCGGCGGCTACGTCGCGGCGGCGTCCCGGGCCGACCCCGGCCGGCGGCTGCGCGTGGGCCGGTGGACCCGGCCGATGCTCGCCGACGCGCAGGTGGACCCGGTCTGCCTGGCGGCGGTGGACGCGGCCGCCGCGGCCCTGGCCGACGCCGGCCACGAGGTGGAGGACGTGGCACCACCGGTCGACCCGGCCGCCTCCGAGCTGTTCGAGACCCTGTGGCGGGTGCTGGCCCTGGGCACCCCGGTGCCGCCGGAGCGGGAGGGGGAGCTGCAGCCGGTCACCCGGTGGCTGCGCGAGCGCGGTCGGGAGGTCAGCGTGGCGCGGCTGCTCGTGGTGCTCGCCGAGGTGCAGGCCGAGGTACGGGCGGGTGCCCGCCGCCTGGCCGGGTACGACCTGCTGCTGTCGCCCACGCTGGCCGCGCCGCAGGCACCCGTCGGCTGGTTCGCCGCCGGCGGCGACCCGGCCGAGGACTTCGCCCGGCAGAAGCGCTTCTCCCCGTACTGCGCGGTCTACAACATCACCGGGCAGCCGGCGGTGTCGCTGCCGTACGGCCTGACCGACCGCGGCGCCCCGGTCGGCGTCATGCTGGCCGCCCGACCGGGGGAGGACGCGCTGCTGTGCCAGGCGGCCGCGCAGCTGGAGGCCAGCTCACCGGTGGCCGGGCGGCACCCGCCGCTGTGGTACGGCTCCGGTTCCGATACGGTGAACGGCGGCTGACCAGGATGAGGTGAGAGGTGTCCACGACCGAGACGTTGCTCTACCTGGTGGGCGTGCCGGCTGCGGTGGTGGCGGTGATCTGGGCGCTGGTGTACCGGGGTGGACCGGCGGCGCAGAAGAGGTACCGCCCCGGCCGGCCGTACACCTTCGCCCCGGTGTGGTACGTGGCCAACCACGAGGCCGACCAGGGCGGTCCACCGGCGCTGGAGACGGAGCGGCGACGGGCCGCGCTGCCCGCGCCCGACACCGACCAGGACGCCATGCGACCCTCGGTGGGAGGTGCCAGTGAGCGGTGGTGAACACGGTCCGCAACCGCAGTGGCCGGACCGCCAGGCGGTCGAGGGTCCCTTCACGACCCGGCAGCTGCTGCGGCTGAACCAGGCGCTGCGGGACGCCGACCGGCTGACCGGCCTGGTGTTCAGCGTCTACGTGGGAGAGCTCGACGAGCCGGTGCGGCAGGCCGCCGAGAAGCTGCACGCCCAGATGCCCGACCCGGCGTTCTCCGTGCTGATCGCGGTCTCACCCAACCAGCGGGTGCTGGAGATCGTCACCGGGGCGTCGGCGCGGCTGCGGCTGCCCGACCGGGACTGCAAGCTCGCCGCGATGTCCATGGCCGCGGCGTTCGCCGGCGGCGACCTCGCCGGCGGGCTCGTCACCGGCCTGGCGCAGCTGACCGACCACGCCCGCTTCGGCTGACCGGCACGCGGCTGACCGGCACGCGGCTGGTCCCGGGTCGGTCGGGATCCCGCCCACCGCGGGCCGGCCGTCCGCTCAGCCGACCCAGGTGGCCGGCGCGACCTGCACCGGGTACGGCAGCTCGGTCAGACGCGACGCGCGGTCACCGGTCCGCCCGGCCGCCGGCGGCGGCGTCGGTCGCACGGGCCCGCAGCGCGCGTTCGATCATGTCCCGGCCCTCGGCCATGAGGCGCCTCGCCGGCTCGGGCCGGCCCGGTACGGCCAGCCACGCGTCGGTCAGCTCACGCGTGCGCGGCGACACGTGGTACGACGGGTAGCCGGCGGACAGGAACTCCCGCGCCAGCTCGCCCTCGCGGGTCTCCCACACCCGCTCGGCCACGTCGTGGAACTTCTCCACCCACGGCGCGGTGAGCTCCACCTGGGCCGGGTGCCAGAACCCTTGCAGCAGCGCCCGGTGGCGCCAGTTCGGCGGGGCGGTCTCGCCGGTCAGCTCCTCCCACGCCTCCTGCTTGGCCTGCGGCGTGGGCCGCAACGCCCGGGCCACGCACGCCTGGCGCTGGCCGGAGGCGGTGGCGTCGCGCGCCAGCTCGGCGTCGATCTCGGCGTCCCCGGCGGCACCGCCCGCCACCAGCGCCTGCAGCAGCAGCCAGCGCAGCTCGGTGTCGATCCGCAGGCCGTCGGGCACGTCGACACCGTCCAGCCACCGCCGCAGCTCCGCCAGCTCCTGCGGGGAGCGGGCCGCCGAGGCGTACGCCCGCGCCCACGCCAGCTGCAGCCCGCTGCCGGCGGGCATGGCTGACACGGTCGCCCGAGCGGTGGCCGCCAGGCGCGCCCAGCCGTCGGCGGTCCACGACGGGTCGGCGTAGAACGACAGCGCCCCACCGGCCTGGGCGAGGACCGCGGTGACCAGGTTGATGTCCCGCTCGGCCGGCAGGCCGCGCAGGACCAGCTCCAGGAAGTCGCGGGCGGGCAGCTCGCCGTCCCGCACCTGGTCCCAGGCGGCCGCCCAGCACAGCCCGCGGGCCAGCGACGAGTGCAGCCCGGCGATGTGGCCGACGAGCGTGCGGGCCGACCGGTCGTCCAGCCGGATCTTGGCGTACGTGAGGTCGTCGTCGTTGAGCAGCAGCAGGTCGGGTACCGGCTCCCCGGTGAGCTCCGGCACCTCGGTCAGCTCGCCGCTGACGTCCACCTCCAGCCGCTGGCGCCGCACCAGCTTGCCACCGTCCAGGTCGTACAGTCCGATGGCGATGCGGTGGTCGCGCAGCGTGGGGTGCTCGGCCGGCGCCTCCTGCCGCACCGCCACCCGCGCGTACCGGCCCTCGCCGTCCACCTCGACCACCGGCCGCAGCGTGTTGACCTGCGAGGTCCGCAGCCACGCCTCGGCCCACCCGTGCAGCGACCGGCCGGACGTCTCCTCCAGCGCGGAGAGCAGGTCGGAGAAGGTGGCGTTGCCCCAGGCGTGGGCGGCGAAGTAGCGGCGCAGCCCGGCCAGGAACGCCTCCTCGCCGACGTACGCGACGAGCTGCTTGATGACGCTGGCGCCCTTGGCGTACGTGATCCCGTCGAAGTTCACCTCGACGGAGTCCAGGTCGGGCATGTCGGCGTAGACCGGGTGTGTGGACGACAGCTGGTCCTGCCGGTAGCCCCAGGCCTTGCGCAGCGACAGGAACGTGGTCCAGGCGTCGCTGAACCGGGTGGCGTTGGCGTTGCACCAGTGCGAGGCCCACTCGGCGAACGACTCGTTGAGCCACAGGTCGTCCCACCAGCGCATGGTCACCAGGTCGCCGAACCACATGTGCGCCAGCTCGTGCAGGATCGTGTTGGCCCGCTGCTCGTACTCGAAGTCGGTCACCTGCGAGCGGAACAGGTAGTGCGCCTCGGAGTGGGTGACGCACCCGAAGTTCTCCATCGCCCCGGCGTTGAAGTCCGGCACCCACACCTGGTCGTACTTCGGCAGCGGGTACCGGATGCCGAAGTTGGCGTGGTAGAAGTCGAACCCCTGGGTGGTCACCGTGTGCAGGTCGTCCACGTCCAGGTACGGCGCCATGGAGGCCCGGCACAGGTAGCCCAGGTCGATGCCGTCGTGGGTGCGGCGCACCTCGTGGTAGGGGCCGGCGCACAGGGCCGTGACGTACGTCGACATCCGCGGCGACGGTGTGAAGTGGACGGTCTTGGCCGGACGGCCGTTCCCCTCGACCGGGGTGACCTCCGCGACCGGCATGTTGGACACCACCCGCCAGTGCGCCGGGACGGTGGCGTGCCAGGTGAACGTCGCCTTCAGGTCGGGCTGGTCGAAGCAGGCGAAGGCCCGCTGCGCGTCGGCGGTCTCGAACTGGCTGTACAGGTAGACCTCGCCGTCGACGGGGTCCACGCTGCGGTGCAGGCCCTGACCGGTGGAGGAGTAGGCGAAGTCGGCGTCGACCACCAGCTCGTTGTCGGCGGCCAGCCCGGGCAGGACCAGCCCGGTCGACGGCGACCAGGCGGAGGTGTCCAGCGGCTCGCCGTTGAGGGTCGCCGACCGGATCGCGGCGGCGGCCACGTCGATGGTGGTGGTCTCGCCCGGTCGGGTGCACCGGAACCGCACGGTGGTGGTGCAGCGGAACGTGTCCACGCCCGGCCCGCCCGACCCGTCGGTGAGGTCGAGACTGATGTCGTAGGAGTCCACCGCCAGCAGGCGCGCCCGTTGCTCGGCCTGCTCCCGGGTGAGGTTCCGCCGTCCGGTCACGTCGCCCCTTCCGCCACGTCGTCGTGGCGCCCCCGTCGGGCGCCTCCACCCGAGTCTGTCACGCACCGGCGACGGGGACGCACCGTGTCCCGGCGTTGTCCCCCGGTTGTCCGGTCGGGGCCGGGTTGTTGACCGCACAACATATAGGGCAGCATGGGTGGGCGCAGAGAGGAGAGTGAGATGGCTGACCGTACCGGTGTGGACATGTACTTCGACCCGATGTGCCCGTGGGCGTGGCTGACCTCGCGGTGGCTGCTGGAGGCCGAGCGGGTACGGCCGCTGGAGGTGCGGTTCCGCATCATGAGCCTGTCGGTGCTCAACGAGGGTCGGGATGTGCCGCCCGAGTACGCCGAGCTGCTGAAGAAGGCGTGGGGACCGGTGCGGGTGTGCGCCGCCGCCGCGGTGGCCCACGGCGAGCAGGTGCTGCGCGACCTGTACACCGCCATGGGCACCCGGATCCACCCCCGCCACCAGGAGGTCGGTCCGAAGCTGTACGAGGAGGCGCTGGAGGAGGTCGGCCTGGACCCCAAGCTGGCGGCCGCCGCCGACTCCACCGAGTACGACCAGTACGTCCGGGAGAGCCACGACCGGGGGATGAAGCCGGTCGGGCTGGACGTGGGCACACCGGTCATCCACACCACCGGGGCCGACGGGCAGCCGGTGGCGTTCTTCGGTCCGGTGGTCACGCCTGCGCCCAAGGGCGAGGCGGCCGGCCGGCTGTGGGACGGTGTGATGCTCGTCGCCAGCACACCCGGCTTCTACGAGCTCAAGCGGAGCCGGGACCAGGGGCCGCAGGTCGACGAGTGACCTGCCCGGGGCCCGGTGGCGCGGTCGACCGGAACGGCGGGCTGAGTGCCCGGAAGGTAGCGTGGGCTAGTGGACATCGTGCACCCGATCGACCGCGCCTGGCTGAGCACGGGGGGCACCGGCGCGCAGAACTACGACGAGTTCGCCGACGACGCCGAGATCACCGCCATCATCGCCGCCAACCCGCGCAGCGCGCTGGCCGTGGAGATGCCCCACTGTGCCCCGGGCGGCCCGACCACGTTCTCCGAGGCGCTGCCGGCGGCCGTGGCCCGGCTCGCCGAGGCGAAGTCGGCGGGCGCGTACCGGGACATCGGCCGGGCGGTCGTGCTCTACCGGATCACCGGGGGCGACGGCGCGGCCATGCACGGGCTGTTCGCCATGGTGGACACGTCGCAGATCTCCAGCGGCCCCGACGAGCCCGGCCTGGTGATCCGCAACGAGGACGTGTTCGAGGAGAAGGTGCGCGAGCGGGTGGCGCTGACCCGCGCCACCGGGCACCTGCTGTCGCCCGTGCTCCTGCTGCAGACCGCCCGGGCCGGCGAGCTGGACGCCGCGCTACGGGATGCGGTCGCGCAGGCCGGCGCCCCCGCCGTGACCGACCGGGACCAGGCCGGGCGGCTCCACGAGGTGTGGCCGGTGCCCGCCGGCCCCACCGCCGAGCGGCTGTGCGCCCTGGCCGGCGGGGGAGAGCTGGTGGTCGCCGACGGCAACCACCGCACGCTGGCGGCGCAGACCGGCGGGCTGGCGCGGTTCCTCGCCGTCGTGACCACCCCGGACGCGGTGACGATCGCCCCCTACAACCGGCTCATCCTGGAGCTGCCCGAGGTCGACCAGGCGGCCCTGGCCCGGCTGTCCCCGCGACCGGCCGGCGAGGACCCGCCGCTGCCGCCGCCACGCGGCGCGGCGTACCTGTACCGCGACGGCAGGTTCACCGCCCTCACCCTGCCCGCCGACCCGGGCGCGCCGGCGGTGGACAACCTCGACCACGCGCTCGTCGAGCGGCACCTGCTGCGCGGGGCGTTCGGCCTGGACCCGGGTGACAAGCGGATCGCGTACGTGGGCGGCGACTACCCGGTGTCGTGGCTGCGGGGCGAGGTCGACGCCGGCCGCGCCGACGCGGCCATCATCATCGCCCCGGTCCGCACCGACGACTTCGTGTCGGTGAACCTGGCCCGGCACAAGATGCCGCGCAAGAGCACGTGGTTCACGCCCAAGGCACGGGCCGGCCTGGTGCTGGCCGAACTCACCGACGCGCCGGCGGCGCCCGCCGGCTGAGATCACGCCCGGGCAGGCTGGCCGGGGATCGCGGCCAGGCTGAGATCACCCCCGGGGCACGCCGGCTGAGACCGCCCCGGGCCGGTCTGCGACACTTCCCGCGTGCGCGTCTACCTGGGCTCCGACCACGCCGGATACGAGCTGAAGGCGTACCTGGCCAACCAGCTCAGCAGCCAGGGCTACGACGTGGTGGACGTCGGCCCTCACCACTACGACCCGGACGACGACTATCCGGTCTACTGCCTGCACACGGCGGCGCGCGTCGTGGCCGACCCGGGCAGCCTCGGCGTGGTCATGGGCGGCAGCGGCAACGGCGAGCAGATCGCCGCCAACAAGGTCCCCGGGGTACGGGCGGCGCTGGCGTGGTCGGTGGAGACGGCGGTGCTCGCGCGCGAGCACAACGACGCCAACGTCATCGCCGTCGGCGCCCGGATGCACACGCTCGCCGCCGCGGCCGAGATCGTCGGCGCGTTCCTCACCGCCTCGTTCCCGGGCGCGGAGCGGCACGCTCGACGGCTGGCCCAGATCGCCGAGTACGAGCGCACGAAGGTGCTGCCGCCGCTGTGACCTGGGCGGCTGGGTGACCCGGTCCGCGTGGCGTCAGGAGACTGACCCCTCCCGGCCGTCCGTCGGGCAGGCGACCCGGCCCCGGCCACCGGGTGACCCCGGCCGGTCGGACGCCGGTCCCGGTCCGCCGTCGTGGCCGGCCCGGGCCGCCGGGGTGACCCGGGCCGGCGCCCGTCAGAAGATCTCCAGCCCGTAGGGGGCGGGGTGCCAGGCGAAGGCGGCGCTGGCGCGGGCGAGCGTGCCCGCGCGTAGCTCGGCCACCCGACCGGCGGCGGCCAGGGCCGCCAGCGTGACGCCACCCAGGTACGCCGCGCCGAGGTCGGCGATGTCGCAGGCCAGGTCCGCCGGGTCGGTGGTGCGCTCGCAGGCCACCGGGTCGCCGTCGGCCGTCAGCCGCCACCGGCCGGCGTTGCCCGGGCGCAGCTCGTCGGTGACCTCCAGCACCACGTCCACGGGGACGGCGTACCGGCGGCCGGTGAGCGCCGCCGGCAGGTCGACGATGCGAACGTGCAGGCCGTCGGCGACGGTGACGCCGAGCCGGCGCGGCTCGTCGACCAGGTGCAGCAACGGCTCATCCGGGCCGGCCAACCAGAGCGTCACCGACCGGGCGAGGTCGACGCCGAGCAGGAACCGCCACAGCGACAGGTACGCGTCCGCCCCGGCGGCCACCACCTCCCTCACCCGCACCTGGCTCTGCGGCCCGGTCGCGCTCCACTCGTTCCGGACCCGCCACAGCGCGTACCCGTCGACGCCGTCGGGCCC
The DNA here is from genome assembly GCA_047459215.1 of Micromonosporaceae bacterium. Lineage (GTDB taxonomy): Bacteria > Actinomycetota > Actinomycetes > Mycobacteriales > Micromonosporaceae > Natronosporangium. Next base: position 17,022 of record VSBZ01000039.1, on the reverse strand, counting down.
CTCGTGCAGGGTCACCCGGAGCGCGGTCGCACCCTCCCGGGCGGCGGGCGGGTCGGCCAGGACCCGCGCCCACCACCGGTCGTCCCGGTCCGACCAGCCGGGCCGGTGGACCCGCACCGCCTCGTACACGCGCTGGAAGTCGGGGCGGGCCTCGGCGACCGTGGCCATGCGCAGCCGGCCCGGCTCGCGCGGGGCCGGTAGGCGCACCTCGCGGGTGTCGATCGCGAAGCTGTACCGGCGGGTGGCGATACCGTACCCGAAGCGGCCGTAGATCCGCGCCTCGGTGGACCACAGCACCGCCACCGGTTCCGGCAGCTCCGCCAGCTGGCGGTGCATCATGCGGGTGAGCAGGCGCCGGCGCGTGTGGGTGGGCGCCACGCCGACCTTCGTGACGTGGGCGGCCGGCAGCGTCCCGCCGGGTACCGAGAGGGTCCGGGTGTACGCGCAGGCGTGCCCGACGATCCGCCCGGTGTCCTCCACGACCAGCCCACGGTCGGGCTCGTACAGGGCTCGTGAGATCTCGTCGCTGCCGTCCCAGTCGCGGTGGCTCACCAGGCCCCTGAGCTCCTCGACGGCGGGCCAGTCGGCAGCGGTCGCGGTACGGATCGGTAGCTCCGTCACGCTGCCTGTCTACATGATCGCCGAAAGGGCGGCGACCGTATTCCGGCCGGTAGGCTCGAACCGTGGGGGAGGTTCTGCCGGAGCCGTCGGAGGGGTTTACGCCACCACCCGAGCGGTCGTGGCGACCGACGGAGTGGTCCCTTCAGGTTCCGCCACTCCGGCCCGGAGACCGTCGAGCGCCTGACGGGGACGGGGGGACCGCCGGTCGGGACGAGCGGCCCGCTCGCGGACAGACGTCCGTCGGCGAGGGCGACCGGGGCGTCGGCGCGGACCGGCCGGTCGTCGGGCGGGACCGGTGGGTGATCGCAGTGGGCCAGCGGGTGGCAGGTCGGACTGCGCCGCCGCCCGCGGATGGTGGACCGGGGCAGCAGCCGGAGGCCCGCCCGGTGCGGTTCCGTGGCGTGGCGAGGGTGCCGTCCCGCCCGGTGGTCGAGAGCGAGGACACCGGGGACGTGCCGCCGTCCCAGTGGGAGCCGGCGCCACCGCCTGCCCGGGTGTCCCGGTACCGCTGGCACACCCTGCGCCGGGGGGCGCGGTGGACGGTGACCGGCGCCGGGTTCGCGGTGATCTGTTGGGCGTTGTGGGCCGTGACCACGCGCGACAGCGGCATGGCCAGCCGGATCGCCGCCCTGGCGATCGTCCTCGGGACGGCCGGGCTGGTGTTCACCGTGTCCCGGCTGCTCGGCCGGGTGGTGCTGGAGAACACCCTCGGCCGGCCCCGGCGCAGCGCCTGGGTCTCCCACCTGCTGACGTTCCTGCTGCTGGTGATCGCCGGCGTGACGTTCCTGCAGCAGACGTGGTGGGCGGTGGAGGCCTGGGAGTGGCTGGACGCCCGGCTCCGCTGAGTGGACGACGCGGTGGCTCCCGCCAGCGCTGCGGGCGCATGCGTAGGGTTTGTCCGGGTCGTCCGTGGCCGCCGGCGTCCGCCCTCTCCGGCGTGACTCACGCCACCGGCGTCTGGGTGGCCGGTCGTTGTCCGCGGCGCCGCGCCGGCGCGGCGCGGCCTACCGGCGCGGACCGGTGGTCGTGGAGCGGGTGACGGGAATCGAACCCGCACCGCCAGCTTGGAAGGCTGGAGCTCTACCATTGAGCTACACCCGCGCGGCCCGGCGGTGACCGGGCCGCCTCCTAGCGTACTAGGTACGCTTCGGGTCGCCGGGGTGTGGCGCAGCTTGGTAGCGCACTCGCTTTGGGAGCGAGGGGCCGTGGGTTCAAATCCCGCCACCCCGACACAGTCGGTGCTCTGACCTGCGGAGGCGCGGCCAGGGCACCGACATCCAAGCTTGATCGACTCGATCAGCCCTTGGATGGCCCGGCGGTGCCGTCAGGACCTGGACCGTGGCCGACTCAAGCAAGAATTCGGAACTGTGTGGGTGCGGGGTCGTGACGACGTGCCCCAAGGGAGCCGGCTGGCGCACACAACTCAGTTCTTAGCCAAGAACTCAGTTCTTTGCCAAGTAGTTGATCATCAGGTCGATGAAGTGGATCTGGTTGATGCGACCGCCGCCGGCTGAGAAATCCCTGAACACCTCCTTAGCGGCGTCGTCGTCACTGGCGTCGTGGGCGAACCCGGCCTTGAACCTGTCCGGGTTGAGGAAGCCGTACCCGTCCTCACCGACGTCGATGACGAAGGCGGGCGTCGGGCCGACCCCTCGTACTGCTGCGCGGTCGTCTCGCCGGCGTCGGGCGACAGGGCCGAGACGTAGACCAGGGCGGCGACCTTCGGGTGGACACCGGCCCCCGTGATGACCGTACCGCCCCAGGAGTGGCCCACCAGCACGGTGGGGCCGTCCTGCTGGTCCAGTACGCGCCTGGTCGCCGCGACGTCGTCCTCAAGGGACGTCAACGGATTCTGAACGCGGCCACGTCCCGAGACTCCGATGGAGGTTCGGGACGTTTCCCGCCGGACGCGCGGTGGGACGCGGTAGCGCGGCAGCCGGCGTTCTATCCCCGTCAGAAGGTGTCGGGATCATGTCGCAGGCGGCCCCTACCCTCCGGGCGTGGTTGACACGACGCCCGCCAGGACGGCCGATCGGTCACGCCATCACCGACCACGCTACGTCGCGGAGCCCGTGGCGAGTACGACGACCGCCGCGGTCGAGTTTGACCTGCCGTTCGCCACGCCCCCGGACCTGCGCGCCACCATGGACATCCAGATCCCTGCCCTGGCGTGGCAGCCCGACTCCGTGGGCGGCTACCGCCGCGTGCTCCACCTCGGCGGGCAGCCGGTCACCGTCACCGTCCGCGAGGGAGGCGACGGCCTGCACGTCACCGCCAGTCGCCCGCACGGCGACCTGCCCGGACTGCTGCGCCGGATGTTCCCGATCCAGATCGGTGACCTCGACCTCGGGAACGATCGCATCTGGAAACGGTTGCAGGCCCGCTATCGCGGCGTGATCGCGATGTGGGCGCCACCGTTTGAGGCGCTGGTGATCACCGTACTGTCGCAGAACCGCACCGGTGAGATCGTCCGCCGCGTCTACCCCGCACTCGACCAGCTCTGTGGTGGTCTGACACCGCAGAGCCTGGCCGCACTCGACCGCGACGTCCTGCGCGCCGCCATCCGCTCCTCGGGACCGTACAAGGCGGACCGGTTGAGCGAGCTGGCCGCGCTGGTCGCCGCCGACGGTCTCGAACGGTTCGAGCGACGCATCATGAATGGCCATCCCGCGGAGGCGCTGGCGTACCTTCAGGCGCTGCCCGGGGTGGCGCACAAGACCGCCGCCTGCGTGGTGGTGTTCTCCGCCCGTACCACCACGACGCTGCCGGTCGACGTGCACCTGTTCCGTGTCGCCGACCGGCTCGGCCTGGTCAGCCACGGCGGGGTACTCACCCCCAACGTGCGCGACAGCGTGATCTCCCAGCTGCTCTCCTACGGCGCCGACGTCGCGCTGGCGCGCGTCCTGTTCCTGCTGGTCGGCCGGAGCACCTGCACCGCCGGTGCACCCGCGTGCACCGCGTGCTTCCTACGCCGGGACTGCCGCCACGCCGGCTTCCGCCGCTCCACGGAAGGGGAACGGCCATGAGCCTCGCGATCACGGCCGCACCCGACGAGCCGGGTCAGCGGATGGACGTCCACGCCCGGTGGCGGAAAGCCGAGACGGTGCCTGTGGTGTGATGGCATGTCACCTGCGCGGGCAGGGGGCGCTCGCGGCCGACGGCCAGGGCCGCATCCGGCTCGGCGACTGGGCTCGTCGACGACGTACCACTACCAGCGCAAGTCGCCTGGCGGCACGCCGTCACCATGGGTGAGGTTCCCGACGCCGTCGCGCGATGGTTGGTGGACGAGGCCCGCCGCCGAGGGGTCACATGACCTTTGGTGGTGGCGACCTGCCCGGCCGTCTGGGACCGGCCGGGCGGCGGCAGGGAGGGGGCGTTCAGGTGCGCGTCGTCTGGGTGACCGGTGTCAGCGCGGCGGGCAAGTCGGCGGTCTCCCACCGCCTGACTGCGCTCGGCTACGACGCGGTCAGTACCGACAGCGTCCCGGGTCTGTGCCGGTGGGTGGACGACGCCGGCCGGCCGGTGGAACGTCCGGACGACCCCGACCTGGCGTGGCTGGCGGCTCACCACTGGGCGTGGGACCCGGCTCGGCTCGACCAGGTCATCGCCTCCGCCCGGGAGCGCGGTGCCCGCGTGCTGTTCATGTGTGGCGATGCCGCCAACGCTCTCGAACTGGCGGACCGGTTCGACCTGACCGTGCTGCTGCGCATTGACCTGGCGACGATGCTGGCCCGCCTGGACCACCCGGCACGGGGCAACGACTTCGGTCGGATCGGGCACAGCCGCCAGTACCTGATCGACACGTTCGAGCAGCGGCAGCGTCTTCTGCAGCGCCACGCCGACGTGGTGGTCGACGCCACCGCTGACCTCGACTCGGTCACCCGGCAGGTCGCACGCGCTGCGGACGGCGGGTGGCCCGGCTGCGTCGTCCGGATGCCGTGACGGCGGCCGCGGCGAGTGGATCCGGCACCGCCGCGGGTACCGGTGTCAGCCTTCCCCTACCGGAGTCCCGCCGCCGATGCCCGGCCTAGGATCATGCCGGTGGTCGCGGCGACCACGCCAAGCACGGTGGGGGAGACGTGGGAGCAGGGACGAGGTGGCGGCCCGCGCTGTGGGCGCTGGTCGTGGTGCTGGTGTGGCTGGTCGTCGGTGGGGCGGCCGGCGGGTTCCAGGGTCGCCTGGCCGAGGTGCAGAACAACGATGCCGAGACCTACCTGCCCGCCGACGCCGAGGCGACCCGCGCCGGGGAGCTGTCGGAACGGTTCGGCGAGGAGGGCGTGGTGCCGGCGCTCGTCGTGTACGAGCGCGACGGCGGGCTGACGGACGCCGACCGGGCCCACATGGCGGCGGTCACCTCCCGGCTCGCCGGTCTGCCGGGGGTCGCCCGACCGCCGTCCGAGCCTGTCCCGGCACCGGACCAGGCCGCGGCGAACCAGTCGCTGGCGGTGGTCGAGGACGACGTGACCGAGGCCGTGGCCCGGGTACGCGAGGCGGCGCGCGACGGCGCGCCGGACGGGCTGCGGGTGCACGTCACCGGGCCGGCCGGGTTCGTCGCCGACCTGGGCGAGGCGTTCGGCGAGATCGACGGCATGCTGCTGGCGGTCACCGCCTCCGCGGTGGCGGTGATCCTGATCCTGGTCTACCGCAGCCCGCTGCTTCCGCTGCTGGTGCTGATCGGGGCGGGGCTGGCGCTGGGCACCGCCTCCGCGGTCGTGTACGCCCTCACGGACGCCGGGCTGTTGGTCCTCAATGGTCAGAGCCAGGGCATCATGCTCATCCTGGTGTTCGGCGCGGCCACCGACTACGCCCTGCTCCTGGTGGCCCGCTACCGGGAGGAGCTGGCCGCACGCCCGGACCGGTTCGCCGCCATGGCAGTGGCGTGGCGCCGCTCCGTCGGACCGATCCTCGCCTCCGGTTCCACCGTGATCCTCGCGGTGCTGGCGCTGCTGCTGAGCGAGCTCAACTCCAACCGGAGCCTGGGCCCGGTGGCGGCGGTCGGGATCGCCGCCGCCCTGCTGGTGATGCTGACGTACCTCCCCGCGGTGCTGGCGCTGCTCGGCCGGGTCGCGTTCTGGCCGTTCGCGCCGCGCGACGTCCCGCGGGCGGACGGCGACCGGCGGGGCTGGTGGTCGCGGCTGGCGGCGACGGTGGGGCGCCGCGACCGGCCGGTGTGGGTCGTGACCGCGCTGGTCCTGGTCGTGTTCGCCGCGCTGATGACCCAGTTGCGGGCCGACGGGGTGCCGCAGTCCGAGCTCTTCCTCGCCGACGTGGACTCGGTCGCCGGGCAGGAGGCGCTGGCGCGGCACTTCCCGGCCGGCAGCGCCTCACCGACGGTGATCGTCGCCAACGCGGACCGGGTCGACGCGGTGGCCGCGGCCGCCTCGTCGGTGTCGGGTGTGGCCCAGGTCCAGCCCGCCGGCCAGGTGGGCGACCTCGCGCAGGTGGTCGCCGTGCTGGACGCGCCCGCCGACAGTGACGAGGCGATCGGGACGGTCCAGCGGGTGCGGGACGCGGTGCACGCCGTACCGGGAGCCGATGCGCTGGTGGGCGGGCCGACCGCGGTCAACCTGGACACCCGGGAGGCGGCCAGCCGCGACCAGCGGGTGATCATCCCCGTCACCCTGCTGGTGGTGTTCCTGGTGGTGGCGCTGCTGCTGCGCGCGCTGCTGGTGCCGGCGCTGCTGCTCGCCTCGGTGGTGCTGTCGTACGCGGCCACCATGGGGCTCGCCGCCGTGGTGTTCAACCACGTGTTCCACTTCCCGGGTGCCGACCCGGCCGTGCCGCTGTTCGCCTTCGTGTTCCTGGTCGCGCTCGGAGTGGACTACACGATCTTCCTCATGAGCCGGGTACGGGAGGAGGCGGCTCGCGTGGGCACGAGGGAGGGTATCCGGATCGGGCTGGCCGTCACCGGCGGGGTGATCACCTCGGCCGGGATCGTGCTCGCCGCCACCTTCTCGGCCCTGGCGGTGCTGCCGCTGCTGTTCCTGGTGCAGACCGCGTTCATCGTCGCGACCGGGGTGCTGATCGACACGTTCGTGGTCCGGTCCCTGCTGGTGCCGGCGCTCTGCCACGACATCGGCCGGACCATCTGGTGGCCGAGCCGGTTGTCCCGCCGGCCCCAACCGTCCTGACCGTCCGGTCCATCACACCCCGTGTGACGACGCACCGGGGTCACCGCCCGCCCGGGTTCTGTCGGTGTCGCCGGCTATAGTCAGTGGCCCTACAACTTCATACGTCTGCTCCTGAGTGGGGGAATCCGGTCAAAGTCCGGCGCTGACCCGCAACCGTAGATGGCGCGCCGACGGGCCTCGACCAGCTCGACGTGGTCCGTGTCCGGCGTCGCCATGAGCCGGGATACCTGCCCAGGTAGCGAGCGGCTTACCTGTCGTGGTCTGCAGGGTGAGCCCGGTAGCCGTCGCGTGTGCAGGGGCGAGCAGGGCTCACACCCGCTCTTCGGTCAACGCCGCGCTCCGCCCGCTCGGCGCCGGCACGGACGGCATCGAGACCGTGTTCTTCCTGCTGGTGCTCGCCGGCGGGGTGTTCGGGCCCGGGGTTCGGGTTCGTCCTCGGCGCCACCTCCCTGTTCACCTCCGCCCTGCTGACCGCGGGGGTCGGTCCGTGGTTGCCGTTCCAGATGCTGGGCGCCGCGTGGGTGGGCCTGGGCGCCGGACTGCTTCCCCGGCGCGTGCGCGGGCGGTGGGAGATCGTGCTGCTCGCCGCCTACGGGGCGGTCGCGGCGTACGGGTTCGGCATGTTGATGAACATGTGGTTCTGGCCTACGCGCTCGGCCCCGACACGGCGCTGTCGTTCGTGGCGGGCGCGCCACCACTGGAGAACCTCCAACGGTTCCTGCTGTTCACGCTGGCGACGTCGCTCGGGTGGGACACCGGTCGGGCACTGACGAACGTGGTCGCCATCGCCGTCGCCGGTCCGGCGGTGCCGGCGGTCCTGCGCCGGGCGGCCCGCCGGGCCGCGTTCGACGCTCCGGTCGTGTTCGCCGCGGTGAAGCCGCCCACCGCGGAGGCGTCGCCGCCGGGCATCCACGGCCGGTTCACGGCGGCCGACCGCCGGACGTGAGCTCCGGATGCCGCGAGCTGCGGCGACGCCGCTGCCGCCGGTCGCGCCGCCGTCGGGCGTCTCAGAGATTGAGAGCCGGAACCGGTAATCCCAGTAGCTGAGACTCGGCGCGCCGGTCACGCCGTCGCCGGCCTCCGGGCCGTCCCGTCGCGGCCGCCGTGCGTGACGGCGGTGGCGTACCGGTCGCGGGCCGGACGCGCGGCCGCGCGCGGTGCGGGGAGAGCGGGGTCGTGCGGGTGGCCCTCCGCGGCTCATGCCCGACCGGACCGGACGCGGCCGCGTCACGCCCGACGACCGATAACGGTTGTCGATGTATGAGCGGAATATGCTGGCCCGGAGGGGTCGGCCTGTGGACCAGCGGGCCGGTAACAGCGCATCTGGGGGGAAGTGCCACATGACCGATACCGCTGTCCGGACGTGGAACGGTCTCACGATCCCGGCTCCCGGCCTCTACGTCCTGGACGAGCCCCACCGGCGGGTCGGGTTCCAGGCGGAACATCTGATGGTCAGCACGGTGCGGGGGGAGTTCACGCGGGTCGCCGCGACGATCCTGGTGGCGGAGGACCCGATGCAGTCCGCGGTGACCGCGGTCATCGAGGCGGCCAGCATCACCACGGGCCACGAGGAGCGGGACGCGCACCTGCGCAGCCCCGACTTCCTCGACGTGGACCGGTACCCGACCCTGACCTACCGGAGCACGGGCATGAGGCGGTACGAGGAGAACCCCATCTTCCAGTGGGCGCGGTTGCGCACGCTCGGCCGCAACGGACCGGCCGGCCACCCGGACACCCTCACCCGGCAGAGCCTCAGCGTCGCCCGGAAGTTCATCCTCACCGGCGAGCTGACCGTCAAGGGAGTCACCCGCCCGGTCGACCTGGACGTGACGTACACCGGGACCCGCCGCAATCCGGACGGCCGGCAGGTCTTCGGCTTTCAGGCCACTGCCGAGATCGACCGCACCGACTTCGGCCTGGTGTGGAACGTGCCGCTGGACGCCGGGGGAGTGCTGGTCGGGCGGAAGGTCGCCATCGAGCTGGTCGGGGAGGCGGTCCGCCAGCCGATGTGAGGGGCCGGCGGCGACGTGACGGGCCGGCGAGGGCCCGTCACGTCAGCTCGTACCGCTTGACCACCCGCTCGTCGAACTCGATGCCGATGCCGGGACGGTCGCTGAGGTGGATCGCCCCGTCGCGCACCTGCAGCCGACTGTCCTCAGTGAGCAGACGCTCGAAGTTGTAGATGTCCTTGGCGAGCTCGAAGTGCTCGACCACGGTGGCGTTCGGCGTGGCGGCCACGAGGTGGGCGTGCAGGTTCGCGTGCCAGTGCGGCGCGACGGGTAGGGCGAAGGTCGCCGCGGCCTGCGCCACGCGCAGCCACTCGGTGACGCCGCCGAGCACACCGGCGTCCGGTTGCAGGACGTCGGCGCCGCGGCACCGGATGAGCTGGGCGAACTCCCACCGGGTCTGGTGGATCTCGCCGGTGGCCACCGGTGTTTCCAGCATCCGGGCGAGCTGCGCGTGCCCGTCGATGTCGTCGGGGGGCAGCGGCTCCTCGAACCACCACACGCCCACGTCGCCGGCGGCCCGCTCGAACGCGCGGGCCGCCCGCAGCGCCTCCTCGGGGGTGCGGTAGGCGTTGTTCGCGTCCAGCGCGAGCCGTCCCTGACCCTCCATGGCCCGTACCGCGGCCGCGACCCGGGCGGCGTCCTGCTCCACGGAGAGACCGCCGACCTTGATCTTGTGGTCGGTGAAGCCTGCCTCCCGGTTCCGGGTGATCTCCCGGGCGACCGCCTCCTCGGGCGGGCCGTCATCGGGCCGGTAGTACCCGCCGGAGGCGTACGCGGGGACCGGGCGCGCGACCGAGCCGCCGAGCAGCACCGCCAGCGGCACCCCGCAGGCCTTGGCCCGCAGGTCCCACAGGGCGATGTCGACCGCGCTGATGGCGCGCAGCAGCGCCCCGCGCCGTCCGACCAGGAGGGTCTCCTGGTACATGCGCTCCCACAACCCGCCGATGTCGTCGGCCGGTGCGTCCCGCAGGACGGGGAGCAGCAGCTCCTCGACCGCGGCGGCGAGCAGCCGCCCGCCGGCGGTGCCGGCGTAGCAGTAGCCCACGCCGGCACCGCCGGCGGTGCCGACCTCCACCAGCAGGTAGTGCCGTTCGGCGAGGCGCCGGGTGGAGATGCTGGTCTCCCGCTCGAGCGGGATCGCCACCGCCCTCGCCCGTACGTGTGTGATGGTCATCGTCTCCGGGTCTCCGCACCGTCGTGGTCCACGTCGTCACCGGGCTCCACCGCTGGTCACCCGCCGATGAAGCCCTGCGACTTCAGCCAGTCCTCGGCGACGTCGACCGGCTCCTCGCCGTCGATGTCCACCCGGCCGTTGAGCTCCTGGAGCGCCTCGTCGGTGAGGGCGGCCGCGATCGTGTTGAGGATTTGGGCGATGTCGGGGTGGGCCTCGTAGACCTCGTTGCGGATCGTGGGTGCCGGGTTGTAGACGGGGAAGAACTGCTTGTCGTCGTCGAGGGTGATCAGGTCGAGCGCCCGGATCCGCCCGTCGGTGGCGGCGGCCATGCCGAAGTTGCAGGGATTGTTGTTGGCCACCGCGTTGTAGATGGCCCCGTCGGCGAGGGTGGCCAGGTGGGCTCGGGGGATCTCGAACCCGTACGCCTCCTGCAGGCCCGGCAGCCCGTCGTTACGGCTGGCGAACTCGTTGCCGGTGCAGAAGCTCCCGTTCGCCGGGTCGGTGTTGACCAGGTTGGCGTAGTCGGACAGCGTCTCGACGCCCAGCTCCTCGGCGGTGGTGCGCTTGACGATGACGGCGTACGTGTTGTTCGCCGGTGCCGGGTCCAGCCACCTGATCTGGTTCTTCGCCAGGTCCTCCTCGGCGGTGGCCTGGTACAGCTCCTCCGCGTCGTTGATCGGGTCGGTGTGCTGCAGGAAGTTGATCCAGGCGGTGCCCGTGTACTCCCAGTAGACGTCAATGTCGCCGGAGGTCAACGCCGCCCGGGTCGCGTTGCTCCCCTGCAGGCCACACTGCTCGGTGACCTCGGCTCCGGCCGACCGGAGGGCGAGGCTGGTGATGTGACAGAGGATGAGCTGCTCGGTGAACTCCTTCGAGCCGACGGTGAGGCTGGCGCCTTCCAGCGAGACGCCCTCGGCCAGGCTGCCGCCCTCGACCTCGGTCGCGTCGTCGCTGAGGCATCCCGTGGTCAGGGCGAGGGCGACCAGTCCGGCGGCGGCCGCGAGGCCGCGCACGGGTCGGCGACGGACTAACGGGTTCATGACTCCCTCCTGAGTGCTGAGAGGTACCAGGGGCGGACTAGATGCCGCGTGGATGCAGATGACGTTCGGCGAGGCCGATCAGCCAGTCGCTGCCCAGGGCGAGCACTGCGGTCAGCACGCTGCCCGCGAGCAGCACGGGGGTGCGGTTGAGCGCGATGCCGATGTTGATCAGGTCGCCCAGACCGCCGGCGTTGGTGAAGGCGGCCAGGGTCGCGCTGCCCACGTTGAGGATCACGGCGATCCGGACACTGGCCAGGATCACTGGTACGGCTAGGGGGAGCTCGACCCGGAACAGCACCGCCGTCCGGGTCATGCCGATGCCCCGGCCGGCATCGATCAGGGCGGGGTCGACGCTGCGTAGGCCGATCAGCGTGTTCCGCAGCACCGGCAGCGCCGAGACGAGCACGAGCGCGATGACGGCCTTCTGGAACCCGACGCCCACGGTCACCGCCAGGAGCACCAGGACGCCGATCGACGGCACGGCCTGGCCGATGTTCGCCGCGGCCAGCAGCGGGGGCGCCAGCCCGCGCAGCCGTGGCCTGGTGAGCAGGATCCCGAGCGGCACCGCGATCATGATCACCAGCGCGGTCGAGACCGCGACCAGCTGGATGTGCTCCAGGACGCGTTGGACGATGAACTGCGGGTCCAGGGCCCGGCGCTCCATCTCGTCCAGGTCCTGGGCGGCGAGGTAGAGGGCCAGCGCCGCGCAGGCCAGGACCATCACGGCAGGGGTGGCCAGCACGCCCAGGGCCGAACGGCGCTCCGACCGTGGCCCCCACAGCTCGCCCGCGCCGGCGACGGTGCCGCGGGCACTGCGGGCCGGCGCCACGCTCATCGCCGCCTCCCGACCGTGGGCGCCGACCGCCGCTGCGGCCGGTCCTGCGGTGGCGGCGTCCCGGGCAGCTCCGCCCCGTCCGGCCCCGGCGACGACGCGTCCGCCTCGGCCGGCTCCGCCCGGTGCGGCTGTGCCGGTGCGCCGTGCGTCGCCATCCGGGCCACCACCGAGGACCAGGACAGGGCGCCGACCGGGGACCCGCGCTCGTCGACGACGATGGTCCGGTCGTCGCCGGCGCGCAACATGGCGTCGAGAGCGTCGTGCAGGGTCTGTCCTATCCGGACCACAGCCGGTCGGGACGGCGTCGAGTCTCCGCCGGGGCTCCACCAGGTGACGGTGCCGTCGTCGCCGACCGTGACGATCCGGTCGGGCGCGGTACGGGCGCGCTCGCCGGGCCGGCCGTCGGCGGGCAGCACCTCGACCGGCTCCAGGCCGCTCTCGGTGACCCGCTGCAGCTGCAGCCGGCGGATCGCGGCGCCGGACCCGATGAACGTGGTGACGAAGTCGTCGGCCGGGTTCGACAGGATCGCCGCCGGGGTGTCGTACTGGACCAGGCGCGCGTGGTCGGACAGGATGGCGATCCGGTCACCGATCTTGATCGCCTCGGTGACGTCGTGGGTGACCAGCACGACCGTCTTGCGGATCTGAGCCTGGAGGTTGAGGAACTCCTCCTGCAGCCGGTCCCGGTTGATCGGGTCGAGCGCGCCGAAGGGTTCATCCATCAACAGCGCGGGGGGATCGGCCGCCAGCGCCCGCGCCACGCCGACCCGCTGCTGCTGGCCGCCGGACAGCTGCCGCGGGTACCGGTCCCGGTAGATGGCCGGCTCCAGACCCACGAGGTGGAGCAGCTCGTCCACCCGGTCCCGGATCCGCCGCTTGTCCCACCCGAGCGTCTTCGGGATCACGCCGATGTTCTCGGCGATGGTCATGTGCGGGAACAGCCCCACCTGCTGGATCACGTAACCGATCCGCCGTCGCAGGTGGTCGGGGTTGACCCTGGTCACGTCCTCGCCGTCCAGGAAGACGCGGCCGGAGGTGGGCTCGATCAACCGGTTGATCAGGCGCAACGTGGTGGTCTTACCACAGCCGGACGGTCCTAATAGGACGACAATCTCGCCGGCGCGGATGTCGAGCGAGAGTTCGGACACCGCGGGCGCGGGCTGGCCCGGGTAGTGCTTGCTGACCCGGTCGAGGCGGATCATCACGCGGTCGCCGGGCGAGGTGGGACGGTGGTCGGTCATCGGATGCCCCGAGAGGTGGTGAGACGGAACACGGCGACGAACATCAGGTCCAGGACGAGTGCGAGCAGCGCGACACCGAGGGTTCCCGCGAGCGCGTCGTTGAGGGCGTTGGCCCCTCCGATGCGCGCCAGGCCACGGAAGATCAGTTCGCCGAGGCCCGGGCCGGCCACCGCCGCGGCGATGGCGGCGATCGACACCGTCATGATGGTGGCCAGCCGGACACCGGTGAGGATGACGGGCCAGGCCAGGGGGAGCCGGACGTACCGCATCCGGGCGGCGCGGCTGAGCCCCATTCCCCGCGCCGCCTCGTCGACGGCGGGGGGCACGGACCGCAGACCGGTGATGGTGTTGCGGAGGATCGGGACGACGGCGTACAGCACCAGGGCGGCGACCGTGGGCGCGGTACCCAGCCCGAACAACGGGACGAACAACCCGAACAGCGCGAACGACGGGATCGTCAGCATGGTGGCGCTGACCGCGAGCGCGATCCCGCTGGCGCGCGGATGAGGCTCGACCGCGATCCCGAGGGCGATCCCGACCACCGTGGCGATCGCCACCGCGATCAGGACGATCTCGGCGTGCTGGAGGGCGAGCACGGCGATCGTCGGCCACCGGTCGACCAGGTACTCACCGAAGCTCACGCCGCCTCCTTCCGGTCCATCGGGTCCTACCGGTCCTCGCCCGCCGGCGGCCGCGGCGGGCCGAGGGCCTCGGCGAGGAAGTCCGCGAGTATGCCGACGAGCTTGCGGAACACCGGGCTGTCGTCGAACATCCACTCGGTGTGACCGGCGCCCTCGAGGAGCTCCAGCCGCTTGGGCTCACCGGCGTGCTCGTACAGCGAGTGCGCCTCGACCGGCCGGTACAGCCGGTTCTCCGCGCCGTGCACGATCAGCAGCGGGCGCGGCGCGATGCGGTGCACGTCGCGCACGGGCGCGAACCGCAGCAGGAAGTCCGCCGACTCCAGCGTGACCCCGCCACCGAACCCCGGCGTCTTGTACAGCTCCGCGTCGACGTACCGGTGGGTGCGGTCGTCGAGGTCCAGCCGCACGATGTCCCACGGCGAGGTGATCTCGGACCGGCCGAGGGTCGCCCGCCGGCCCCGGTCCGCCTCGATCCGCGCCAGGAGCTTCTCCCACGACGTCTGGTCGTGCATGTTGCGGGTGGAACGCGCGCCGTCCGCGACGCCGTTCAGGCACGCCACGGCCTTGACCCGGGGGTCGTCGGCGGCCTCGCTGATCGCCACGCCTCCGCCGAGTCCCCACCCCACGACGGCCACCCGCTCGGGGTCGACGTCCTCCGTCACGGTCAGCCGGTCCACCGCGGCCCGGACGTCCTCCACCCACTCCTGGGGAACCGCCCTGCCGCGCTCGCCCTCGGAGGCGCCGAAGCCGCGGTAGTCGAAGGCGAGGACCGCGTAACCCAACGGGTTGAGCGCCCGGGCGAACCGCTCCGGGTGGATGACCTTCTGACCCAGGTAGCCGGAGCAGGCCACCACCACCGGGTACGGGGGCTGGCTGCCGTCCCCGGGCAGGTGGAGGTCGGCATCCAGGCGCAGTCCGCTGGAGAAGAACGGAAGAGGACGTACGGTCACGAAGCCCTCCGAGCGTAGGGAACGGTTCTGGTGGCGCTGACCGGCGGCTCGGCCTCCCGCGCGGTCACCAGCGCGTGGGACAGGTGGTCGGCGGCGGCCTTGACCTCCCGGCCGGCCGCGACCAGCGAGCGACCGAGCCGGAACTTCGGCGCCGAGATGTTCAGGGCGGCGATCACCCGGCCGCGGAAGTCCCGCACCGGCGCCGCGACGGCGACGTGGCCGGGTTCGAACTCCTCCTCCACCACCACGAAGCCGCGCCGGCGCGCCTCGTGCAGCCGGGCGAGCACCTCGTCGATGTCGCGCGGGGCGTTGGGACCCTTGGCGGTGAACGGTGTGTCCCGCAGCAGGGCCCGGACCTCGGCGTCGGTGTGGTCGAACAGGAGGGCACGACCGGCGGACGTGCAGTACAGCGGTGCCAGCCGTCCCACCCACGGCGCGGCCTGGATGACCCACGCTGGGTGTTCGGACATGAGGGTCAGCACCCCGCCGCCCTCCAGCACCGACAGGTGGGCGGCTTCCCGTACCCGGGCGACCAGGTGCCGCAGCACGTGCGGCGCCTGCTCCCGCAGTCGCTGGTCGGCCGCGTTGACCGCCAGCGTGAAGATCCGCCAGCCCAGCCGGTAGCACAACGTGTCCGGGTCGCGGGTGACGAACCCGGCCTCCTGCAGTGCCTTGAGCGTGCGGGAGACTTGGGACTTCTCCCGGCCGACGAGGCGGGCGATCTGCATGACTCCCAGGCCCTCACCGTCGGCCCCCACCGTCCCCAGCACGTTGAGGATCGCGAGCGCCCGGCTCAGGCTGGTCGAGCCCCCGTTCGCCATGGCAGGCAGCATGGGCACGGTCGGCGCCCGGCGCAAGGAGGGTTGTCACATATGCAACAACTTCCTGGCGGGGGACGTGTGATGTTGCTGCTGGTGCACCTGAGGTTGCGCCGCCTCGCCGCGATCGGTTACGCAATCGGGGATCCGCGGGAGGAAGGAGCCGCCGATGGCGCGCGTGGCGCTGGCGCAGACCGACTGTGTGCTCGGTGACGTCGCCGGGAACCTCGCCGACGCCCGTGAGCGGGTCCGCGCCGCCGCGGCCCAGGGCGCCGACCTGGTGGTGTTCCCGGAGCTGGCACTGCACGGCTACGCCCTGGGGCACGTGGGGGAGGACCGGTCGCTGCCCGTCACCGACCCACGCCTGGCCGACCTCCCCGAGGCGGGCACGGACGTGCTGGTCGGGTTCCACGAGGACGGCGGGGTCCGCCGCTACAACTCCGCCGCGTACCTCACCACCGACGGCGTCCGGCACGTCCACCGCAAGCTGTACCTGTCGAACTACCTCGCGTGGGAGGAGCGCAAGCACGCCGCGCCCGGGCAGAGCCTGCGGGCCTTCGACTGCCGGTTGGGACGGGTGGCGACCCTGATCTGCAACGACGCCTGGCAGCCGATGCTGCCGTGGCTCGCCGCCCAGGACGGCGCCGAGGTGCTGCTGGTGCCTGCCAACAGCGCCGTCGGCCTGGGGCCGGACTCGCTGGACGTGGTCGCCATCTGGCTGGACCTGCTGCGGTTCATCGCGCGGATGCAGCAGTGCTGGGTGGTGTTCTGCAACCGGGTGGGCACCGAGGCGGGCGGCCGGTTCTGGGGCGGTTCACGGGTGCTCGACCCCGGTGGGGAGGTCGTGGCCGAGTCGCCGATGTGGGAGCCGGCGCTGACCGTGGTCGACATCGACGTCCCCGCGGCCAGGCGCCGCCGGCACGCGGTGCCGCTGCTGGCCGAGGCGCGGCTGGGCTTCCTGCAGCGCGAGATCGCCCGCCTGCTCGACTCCGGCGGTGACGGATAGGGGCGGTCGCGGGGTGTTCGACCTGCACGTGCACGCCGCGCCGGACGTCCGGCCCCGGCTGGCCGACGACCGGCAGGTGCTGACCTGGTACGCCGAGGCGGGGTTCACCGGCTGCGTGCTCAAGGCGCACTACGACGCCACCGTCGGCCGCGCCGCCGCGGCCGCCGCCGGCACGGGCGTGCGCGCGTACGGCGGGCAGGTGCTCAACCGCCACGTCGGCGGGATCAACCCGGACGCGGTCGCCGCCGCACTCATGATGGGGGCGCGGGTGATCTGGATGCCCACGGAGGACGCGCACACCCAGCGCGCCGCCGGGCTGCCGCGGCTGTGCGGCCAGCGACCCGACCTGCCGGACGTGACCTACGCCGTCCCGCCGGTCGACTGGTCGGTCGAGCAACGGGTCCGCGACGTCCTCGCCCTGGTGGCCGAGTTCGACGCGGTGCTCGCCACCGGACACCTGTCCGGCCCGGAGGTGGCCTGGCTGCTCACGGCGGCGCGGGAGGCGGGAGTGAGGCGGGTGCTGCTGACCCAATCCGGCTACCTGGTGCCCGGGCTG
>VSBZ01000038.1:0-26053 GCA_047459215.1 Micromonosporaceae bacterium | reverse complement strand
GCATCTTGTAGCCGAAGATCGGCTTGCGGCTGAACACCGGGATGACCTCGGAGATGATGCCGAAGAACGGCAGGGCGACGATGTACACCTCCGGGTGGCCGAAGAACCAGAACAGGTGCTGGTAGAGGACCGGGCCGAGGTGCGAGGCGTCGTACACGTGCGCTCCCAGCACCCGGTCGGCCAGCAACCCCAGCAGTGTGGCGGTCAGGATCGGGAAGACCATCAGCACCAGCAGGGTGGTGACGAGGATGTTCCAGGTGAAGATCGACATCCGGAACATCGTCATCCCGGGGGCGCGCAGGGTGAGGATGGTCGTCAGGATGTTGACGGCGCCCAGGATGGTGCCCAGACCGGACACCGCCAGCCCGGTGATCCACAGGTTCGGGCCCGGCCCGGGCGTGTGCCGTGCCTCGCTCAGCGGCGTGTAGGAGAACCAGCCGAAGTCGGCCGCCCCGCCGGGGGTGACGAACCCGACCAGCACGACCAGTCCTCCGAGCGCGAACAGCCAGAACGACAACGCGTTCAGCCGGGGGAACGCCACGTCCGGGGCGCCGATCTGCATCGGCACGACCATGTTGGCGAACGCGAACACCATCGGCGTCGCGAACAGCAGGAGCATGACCCCGCCGTGGTTGGTGAACAGCTGGTTGTACTGCTCGGGGGACAGCAACTGCAGCCGCGGCTGCGCCAGCTCGGCGCGCATGAGCAGCGCCATGAGGCCGCCGACGAGGAAGTAGCCGTACGCCGTGACGGCGTACATGATCCCGATCTGCTTGGCGTCGGTCTGGCGCAGCAGCCACGCGACCACCGAGCCCTTGATGGGGTGGTGGACCGGGTACGGCCGTGGCTGGACCGGCCGCGGGCGCAGGACCCCGGTCGTCGACTCGCTCACCGCGCAGCCCTCCTGACCCTGTGTCCGTGCGGCGGTGGCACGGATGCGGACCGGCACCCGGCCCGGCCACCCGGCAGCGTCGGGCGCCACCGGCGTCATGGCGATACTCGACGGTATCGCACCTTTGGTCCGTGTGTGAGGTATTCAGCGATGATCGCCCGAGGTGTCCAAGCCGGTCACGCGACCGCGGGGAGCCGCCGGGCGCCGGGCCACGCACCGCCCCGCCAGCCGTCCTCCTGCGGCCCGCCCTCGTCCGCGGTCGCCTCAGGCCGCAGTCACGCGGCCACGTCCGCCCGCGACCCGGTACGGGAGTCCTCGTAGATCGTCATGGCCGGCCTCCTCGCATCCGCCGGGAGCGGCTAGGGTCGACGCCGATGAGAGACACCCCCCGGCTGCTGGCCGTCAGCGACCTGCACGTCACCTTCCCGGCCAACCGCGACCTGGTGGACCGGTTGCGGCCCGGGCACCCCGACGACTGGCTGATCGTCGCCGGGGACGTGGCGGAGCGGGTGGACGACGTGGAACGCACCCTGGGTGTGCTGCGGGAGCGTTTCGCCCAGGTTGTGTGGGCGCCCGGCAACCACGAGCTGTGGACCACCCGTCGGGACAGGGTCACCCTGCGAGGGGTGGAGCGGTACGAGGAGCTGGTGCGCCGCTGCCGCCGGGTCGGGGTGGTGACCCCGGAGGACGAGTACCCGGTGTGGACCGGCGAGGGCGGGCCCGTGCGGGTCGTACCGATGTTCCTGCTGTACGACTACACGTTCCGCGACCCGGGGACCACGGCCCGGGAGGCGCTGGAGGCCGCGTACCGCAGCGGCGTGGTCTGCACCGACGAGTACCTCCTGCACCCGGACCCGTACCCGACCCGCGCGGCCTGGTGCCACGCCCGGGTGAAGGAGACCCGGCGGCGCCTGGCGGCGTGCGGGCGTGACCTGCCGATGGTGCTGGTCAACCACTGGCCGCTGGTGCGGGAGCCGACCCGCGCCCTGCGCTACCCGCAGTTCGCGCAGTGGTGCGGCACGGAGCTGACCGCCGACTGGCACCGGGAGTTCCCCACCGCGGCGGTGGTCTACGGGCACCTGCACATCCCCCGGGTGACCGTCCACGACGGGGTGCCGTTCGTCGAAGCGTCCCTCGGCTACCCGCGCGAGTGGGGACGGTACGGGCTGCCGGAGCCGTTGCTGCGGCCGGTGCTGTCCGCCGCCGGTGCGGTGGGTGCGACGTGATCGGCGACGTGCTGCCTGCGGGCGTGGCCCACGCGGAGTCGTTCGGGGACGTGGACGTCGCCCTGTTCCCGCAGGAGGCGCAGGCGGTGGCGCGGGCGGTGGAGAAGCGACGCCGGGAGTTCGCCACCGTCCGCTGGTGCGCCCGTCAGGCCCTGGCCCAGCTCGGGTACCCGCCGGCACCGGTCCCGCCCGGCGAGCGGGGATGCCCGGTCTGGCCGGACGGGGTGGTCGGCAGCCTGACCCACTGCGACGGCTACCGGGCCGCGGCCGTGTGCCGGGCGGCGAGCTGGCACGCGATCGGCATCGACGCCGAGCCGCACGACCGGCTGCCGGCCGAGGTGACCGGCCTGGTGGTACGCCCGGAGGAGCGGGACCGGCTGGCCGAGCTGACGGCCGCCGACGCCTCGGTGTGCTGGGACCGGCTGCTGTTCAGCGCCAAGGAGGCGGTCTACAAGGCGTGGTACCCGCTGGCCCGGCGCTGGCTGGACTTCCAGGAGGCCAGCCTGAGCCTCACGACCGACGGCGCGTTCCACGCCCGGCTGCTGGTCGACGGGCCGAGCGTCGACGGCCGGCCGCTGGAGTCGGTGACCGGCCGGTGGCTGGTCGACCGGGGGCTGGTGGTGTGCGCGGTC
Organism: Micromonosporaceae bacterium; assembly: GCA_047459215.1. GTDB lineage: Bacteria > Actinomycetota > Actinomycetes > Mycobacteriales > Micromonosporaceae > Natronosporangium. The sequence goes on along the minus strand of VSBZ01000038.1, from coordinate 23,303 downwards.
ACCGTGCCGCGCCGGCGCTGAGCCACGCCGCCGGTCAGCCGTCGCCCGCGGCCAGCGCCTCGCGCGCGTCCTCCGGCACGAGGTGCAGGTACCGCGCGGGGTCGCGGGCGATCACCTTGCGGACGTACGGGCACACCGGCACCACGGTCATCCCGCGTGCGGCGGCGGCGTCCAGCGCCGCGGTCACCAGCCGCCGGCCCAGGCCCTGCCCGCCGTACCGGGGGTCCACCTCGGTGTGGGTGAGGACAATCCGGTCGCCGTCCACCTCGTAGGTGAGGACACCCACCGACTCACCGTCGGACAGCACCTCGTACCGGTGCTGGTCCGGGTTGTCGCGCACGGTGATGCTGGTCATGACGATCCTCTCGCTCCCGACCAGTCTGGCACGGCGCCCCCGGTCGCGGCCGGCCACGGCTGGGCGCCGGCACGCCCACGGCGGGGTGGGCCGGGCCGGCGTGCGCGGCTGCGGTGGCAGCGGCGTGCGCGGGTTCGCGTACGGCGGCGACGTGGCGGGCTACGGTGGACTCGCGGGCACGGATGCCGGACCGCGGGCGCCGCCGGCGCGGGCGCGCGGGGCACCGGGCCGTCTGACCGGTACGGCGGCGTCGGGACCAGATCGGTGGTGTCACGGTGGCTTCTCGGGAGGGTGCCAAGGCGGAGCCGTACGCGGATGTGCGCGAGACGCACACGGCGGTCGTGTTCGCGGTCGGGGACCGCGTGTACAAGCTCAAGAAGCCGGTGGACCTGGGCTTCCTCGACTTCACCACCCGGGAGAAGCGGCTGGCGGCGTGCCGCCGCGAGGTCGAGCTCAACCGCCGGATCGCCCCCGACGTCTACCTGGGCGTCGCCGACGTGATCGGACCCGACGGCGCGCCGGCCGACCACCTGGTGGTGATGCGGCGCATGCCGGCCCACCGGCGGCTCGCCACGCTGGTGCGGCAGGGCGTCCCGGTGGAGGCGGACCTGCGGCACCTTGCCCGGATGGTCGCCACCCTCCACGCGGCCAGCCCGCGCGCCCCGGAGATCTCCGCGCAGGGGAGCGCGCCGGCGGTCCTCGGCCGGTGGCAGGACAGCTTCGCCCAGGTGCGGCCCTTCCGGGGCGGGGTGCTCGACGACGAGCTGGTGGGTGAGATCGAACGGCTCACCGTGGATTTCCTCACCGGCCGCGGTCCGCTGTTCGAGGAGCGGATCGCCACCGGACGGATCGTGGACGGCCACGGCGACCTGCTCGCCGACGACGTGTTCTGCCTCGACGAGGGGCCCCGCGTGCTGGACTGCATCGAGTTCGACGACCGGCTGCGGTGGCTCGACGGGCTCGACGACGCGGCGTTCCTGGCGATGGACCTGGAACGCCTGGGCGCGCCGCACCTGGCGGAGCGCTTCCTGAACTGGTACGTGGAGTTCGCCGCCGACCCGGCACCGACCTCGCTGCGCCACCACTACGTCGCGTACCGGGCGTTCGTCCGCGCCAAGGTCGCCTGCCTGCGCCACGCCCAGAGCGGGGACCCGTCCGCGGCCCGTGACGCCGCCACCCACGCGGCGCTGACCGCGCGGCACCTGCGCGCCGGCGAGGTCGTGCTCATCCTGGTGGGCGGCCTGCCCGGGACCGGAAAGTCCACCCTGGCCGGAAGGCTGGCCGACCGGCTGGGCGCCGTCCTGCTGCGCAGCGACCGGTTACGCAAGGAGCTGTCCGGGATGGCGCCGGAGACCTCCGCCGCCGCGCCCTACGGAGAGGGCATCTACAGTCCGGAATGGACCGAGCGCACCTACCGGGAGCTGCTGGCCCGAGCCGAGCGGCTGCTCGGCCACGGCGAGTCGGTGATCATCGACGCCTCCTGGACCCGCGACGTCCACCGCCGGGCCGCCGCGGAGACCGCGGCCCGGACCCACAGTCGGCTGGTCCAGCTGCGCTGCGAGGCGGCGCCGGAGGTCGTGGCGGCCCGGCTGCGCGACCGCGCCCGCGACGTCTCCGACGCCGACGAACGGATCGCCGCCGCCATGGCCGCCCACGCCGACCCGTGGCCGCAGGCCCACACCATCCGCACCGACCGGACCCCCGACCGGTCGGTGGCCGAGGCAGCGGCCCTGGCGCGACCCACCCGGTAGGTCGCGTCCGCACCGCGCGGGCGCCGTGACCGGTCACGGTCGCCCGCATGGCCGCGGCCGGCCGTGGCCGCCGCGCCCACCGGTGCGCCGCGGAGCGGGTGCGTCTCACGTCACGATGCGCAGCGGCTGTTCCAGAACCGCCTTGAGGTCGCCGAGGAACCTCGCGGCGGTGGCGCCGTCGAGGACCCGGTGGTCGATGCCGAGGGTGAGCGTCATCGTGGTGCGTGTGGTGAGCCCGTCCGGCGCCAGCACGGGCTGCTCGGTGGCCGCGCCGATGGCGAGGATCGCCGCCTCGGGCGGGTTGATGACCGCGGTGAACTGGTCGATGCCGTACATGCCCAGGTTGCTGATGGTGAACGTGCCGCCGCGGAACTCGTCCGGGGTGAGCTTCCCGGAACGGGCGCGGTCGGCCAGGTCGTGAGCCTCGGCTGCGATCTCACCGAGGCTCTTGCGGTCGGCGTCGCGCACGACCGGGACGATGAGCCCGTCGTCGAGGGCGACGGCCACGCCGACGTGGATGCGGCGGTGGCGGACGATCCGGTCGCCGGCCCACGAGGAGTTGACCTGCGGGTGGGCGCGCAGCGTCACCGCGCACGCCCGGATGAGCAGGTCGGTGACGGTGACCCTGGTGCCCGTGGCGGCGAGGTGCTCGTTCACCTGGCGGCGGAAGGCGAGCAGCGCGCCGGCGTCGACGACGCTGGTCAGGTGGAAGTGGGGCGTGGTGGTGGCGCTCTCGGTGAGTCGCTGCGCGGTGATCCGCCGTACCGGGGTCAGCGGGACGTCCTCGTCCTCGGCCTGAGCGACCGCCGGTGCGGCCGGTGGTGCGGCTGGTCGGGCCTCCTCCGCAGTGGCCGGTGGTGCGGCGGCGGCCGGCCGGGCCTCCTCCGCGGCGGGCGGGGGCGCGGGCGCGCGCACCTCCTCGGCCGCACGCGCCTCCTCCGCGGCCCGCCTGCGGACGGCGGCTTCGATGTCGGCACGGACGATGCGGCCGTCCGGGCCGGTCCCGGTGACGGCGGCGAGGTCCACGCCGCGTTCGCGGGCGATCTTGCGCGCGAGCGGGGACGCGGGTGGGCGGGCCGCAGCCGCGGCGGCCGGCGGTGCCGCCGGCTCGGCCGCCGGTGGTGTGGCGGCGGCCGGCCCGGCGGGTTCGGCGACAGCCGGCCCGGTCGGTGCGGCGGCGGGCGGCGCCCCGGCGGCGGGTGCCGCCTCCGCGGCGGGTGGGCCGGCAGCGGGTGCGGTCGGCGGCACCGTGGGCGCGGCGGCCGGCTCCGGCCCGGCTGCGGTCGGCGGCGCCGTGGGCGCGGCCGGCGCCTCCGCAGCGGCCCCGCCGATGACGGCGATCGGCTCGCCGATCGGTACCGTCGCGCCCTCGGGGACGAGCCGGCGTTGCAGGACGCCCTCGTCGTACGCCTCCAGCTCCATGGTGGCCTTGTCGGTCTCGATCTCGGCCAGCACGTCACCCCGGCGGACCGGATCGCCCTCAGCCTTCAGCCACCGGCTGATCGTCCCCTCCTCCATGGTGTCGGACAGACGGGGCATGACGACATCGGCCATGGGGCCTCCTAGCGTAGGAATCCGGTGGCGTCGAGGACTTCGTGGATCACTCTGGACAGTGCCGCGGAGTCCGGTAGCGCGGCGCGCTCCAGCGGCTTGGCGTAGGGCAGGGGCACCTCCGCGGCGGCGACCCGGCGCACCGGCGCGTCGAGGTAGTCGAAGGCACCCTCCTGGATGGTGGCGGCGATCTCCGCGCCGACGCCGTAGCTGAGCCAGTCGTCCTCGAGGACGACCGCCCGGGTGGTCTTGCGCACCGACGCGCAGATCGTGGCCCGGTCCAACGGGCGCAGGCTGCGCAGGTCGACGACCTCGACGGAGATGCCCTCCTCGGTCAGCCGGCGCGCCACGTCGAGGGCGACGACGGTGGCCCGGGAGTAGGCCACCACGGTGAGGTCGGTGCCGGGCCTGACCACCGCGGCCTCGCCGATCCGCCCGACCAGCTCGTCGTCGGGCACCTCGCCCTTGGTGTTGTACAGCCCGAGGTTCTCCAGGAACAGGACCGGGTCGTCGTCGCGGACGGCGGCGGTGAGCAGTGCCTTGGCGTCCGCGGGCGTGGCCGGCGCCACGACCTTCAGGCCGGGCACGTGCGCGTACCACACCTCGATGTTCTGCGAGTGCGTGGCGGCCAGCTGCTGGCCGCCACCCCCGGGCGTGCGGATCACCATGGGGACGGTGGCCTGGCCGCCGAACATGGCGTGGATCTTGGCGGCGTGGTTGACGATCTGGTCGATCGCCAGCAGGCTGAAGTTCAACGTCATGATCTCCACGATCGGGCGCAGCCCGAGCATCGCCGCGCCGACCGCGGCACCGACGAACCCCTCCTCACTGATCGGGGTGTCGCGGACGCGTTCGGGACCGAACTCGGCCAGCAGCCCGGCGGTGATCTTGTAGGAGCCCTCGAAGACCCCGATCTCCTCGCCCATCAGGAAGACAGCGTCGTCGCGCGCCAGCTCGGCGCGCAGCGTGTTGCGCAGGGCCTCCCGGTACGTGATCACGCTCATGGCAGGTCCCGCGGGGTGACGGCCGGTTGTCCCGGCAGCTGGTACGGGGCGTTGGCGACCGGCGTGGCGTACGAGTGGACGAACAGCTCGTCCGGCGTGGGGTCGGGGCTGGCGTCCGCGAACGCCACGGCCGCCTCGACCTGCTGCTCCGCCTCCCGGTCCAGGCGCGCCGCCGTGTCCTCGTCGAGCACGCCGGCCTGCACGAGCCGGTTGCGGAACGCCGGCACCGGGTCCATGCGGCTCAGCCGCTCGGTCTCCTCGGGCGAGCGGTACCGGGCCGGGTCGACCACCGAGTGGCCGCGCAGCCGGTAGCTCACCGCCTCCAGCAGGGTCGGCTGCCGCTGCGCGCGGGCGTGCCACAGCGCCTGGCGGGCGGCGTCGCGGACCGCGAGGACGTCGTTGCCGTCGACCCGCTGCCCGGGCATGCGGTAGGCGCACGCCCGCTTGTAGAGGTCAGGCTCGGCGCTGGCCCGCTCGACCGTGGTACCCATGCCGAGCTGGTTGTTGACGATCACGTACACGATCGGCAGCCGCCACAGCGCGGCCAGGTTCAGCGACTCGTGGAAGGCGCCGATGTTGGTGGTGGCGTCGCCCAGCAGGCACATGACCGCCTCCGCCTCGGGCCCGGGCCGGCTCCGGTACGCCAGCGCCAGCGCCGCCCCGGTGGCCGGGGGCATCTGCCCGCCCACGATCCCGTACCCGCCGAGCAGGCGCACGCGCGCGTCGAACAGGTGCATCGAGCCGCCCCAGCCGCCGCACACTCCCGTGCGCTTGCCGAACAGCTCGGCCATCACCGGCCCCGGTTCGATGCCGCGGGCCAGCGCGTAGCCGTGCTCGCGGTAGGTGGTGAACAGGTAGTCGCGGGGCTCCAGGGCGGCCATCAGCCCCACCACCGTGGCCTCCTCGCCGAGGTTGAGGTGGCAGTACCCGCCGATCCTGCCCCGCTGGTACATCTCCGCGGCGCGCAGCTCGAAGGTGCGGATGAGCACCATCTGCCGGTAGTAGTCGCGCAGGATCTCCGGCGACTCCCCGTCCGGCAGGGTCCGACTTTCGGCCGCGGCCGCCGCGCGCGACCCGTCCGGACTGGCCATGGACCGCCTCCCTTCGCCCCGGTGGTCGTCCCGGGGTCGGCTTCGGGCCTCACATACCCGGTGTGTGGCGTTGTATGACGGTTCGCCGCCAGGTCTTGGCCGGCTCGTGCCGGCTCCCGCCGCCGGCCCGCCGATCCGACCACCCGGCCCCGGACCGTCTGCCATCCTGAGGACCGTGACCGGCGCCCGGCCGGCCGGCGCGGCCGGCCGCGGCGTGGTCGTGAGCGGCCGGAGATCGTGGCGGTCGGTCGGCGGTCCACCGGGCGGGGGAGGTGGCGATGCGGGCGATGGACGTGATGAGCCGGCCGGTGTACACCGCGCGGCCGGAGGACACGGTCGAGCAGGCGGCGGCGCTCATGACCCGGCGGAAGATCACGTCTCTGCCGGTGCTGGACGCGGCCGGTGACGTGGTCGGGATCGTCAGCGAGAGTGACCTGCTGCCGCGCCCCGACGGTGAACCGGGACCGCAGGCCCGACCGCGGGTGGTCGCCGACGTCATGACCCGGGAGGTGGTCGCGGTGTCCCCGAGGGACGACGTGGCCGAGGTGGCGCGGGCGATGCTCGACCACGACGTGCGCTGCGTGCCGGTGATGGAGGGACCGCAGCTGGTCGGCGTGGTCAGCCGCCGCGACCTGCTGCGCACCCTGGTCCGCACCGACGACGTCGTCGCCGCCGAGCTGCAGGAGCGGCTCGACGAGTACGCCGGGGGCCAGCGGCGCTGGCTCGCGACCGTCACCGACGGGGCCGCGGTGGTCAGCGGCGTGTTCGAGGACGCCGCTCAGGAGACGGTCGTCGGCATCCTCGCGCGGACCGTGCCCGGGGTCACCAGCGTGGAGCTGCGACCGGCTCGGTGAGCCGACATCCGGATCGCGCCGACGGTACGGGCGGGTCCAGCACCTCCCCGTCGGCGGCCACGGTGGTCGCTGTGGACACCCGGGCGCCCATGATGGTGGCCGTATGAGGGTGGCCCACCGGACGTGGCCGGGGTCGGTGGGCGCCGACCGGTGGTGGGCGGCGAGGGGGCCGGCCGGCAGCGGTGATGGTGGTCGCACGGGACGAGGCCGGCGGCGGTAACGGCGGCCCGCCACGTACCGTGGCCGACGGTGATGGATGGTGGCCGTGGACAACCGGGCGTCGGCCGGCCGGATCGTGTCGCTGGCGGCACCGGCGTTGGTACTGCTGGCCGCGGAGCCGCTGTACCTGCTGGTGGACACCGCCGTGGTGGGGCACCTGGGCAGGGTGTCGCTGGCGGCGCTCGGGATCGGCGGCACCCTGATGACGGTGGCGGCCTGGTTGGGCACCGTGCTCGCCTACGGCACCACCAGCCGGGCCGCCCGGTGGTTCGGCGCCGGCCAGCGAGCCGCCGCGGTCACCGAGGGTGTGCAGGCGTCGTGGCTGGCGCTGGCGACCGGGGTGGCGCTCGCGGTGGTGGCGCAGGTGGCCGCACCCGCGGTCACCGGGGCGATGGCCGGCGGCGACCCGGCGGTGACCGACGCCGCGACCGGCTGGCTGCGCCTCGCCTCGCTCGGGTTCCCGTGGCTGCTGCTCGCCACCGCCGGCCACGGGTGGCTGCGCGGGGTGCAGGACTTCTGGCGTCCCCTGTGGTACGTGCTGGCGGCCAACCTGGTGTCGGCGGTGCTGTGCCCGCTGCTGGTGTACCCGGTCGGGCTCGGCCTGGCCGGCTCGGCGGTGGCCAACGTGGTCGGCCAGGCGCTGGCGGGCGCGCTGTTCCTCCGGGCGCTGCTGGTCGAACGCGTCCCGCTGAGACCGGACCCGACGGTCATCGTCCGGCAGCTGGTGCTCGGCCGTGACCTGCTCACGCGGGGGGCGGCGATGCAGGCCTGCTTCCTGTCGGCCGCGGCCGTGGCCGCCCGGTTCGGCACGGCGACGCTGGCGGCCCACCAGGTGGCCATGCAGCTGTGGCTGTTCTGCTCGCTGGCGCTGGACGCGGTGGCGCTGGCCGCCCAGGCGCTCGTCGGTGCCGCCCTGGGCGGCAGCCGGGAGGCCGAGGCCCGGGCGGTGGCGCGCCAGGTCGCGGTCTTCGGCGGTGCCGGCGGCGCCGGGTTCGCGGTGCTCATCGCCTCCGGATGGACGGTGCTGCCGCGGCTGTTCAGCCCGGACCCGCAGGTGCACGAGCAGGCCGCGCTGGCCTGGCCGTGGTTCGTCGGGATGCTGCCGCTGGCCGGGGTGGTGTTCGCGCTCGACGGCGTCCTCATCGGTGCCGGCGACGCCGCCTACCTGCGCAACCTGACGCTGTGGGCGACGCTGGGCGGGTTCCTGCCGGCGATCTGGATCTCGTACGCGTTCCACCTCGGCCTGGGCGGCATCTGGGCCGGGCTCACCCTGTTCATCGTCTTCCGGCTGGCGGCCCAGCTCGGTCGGATGCGTTCGGGCCGCTGGATCACCCTCGGTGCGGCACGGTGACCCGACCGGTGGTGCGGTGATCCGCGCCGTGGTGCGGTCATCCCGGTCGTGCGGAGATCCCCGGTGGTGTGGTGCGGGTGACCGACCGCGGAGAGGGTCGGTGGGTGACCGACCGCGGAGAGGGTCGGCGCCCTCCGTGGTCAGCGGCGTCCGCCGCAGGACCAGATCGTCAGCCGCCAGAACAGCCGGCTGCCCCGGCGGCGGAGGCGGATGACGCCGTCGGCGATGAGCCGGACGACCTCCCGCGCGCGGACGACCGCGTCCGGGAGCGGGAAGTCCCGGGTCGCCACCGGCCGCATGTCGTCGCCGAACACCTGCTCGGCGGCGCGCAGGACGGCCGGCTCGTCCTGCAGGGTGCCGGTCGGCAGGTACACCTGACCGCCCGGTGCCAGGACGTCGGCGACGCCCGAGAGCATGGCGACCGGTAGCTCGGCACCGGTCGGACCGCCCCCGTGTCCGTCGGGGAACCACCCGGTGGCGGCCGCGACGGCGTCGGGAACGCCGCTGACGTCGGCGATCACGACGTCCGCGCGGACGTCGGCCACCGGTTCCAGCAGCGAGCCCTGCCGGAACTCGGTGACCTCGGCGAGGCCGAGCCGCCGGGCGTTGGCGGTGGCGCAGGTGACCGCGGCGGGCGACACGTCACATCCGACCACGTGACCAGCGCCGCGCCGGGCCGCCGCCAAGCCCAGCACACCGCACCCGCACCCGGCGTCCAGCACCGTGTCCCCGGCGCGGATCTGGACCGCGTCCCCGAGAACCCGGCTCGTGCTGCTGGGCATGAACACGCCCGGGGCGACCGTCACGGTGAAGGGACCCCCGGCGCCCGCCCACGTGTAGGACCGGTCCTCACTCACCTCACACCCGCCTTCCCTCGGTGGTCGGCTCCGGTCGGGTGCGCCGCGCCGGGCAGGTGGGGCACCCTAGTCGACGATATGTGAAAAGCGCACCACAGTTGGTACATCTTCGCGCGGGTCGAGGGTCCCGGTTGGGCCGGGACCCTCGACCCTCCCGTCGTGTGTGGCCACCGGTCGTGTGTGGTGACCCTCTCGTGGCGGCCGGAGGGCCGGGTGGGCCCGAGGCCGCCGGTCGGTGCGGTCCGCCACCGCGGTCAGGCGGGTGCGCCGTGACCGCGGTCGGACGGGTGCGCCCCGCCACCGGCCCCGGTCCACGGACCGCGTGGGACACGGTGCAGGGACCTCGCGCCGTCGTCGGTGACCACGACCAGCTCGCCGGTCTGCACCCCGACCGAGGTGCCGGGGATGACGACGTTGGGCTGCACCACCAGCGTCATTCCGGCGGCGACGGTCAGGTCCGGCAGGGGACCGGCCGGCCGGCTGGCAGAGCCGAGCACGGGTGGCAGGTAGCCGCCCCCGAACCCGTGGACGACGTCGTCGATGACGGTGTAGCCGGCCTTCTCGATGACGCCGGCGGCGGCCACCAGGTCCGCCGGCGTCGCGCCGGGGCGCAGGGCGTCGCACACGGCGTCGAAGGCGGCGTCCGCGACGGCGTGCAGGTCGGCGTACCTGGGGGTCAGCTCCGGCTCCATCGTCATGGTCCGCAGCACCTGGCCGGCGTAGCCGTCGACGGCCGCCGACAGCTCACACAGGACGACGTCCCCGGCCCGCAGACGCCGCCCGGTCGGCCACTGGCACGGGTTGGCATGGTCGGGTTCGGCCATCGAGGTGATGGCCAGGTAGTGCAGGTGCGTGGTCCCGCCGCGGGGTACGTAGGCCCGCTCGATGAGGTCGAGCAGCTCGTCGTCGGACCGTCCCTCGGCCAGCCCGTCGCGCAGGGCCAGCGCGGCCAGGTCGGTCAGGGCGGCGCCTGCGGCCAGCCGTTCGAGCTCCTCGTCGGACTTGACCAGCCGGGCACGGACGTACGCCGCGTCGAGGTCGACGACCTCCCGACCACCGTCGGCCAGGTGCCCGTACAGCCGGTGGCTGACCGGTCCGATCACCCCCAGCCGCCTGACCCCACGGGCCGACAGCGCGTCGGCGAGCGTCCGGCCGGTCGACGGTCCGCCCCAGCGGACCGGCACCCTGGCGGTCGTCGCGGCCTGGGGGACGTGGTTGTGGAACTGGACCCACATCAGGTCGTGCGCCTCGCCGCGGCGGACGTCGACCAGCAGGGCGGCCTCCCGGGTGACCGGCCACCCGGTCAGCCACTGGACCGCCGAACCGGTCCGCTCGGCGCCGTAGGCCAGCAGTGCGTCGCAACCGGCGGCGTCCGCGGCGGCCACCACGAGGCCGCGCCGGCGAGCGTACTCCGCGTCGGAGAACGGCACCCGCTCACCGCGGGCCAGCCGCATTGCGATCGTCTCGTCCACGCCCTCACCGGTCAGGTCGTGGCGGGACCCGGGCGTCCGATCTCGACCCGGGCGGTCCCGCAATCGTGTGTAGGCTAGGTGCCGCCCCGATCGGGGTCAAGATTCCCGGGGCGGCGGGAGGCATCCCTCAAGACGGCGGGACGCCGCCGCTCCGCGTCACGCCTCACCTGTGACGCGTGTCGCCAGGCCGTCGACGAAGAGCTCGATGAGCAGCTCGAACAGGGAGTTCCGGTCGACCTTCGCGTACTGGTCCGCGACGGCGGTGAGATGCGGGAACCGGGCCTTCGGCAGGGAGGCGAAGTAGTCGCGCACCATCGACGGGGCGTCGGCAGGCGGCGGCGAGGCCTGGGACGGGTCCTCGCCCAGTCCCGTCTCGTCGATGGTGAAGCCGTTGACCACGGAGAACATCAGAAGCTGCCCTGACACCGCGAGGTGGTCGGGCACGCCGCCGGCCCGCATGATCGCCAGGACGCGTTCGTTGAAGCGCAGCGCGTTCGGGCCGGCCGGGATGCGGCCGACGGAGATCCGCACGATGTCGCGGTGCCGCAGGATCGTGGCGCGCATGTTGCGCGCCACGGTCTTGAGTTGTTCCTGCCAGCGGTCCGGGTCGGGGTCGGGGACCTCGATCTCGCCGATGACGGTGTCGAAGATCAGATCGAGCAGGCCGTCCTTGGACCCGACGTGCCAGTAGAGGGAGGCGGCGCCGGTGTCGAGCTCCTGCGCGACGCGGCGCATGCTCAGGCCCTCGAGCCCTTCGGCGTCGAGGAGCCGGAGACCCACCTCGACGATGGCCTCCTGAGTCAGCCGATCGTGCCGGCGCCGGCTGGCGCGCTGCGGTGCGCGCTGCCACGGCGGGGCCGCGACGTGGTCCGTCTGATCCTTCTCGGCCGTCATACGAACACTGTACTACTGACGAACAGTGTTTGACTAAGACCGCGCCGGCATGATAGAACGGTGTTCGTAAACACGAACGCCGTTCGAGTAGTGCAGGAGCAGAGATGACGGAATCGACGACACCGTGGGTGGCCGCGATCGTGATGATCGGAGCCGTCCTGATGGACATGATCGACATCACGATCGTGAACGTCGCCCTGCCGACCATCGGCGTCGACCTCGGCGCGAGCGGATCCGAGCTGCAGTGGGTGATCTCGGCCTACCTGCTGGCGTTCGCCGCCGCACTCATCACGTCCGGACGGATCGGCGACCTGCTCGGTCGCAAGCGGGTGTTCCTCGCCGGGACCGTCGCGTTCGGACTGGCCAGCCTCGCGGCCGGCCTCGCCCAGGACCCGGCGCACCTGATCGGCGCGAGAGTCGTCCAGGGCTTGGGGGCGGCGGCCATGGTTCCGCAGGTCCTGGGCACGTTCCGGGCGATGTTCTCCGGAGAGGACCGCGGGAAGGCGTTCGGCCTCTACGGAGCGATCCTCGGCTTCGCCTCCGCGCTGGGCCTGGTCCTGGGCGGCCTGCTCACCAACGCCGACCTGTTCGGACTGAGCTGGCGGCCGATCTTCCTGATCAACGTCCCCATCGCGCTCGCCGCGACGATCGCGACGATCCGGGTCGTCCCGGAGACCCGGGAACTCTCGCCGGCCCGTCCGGACGTGCTCGGCGCCGTCGTCCTGGCGGCCAGCCTGGCGGCGGTCGCGTACCCCCTCCTCGAGGGCCGCGAGCACGGTTGGCCGGCGTGGACGTGGCTGACGCTGGGCGCCGGGTTGCTCGGACTGGTCATGCTCGGTGCCGTCGAGTCGCGGCGCCGCAGCGACCGGATCGCGCCGCTGCTCATGCCCGGCCTGCTGCGCATCCCGGCGGTGTCGTCCGGCCTGATCGTGATGATCGCGTTCGCCGCCGGCCTGCAGGGATTCTTCGTGACGTTCGCGCTGTGGATCCAGCTCGGCCAGGGATTCTCGCCGCTCGCGGCGGGCCTGGTCACCACCCTGTTCAGCGCCGGCAGCTTCGCCCTCGCGCCCATGGCGGCGTCGCTGGCACAGCGGTTCGGCCGGACGGTTCTCAGCCTCGGCGCCGTCATGCTGGCCGGCGGCACGGTGTGGCTGGGCCTCGCGGCGTCGGCGGTCGGGACCGACGGGCACCGTTGGTGGCCGATCGCGCCCGGGCTCGTGATCGCCGGCGCGGGCCTGTCGCTGCTGGTGATCCCTCTGGTCAACGTCGTGCTGGCGGCCGTACCGGCGGAGGTGGCCGGTGGCGTCGGAGGCCAGTTCACCACGGCCCAGCAGCTGGGCGGGGCGCTCGGCGTCGCCGCGGTCGGCACGGTCTTCTTCTCGGCGCTGCAGTCGCGCGGCGACTACACCGAGGCGTTCACCGCGTCGCTGCCGCTCAGCATCGGCCTGTTCGTTGTCGCCGCCGCGCTGTCCCTGGCGCTGCCGAAGACCGCCGTGTCCGAGGAGGACGCGATCGCCGCCACCGTCGGTTCTCCCCGGACCGCGGAGCCGGTACGCCAGCCGTAGGCGGTCGAGCGAGGGACGATCGACCGACGTTGGTCAGGCCGGGGCCGGGTCGCCCGCACGGGCGACCCGGCCCCGGCCTGACGCGGCGCCTCAGAGGTGCCGAGTGGGCCCGCGGCCGCCGGCAGGTCGGTGCCGGCCCGCGGCGGTCAGGCGGCCTGCACCAGGCGGTTCAGCGCGGTCGCGGCGAGCTGACCGGCGGCTTCGAGGTCGTCCGGGGCCTCATCCAGGTCGGGGAACACCGTGTTGAGGACGACGAACAGGTTTCCCTGCCGGGCGATCACCCAGTCGATGCCCTCTCCGTATGTCGAGACCGCCACCGCGGCCCGGGCCACCACACCGGCTCAGTCCCGCAGGAACGACATCAGATCCCGGTTCACCTGGTCCTGGTGGGTCATGGTGACACCGTGCGGCGCACCTGGGTAGTACACCTCCCGCGCGCCCGGGATGAGCCGGGCGGTCTTCCGCGCCGAGTTCGCCACCGGGACGATCTGGTCGTCCTCCCCGTGCATCACCAGCGTGGGCACGTCGAAGGCCGCCAGGTCGTCCCTGAAGTCGGTCTCGGAGAAGGCCTTGATGCACTCGTAGGCGTTCATCAGGCCGGCCTGCATGCTCCACAACCAGAACTGGTCGAGGACCGCGTTCGGCGTGTTCTTGCCCTCCGGGCGCTCGGCGTTGAAGAACGCCAGGGCCAGGTGCTGGTAGAACTGCGAACGGTCCCGGACGAGGTCCGCCCGCATCTGGTCGAACACCTCCATGGGCAGGCCCTCCGGGTTGTCCTCGGTGCGGACCATCAGTGGGGGCACCGCGGAGATGAGCACCGCCCTGGCGACCCGGCCGGTCCCGTGCCGCCCGATGTAGCGCGCCACCTCGCCCCCGCCGGTCGAGTGGCCGACCAGCGTGACGTCGCTGAGGTTCAACGCCTCGATGACCGCCGCCAGATCGTCGGCGTAGCTGTCCATGTCGTTGCCGTTGGAGGACTGGGTGGACCGGCCGTGGCCGCGCCGGTCGAAGGCGACGGCCCGGAACCCGTGCTGGGCGAGGAAGAGCATCTGGCCGTCCCAGGCGTCGGCGTTCAGCGGCCAGCCGTGGGAGAGGACGACCACCGGACCGGAGCCCCAGTCCTTGTAGTACAGTGACGTCCCGTCCTTGACGGAGATGTAGCTCACCTGCGTGACTCCTCCCGTCGAGATCGTCGTTCGGGTCAGCCGCCCGGTGTCCCGGTCGCCTCCGGCTCCTCCAGCACCGACAGGATGTTTCCCGCCGGATCGGTGAACCACGCGATCGGCGGCCCGTCGCCGCGCACGATTCCCTTCTCGTCCTGCGCGAAGCCCTCGTATCGTTCGAACCTGACTCCCTTGCTGGCCAGCGCGTCGACCGCCAGGTCGATGTCGTCGACCGGGAAGTTCAGGATCGTGTAGGTCGCCGGTTGGTGGTCAGGCTTCTCATAGACGAAGACGTCCCGGCCACCGGCCAGGTGCAGGGTGAGGGTGCCGTCGTGTTCCGACACCCGCAGCCCGAGCGTGTCCTCGTAGAACCTCTTGGCTGCGGCGACGTCGTCCACGGCGAACCCGCTGAACGCCTTGGTGTCTGCGAACATCACTGGTCTCCCATCTGCGCCCGTGCCTCTTCGCTGAGCTGGATGATCTGCACGTAGTTGCCGTCGGGGTCGATGGCGGTGGCGAACAGGCTGCCGTCCCGCTCCTCCAGGTCGGCGTGCCACGTGGTGCCCAGCTCGGTCATCCGCGCGGCGACGGCCCGGGCGTCGGGCACGTCGAAGTTGAGGATCATCCGGCCGGGTTCGGGGTTGCGGCCGCCGATGTCGCCGCGGGTGTCGATGAGGAGGTACACGTTCCCGAACCGGAGGACCCGGTACCGGTCCATCTCGGTGTCCTCCTGCGGCTCGAGCGCGGCCGCGTACCAGTCGTGCAGCCGCTGCGGGTCCGTGCTCGCGAGCAGGATGCTGTCCAGGCTGGCTGTGGTCATGGCCGTACCCCTTGCGTCTGCGGGACCGTGTCGGCGCCGCGGCCCGTGCCTCGCAGAACGGCTTTCCCCGCGGACCGCCGCTCTATGCCGGGCGACCCGTCGGAACACGACGGGCGCCTGCGGCCGCCGGTCGGACGCCCCGCGACCGCCCGGCGGCCGGTACGCGTGACGTCGGGCCGTACGCGTGCGCGTGGCGCGGCGTCGGTACGCGTGGCGTGAGGTCAGGCGGTGCCGGCCGGGGCGGTGGGCGCCTCGATCGGCGGCCCGTCCACCGCGCAGTGGTGCTGCCGGTCCAGCGTGCTGCTGGGGCACCCGGGCACGTCCGGGGCGAGCCGGTTGCGGACCAGCGCCGCGGCGACCAGGCCGCCGGCGGCGACCATCGCCGCGCAGATGACCATCGCGGTGCGGAAGCCCTGCGCCAACCGGTCCGGGTCCTGGTAGGCGGCACCGCCAACCCCGGCGGCCACCGGAAGGACCGCGACGGTGACCAGCCCGGCGCTGCGGGACAGGGCGTTGTTGACCGCCGAGGCGATGCCGCTGTGCCGGTCGGGGACGGCGGCCAGTACGGTGGCGGTCAGCGGCGCGACGGTCAGCGTGAGACCGGCGCCGAACACCACCATCGCGGGCAGCACCGTGTCCAGGTACCCGCTGCTGGGGGAGAGGCGCAGCAGCAGGAGGGTCCCCACCGCCATGACCAGCGGCCCGATGGTCATCGGCCACCGCGGGCCGATCCGTTCGGCCAGCTGCCCGGCGCGGGCCGAGAACAGCAGCATCAGGGCGGTGATCGGCAGGAGCGCGGCGCCGGCGCCGATGGCGGAGTAGCCGGCGACCCGCTGCAGGTAGATCACGAGCAGGAACATCACGCCGGCCAGCGCCGCGTACACCGCGAGGGTGGCCGCGTTGGCGCCGGTGAACTGGCGGCTGCGGAACAGCTCCAGCGGCAGCATCGGGTGGCGGCTGCGCGCCTGGACCACGACGAAGGCGACCAGGGCCACCGCGCTGGCGGCGAGGATTCCGAGCTGCCCGGCGCCGAACCCGTCCTCCCCGGCGCTGATCAGCGCCCAGGAGGCGAGGCCGAGCCCGGTGGCCACCAGCACGGCACCCGGCACGTCGACGCCACGGGCCGCCTGCGGGTCGCGGGTCTCCGGGACGTGCCGGGTGGTCACCGCCAGGACGAGCGCCGCGAGCGGCAGGTTGATCAGGAAGACCCAGCGCCAGGAGACGCCGTCCACCAGCCAGCCGCCGGCCAGCGGCCCGACCGCGGCGGCGATGCCCGTCAGCCCGGACCAGGCACCGATCGCCCGGGCCCGCGCGTCCCTGGCGAACGTCCCCTGCAGGATCGCCAGACTCCCCGGGGTGAGCAGCGCGCCGCCGACGCCCTGCAGCGCGCGGGCCGCGGCCAGCGCCTCGTCGGTGGGGGCCACCCCGCACAGCAGCGAGGCGCCGGCGAACCAGGCCACCCCGATCGAGAAGATCCGCCGTCGCCCGAACCGGTCGGCCAGCGAGCCGGCCAGCGGGATCAACGCCGCCAGGACCAGGGTGTACGCGTTGAGGACCCACTGCAGGCCGGCGATGCCCGCGTCGAACTCCTCGCCGATGGCGGGGAGGGCGACGTTGACGGCGGTCACGTCCAGGAACGCCAGGCCTGAGCCGGTCACCGTGGCGAGCAGCACCCACCGGGCCACCGGCGTTCCCCACCCGATCGGCACCTGACCGGCCGCAGCCTGCACCGGCCCACTGTGGCACACCTTGCCACGGTTCGCCCGCGTACGCCCGACGTGGTGGACCGCGGCGGAGACGTACTCCCGGCCGCGCGGCACGCCGAGTTGTTCTTGACTGACTCCAAAAAACTCGACAGACTGCGTGCGATGGCCGGGGCGTGGCCGACCGGGTGGTCGACGCGCGGCCACGACCCCATCCCGCCGGGCCATCGCGCTGCCATGACCCGCGAGTCACGGAGGGAACTGCGATGTCCGAACGCCACGACGCCGTCGTCCACGATGCTGAGGCGGGCAGCGAGTCCCGCCAACCGGCCGCGCACGGCCGGTTTCCCCACCCCACCCAGGGCGGGGGCAACCACCAGTGGTGGCCCAACCGGCTGAACCTGAAGATCCTCGCCAAGCACCACCCGGCCTCCGACCCGTACGGCCCGGACTTCAACTACGCCGAGGAGTTCAAGACCCTCGACCTGGCCGCCGTGAAGCGGGACATCGCGGAGGTGCTGACGACGTCGCAGGACTGGTGGCCGGCCGACTTCGGCCACTACGGCCCGCTGATCATCCGCATGGCCTGGCACGCCGCGGGCACGTACCGCATCAGCGACGGCCGCGGCGGGGCCGGCACCGGGCAGCAGCGGTTCGCCCCGCTCAACAGCTGGCCCGACAACGCCAACCTGGACAAGGCCCGCCGCCTGCTGTGGCCGGTCAAGAAGAAGTACGGCCGGAAGATCTCGTGGGCCGACCTCATGATCCTCGCCGGCAACGTGGCGCTGGAGACGATGGGCTTCAAGACCTTCGGCTTCGCCGGTGGCCGGGTCGACGTGTGGGAGCCCGACGACGACGTCTACTGGGGCCCGGAGACCACCTGGCTCGGCAGCGAGCGCCACAGCGGTGACCGGACCCTGGACGAGCCGTACGCGGCGACCCAGATGGGCCTCATCTACGTCAACCCGGAGGGGCCCGACGGCAAGCCGGACCCGATGGCCGCCGCCCGCGACATCCGCGAGACGTTCCGCCGGATGGCGATGAACGACGAGGAGACGGTGGCGCTGATCGGCGGTGGTCACACGTTCGGCAAGACCCACGGCGCCGGCCCGACCCACCACGTCGGACCCGAACCGGAGGCCGCGCCGATCGAGCAGCAGGGCCTCGGCTGGAAGAGCACCTACGGTACGGGCAAGGGCCCGGACACGATCACCAGCGGGCTGGAGGTCACCTGGACCTACCACCCGACCCGGTGGGACAACGAGTTCTTCCACATCCTGTTCGCGTACGAGTGGGAGCTGATGAAGTCGCCCGCCGGCGCGTGGCAGTGGCGGCCCAAGAACGGCGCCGGGGCGGACATGGTGCCCGACGCACACGACCCGAACAAGCGCCGCGAGCCGCGGATGCTGACCACCGACATCGCCCTGCGGGTCGACCCGGTCTACGAGAAGATCGCGCGGCGGTTCAAGGACGACCCGCAGGCGTTCGCCGACGCGTTCGCGCGCGCGTGGTTCAAGCTCACGCACCGCGACATGGGGCCGGTCTCGCGCTACCTCGGCCCGGAGGTCCCGTCCGAGGTGATGATCTGGCAGGACCCGATCCCGCCGGTGACCCACGAGCTGGTCAACGCCGAGGACATCGCCGCGCTCAAGCGCAAGGTCCTGGACTCGGGGCTGTCGGTGTCACAGCTGGTCGCCACCGCGTGGGCGTCGGCGTCGACGTTCCGCGGCAGTGACAAGCGCGGCGGCGCCAACGGGGCGCGCATCCGCCTCCAGCCGCAGATCGGCTGGGAGGTCAACGAGCCGGACCGGCTGCGGCTGGTGCTGCGCACCCTGGAGGGCATCCAGCAGGAGTTCAACTCCTCGCAGACCGGCAACAAGCGGATCTCCATGGCCGACCTCATCGTCCTCGCCGGGTGCGCCGGCGTGGAGGAGGCGGCCCGGCGGGCCGGGTTCACCATCGAGGTCCCGTTCACGCCGGGGCGTACGGACGCGTCGCAGGAGCAGACGGACGTGGAGTCGTTCGCCGTGCTCGAGCCCAAGGCCGACGGGTTCCGCAACTACCTCGGCAAGGGCAACCACCCGCTGCCGCCTGAGCACCTGCTCATCGACCGGGCGAACCTGCTGACGCTCAGCGCGCCCGAGATGACGGTCCTCATCGGCGGTCTGCGGGTGCTGGGGGCCAACTACAAGCAGTCGAAGCTCGGTGTCTTCACCGACCGGCCGGAGGTCCTGACCAACGACTTCTTCGTCAACCTGCTCGACCTCGACACGACGTGGTCGCCGACCTCGGAGGACGCGAACGTGTTCGAGGGCCGGGACTACAAGACCGGCGAGCTGAAGTGGACCGCGAGCCGGGTCGACCTGATCTTCGGCGCGAACTCGGAGCTGCGCGCGCTCGCCGAGGTGTACGCCTGCGACGACGCGCAGGAGAAGTTCGTCCACGACTTCGTCAAGGCGTGGGACAAGGTGATGAACCTCGACCGGTTCGACCTCGGCTGGAAGTGACCGATGTGTGTGGGGGGTCGGCCCGCACGGGCCGACCCCCCACACATGTGTGGTGTGCCTTCGTGACGCGGTCGGCAGCGGAGTGGGGGCTACCACCCCGCCGGGTCGGCCGGTCTAGCCGCTGCCTCCGCCGGATCCCGAACCGCTCGAGACCGCGTTCTGCACGACCCCGGCGACGAGGTAGATCACCGCCCCGACCGCCAAACCGGCGCCGACGACGAACGTGGTACGTGCCCACGAGGCGTGCCGCAACAGGATCAGGCTGACCAACGCCAGGGCGACGCCCGCGGCCAGCGACCACACCGCGAGTATCGGCGACGTCAGCAGCCCGACCGCGGCCGCCACCAACGCGGCAACCCGATCGAGGCGGGTCGGGCTGAGGGTGTTGCGCACCTGCGCCACCTCCGGACCGACGATACCGCCGGCACCGCCGGTCGGTGTCTTCTCGGCCATGGCGTCGTCAGCAGGTGCGCCTCGGACCGAGTGTGTGGGAAATCAAGGTGATGGTGGCGCGTCCGGAGGATGCGGTCCCGCCGGGTCGGGGTCGAGGCCCGGTGGCGTCGTACCCTCACCGGTCCGGGGATCGGCTGCGCCCCGGCTCCCCTGGGGGCCGACTGGGTCGACGCTGGCGCGAGACCGCGAGCGGCCGAGACGGGTCCACAGGGCCCTGCCCTGGAGGAGCCACGAGGTTCCGAAGGCCCAGACCGACGCCACCTCCCCCAGGTACAGCGGGGTGAGCTCCCAGATCTGCACGTCGGCCAGCTCCCCGACGATGGTCCCGGCGACCGCGGCGATGATCACCCAACCGCAGGTCCGCTGGACCGCCGCCACCGTCCGGTTGTTCTCGTACTGTCTGGCCCGGTAGGCGAACAGGAAGGCGATCGCCGCCAGGCTGAGGATGAACACCACGGCACAGGCGAAGTGGATCCCAGCGACGAGCCGCTCGCCCAGCTGCTGCTGGATGGGCGAGCACCCGGGCGGCTCCGGCGTGGCGCCGCACCTCGGGTCGCCGGGTGCCAGCCCGGGGCGGGTGGTCGGGAAGAACACCACCCCGATGACCGCCACTCCGGCCACCAGGCTGAGCCAGAAGTCCCAGGTCCTCGCCTGACCCGACAGGTAGGTGGCCAGGAGGAACCCGGTCACGCACAGGCCGGCGACGAAGATGTCGCGCATCGACGTGTGGTAGTACGCGCTGAGGGAGCCCCGGACGTGGACGCCGCCCCGCAGATAGGCGGCCTCACCGACGATGAACAGCAGCGGAAGCAGGATGCCGAGCAGCCCGACGAGCGTGCGGATCAGCAGGTAGGACCTGACGTACAGGACGGTCGGGTCGGACGTGTCGGTCAGGTCGTCCGGTCGGGGAAACGAGTTGCGGGTCAGCATGCCCACGGTCCTCCTCGGGCGCCGGCGGCTGATGGCGGCGAAGCGGATCACACGGTCGACCGTTCTGGACGGACCACCCCGGAGTCCGGCCCCAGCATGTCACCGCGCGCTCCGGTACACGACGCTCGCGACGCCAATCCGACAGGTGCGGACTCTAGTCTCCGGCATCGGGGGATGGGACGACCCGCTCGTCCGGCAGCGACGACAGCCGCCGACCTGCTAACGTGCGACCGCAAACAGAAGGACATGATGACCGCAGACGCCTCGTTCCTACAATCCCGACTCACCATCGCTCGTACCGAAAGCATCAACCGGGCTATCGGGATGTCGGCCAGCGTAGCTGCGGGGTCCCGTGAACCCCGGCCACGCCGCCGCCAGAGGCGGCTAGGCTGCACTCGGCACCAATGGCCTGCGCTGGCTATGAACAGGCCCTGTTCCTCGCCAACCACGCCGGGTCGTTGTCTGCGCTGTCGGCGTCTTCATGTCAGCAATAGGACGGTTGAGGCGCTCGCCAATGGCCGGTTCAGACGGAGGCAGCGCCGCGCAGCACCTGCGGCTGCCGGAGGTCAATGAGAAAGCGCTGGTGGGCCTGAAGTTCAGCGACGCCTTGCCGAAGGACTTGGCGACCGCCACGCTGGCGGCCCGCCTCGCCGACGCCGAAGGGGCAGCCGCCGTGCTGGCTGAGCCCATGATATAGGCAAATGTCGGCATCTAGCGACATCGTCCATACCGAACTAAGTACGGCAACGGGTGACACTGACGTTTCGGCTGGCGCACACTCGCGGCCAGGGGAGCATCGACCGCCACCTGATCCGACCGCTGGGCAGGACGGTGCCGGGCCCCCGTCGCGCGTCGTGAACGCCGCGCCGCGCCGTGGCTGCCGGTCCCCTCCCGTGCGGGGCGGTGGGCCCCGACCGATGCGGAGGAGTGGGATGACGCACGAGTGCCGGTTTGCGCCCGGCGAACGGGTCGGCCTATCCTTCCCGGCAGCGGCGTGTCCTACGCCCAACCTCGGTTCCGGCGCTCACGCCGCCGGGCATCGGCGAGGCAAAGGGGGCCCAGCCCTCAGGACGCTTGGCAGCACGCCTTCGTGCCGTGCCGTCGGGAGCGTGAGTCCCTCGGCGCGGCAGCGCGAAGGAGTGTGCGATGACCAGGGACAAGTCGTTCAAGCGTCGCGTCCGCGAGCGCATGGCCAAGACCGGCGAGAGCTACGCCGCCGCCCGGCATCAGCTGGTCCAGAAGCGTGAGCGTCTCAAGGACGCCAGCGCGAAGCTGGCCGCCGTCGGTGAGCTTCCGTCCGACGACAAGGTGCGGGCGGCGACCGGCCGGGACTGGAACGAGTGGTTCTCGATCCTCGACCGGTGGGGCGGCCGGGAGCGCCGGCACAGTGAGACCGCCGCGTACCTCGCGGGGGAGCACGGCGTCCCGGGATGGTGGGCGCAGTCGATCACCGTCTGGTACCAGCGCGTCCGTGGGCTGCGCCTGAAGCACCAGCGGGCGGACGGGTTCAGGATCTCCGCCTCCAAGACGATCGCCGCACCCGTCGAGCGGGTCTTCGACGCGTTCGTCGACCCCGGGTCGCGCGAGCGGTGGCTGACCGACGGGACCATGTCGCTGCGGACCTCCCAGCCCGGCCGCACGGCGCGGTTCAACTGGGGGGACGGCGCCACCCGCGTGATCGTGTCGTTCGAGACCAAGGGGCCGGAGAAGGCCACGGTCACGGTGTCGCACGAGCGGCTCCCGGATCCCGACGAGGCGGAGTCCGCCAAGGCCGCCTGGCGGCGGCGGCTGACCGAGCTCAAGGCACACCTGGAGGCGGACAGCCTCGCTACCTGACCGGCGGGCGGGCGACGGAGTGAGCCGCGGCCGGCGCGTCGATCCCGGACGCCGCCGACGCGCCGCCCGCCTCAGCCGTGCCGGCCGGCGCGCGGCACCGTGGGCCGCTGCGGCGGCGGCCGAATCGCGACCTGTGCTTCAGTTATGTCCGTATAGTTGCCGGTGTCCGGCCGCTCCCGAGCCGACCGATCGAGGACGGGGCGGGCCGTGGGCGCCGGCGCCGGTGCGCGGCGCGGCGACGGCGGCGCGCCGGTGTACCCCGGCGGCCGCCGGCCAGTGGGGGCGTGTGCCTGCTCGGGGTGTGGGGGTCCGGGTGCGGGGTCCGCGGGGGAGTGCCGGGGCGCGTCCGGGGGAGCCCAGGTTCGAGACGCTCGCCCTCGAGCACGCGGCGAGCCGACCGGGGCCGGACGTCCTGGTGGTGTTGGGCAGCGGCCCGGACGGGCTGGCCGAGCGGGAGGCGGGCCGGCGCCGCGCCACCTGCGGCCCCAACGTGGTGCGTACCCACCGGGTGTCGGCGTGGGCGGTGCTGGTCCGGCAGCTGCGGTCCGGGCTGCTCGCGCTGCTGCTGGTGGCCGCGGCGGTGTCGTTCCTCGTCGGCGAGCGCACCGACGCGCTGGTGATCGGGCTCATTCTCGCCCTGAGCGTGGGGCTCGGGTTCGTCAACGAGTACCGGGCCGAGCGGGCGGGCGCGGCGCTGGAGGAGCGCGTGCGCTACCGGGCCACGGTGGTCAGGGACGGGCACGTCCGCGAGGTGGACGTGGCCGAGCTGGTGCCGGGAGATGTCGTGCGGCTGCGGCCGGGCACGGTCGTCCCGGCCGACCTGCGGCTGCTGGCCGCCGACCGGCTCGCCTGCGACGAGGCGGTGCTCACCGGGGAGTCGGCACCGGTGGCGAAGCGGGCGGCCCCCGTGCCGTCCGGGGCGCCCGC
>VSBZ01000210.1:0-4493 GCA_047459215.1 Micromonosporaceae bacterium | reverse complement strand
CCCCCCAAGAGTGACCAGATGAGCACCAAGAGTGGCCCGATTGGTCGTGCGTTGGCTGATTCGCTCAAGAACGCCGACATCCCGGCTCGTGACGCCGCTGGGGTTGCGTTGGCCAGGCGGTACGCGCAGCTCCTCGACGCCGCCCGGGGCCGGGACGACGAGCCGGAGGTGTTCGAGAAGCTCGGCCCCAAGTTCCTCGCCGCGTTGACCGCCTTGGGGTTGACCCTGGCGGGTCGTGGAGCGAAGGGAGGTGTGAACGCCGGTGGTGGCACCCCTGGTGCGGACGTCCTCGACGAGTTGCGGGCCCGCCGTGAGCGGCGTGCTGGGTAGCACCGAGCCCCGGCTGTGGACGCCGCCGCTGCGGGAGTTGACCCCGGAGACGAGCTACGGGTTCGACGTCATCCGGTTCGCCAGCCAGGTGCTCGAGGAGCCGTTGGACCCGTGGCAGGAGTGGGCGGTGATCCACGCCGGTGAGCTGCTCGAGGACGGCCGGCCGCGGTTCCGCACGGTGCTGATGGTCGTGGCCCGCCAGAACGGCAAGACGCATCTGCTGCGGACCTTGGCGCTCTACTGGGCGTTCGTGGAGCGGTGGCCGCTCACGCTCGGCATGAGTACGAACTTGGAGTACGCCGCCGAGGCGTGGCAGGCGGCGGTCGACAAGGCGCAGTCCACCCCGGCGCTGGCTGAACTCATCCCCGCGAACGGTGTCCGGCTGGTGAACGGTCAGCAGCAGCTTCGCACCGTCGACGGGGCCCGCTACAAGATCGCCGCCAGCAACCGGCGGGGCGGCCGCAGCTTGTCGATCGACCGGCTGGTGATCGACGAGCTGCGGGAGCATCACGACTGGTCGGCGTGGGCGGCCGCCACACCCGCCATGAACGCCCGGCCCTACGCCCAGGCGTTCTGCATCACCAACCAGGGTGACGACCAGTCGGTCGTGTTGGACAGCCTGCGGGACGCCGCGCTGCGGTTCCTCGACACCGGTGAGGGCGACAGCCGGCTCGGGTTGTTCGAGTGGTCGGCCGCCGAGGACGCCGACCCGGCCGACCCGGAGGCGTGGGCGGCGGCGAACCCGAACCTCGGCCGGCGGATCGACGTCGATGCGATCGCCGGGGCTGCTCGCCGGGCGGTGGCGGCCGGTGGCGAGGAGCTGGCGGCGTTCCGCACCGAGGTCCTGTGCCAGCGGGTCCGCCAGTTGAACCCGGCGGTCGACCCGAACGCTTGGCTGCGGTGCCGGGAACCGGGAGACATGTCGGGTGTGCGGCAGCGGGTCGCCTGTTGTCTGGACATCGCCCCGGACGGCCAGCACGGCACGCTGGTCGCCGGTGCGGTGCTGGCGGATGGTCGGGTGCGGGTCGAGGTGGTGGATGCGTGGGACGACACCGACCGGTTGCGGCGGGCCCTGCCGGGGCTGCTCGAGCGGGTGAAGCCTCGGGTGCTTGGCTGGTTCCCGAACGGGCCGGCGGCCGCCCTCACCGCTGATCTGCGGGAGCGGCCCGGTTGGCCACCGCCGGGGGTTCAGCTCGAGGAGATTCGAGGTGATGTGACGGCGGTGTGCATGGGGTTGGCGGAGCAGGTCGCCGCCGGCCGGGTTGTGCATTCGGGTGACCCGCTGTTGGACGCTCACATCACCGGGGCGGAGCGGCTGCGGCGTGGGGACGCCTGGGTGTTCTCCCGCAAGACCGGTCACGTCGACGCCGCCTACGCCACGGCCGGGGTAGTGCATCTGGCGAGGTTGCTCCCGCCTGCGGTCGGGAAACCCCGGGTGATCGTCGCCCCCTGAGTGCCAAGATCATCTTGACATCCCTGGCTGATGTCGAGATAATCGTGACATGGCAACGACGCAGGACAGCACCGAGTTCGAGTTCCTGGCCACCACCACCTGGTGGCTGAGCACCATCGACCGGTCGGTCTGGGAGGACGCCACCGTCCGGGCCAAGGGCATCGACCCCGCCGAGGCCGACGAGTGGGAGCAGGTCCGCTGGATCGGGCGGGTCGCCATCGACGCCCTCGTCGACCCCGACGAGTTCCCCTTCGGCGGCGACGTGATCGTCACGAGCCAGGGGTTCGTCGTCCGGGAGCTGACCGCCGGGCGGTCCGTCGACCTCTGGGTGCCGGTCGACCGGCGGGGCGGCCCGGTGGACGACACGCCGGTCGGGATCGTCGAGATCGCCGAGCGGCTCGGCGTCGAGCGCCAGACCGTCGACGCCTGGCGGCACCGGAGGGTGCTCCCCGACCCGGCCTGGACGGTCGGCGGCCGGCCGGCCTGGGCGTGGTCCACCATCGAGGCCTGGGCCCGCCACACCGGGCGGCTCTGACCCCGGACGCGAAGAAGGCCCCGCACCTCGGGTGCGGGGCCTATTTCGTCACATGACGAAATTCGCCCCGGTGACCGGGGGGTGGGTCACCGGGGCGGCAGCAGGAACGCCCGACACAGGAGCCGGTGGCCGCATCCTACCATCATCGCCAACAGCGTTGGTTACTTCCGGTAACATCTGGGTGTGCGATGGCCATGGTCACGGCGGCGTCGGACCTTCAGCACGGCCCCCAGGCCCATCGACCAGATGTTCGCTGAGATGATGGGCCGGGAGTCCGGGCCGGTGTCCCGCGCCCAGGCGCTCAGCGTCCCGGCAGTGCAGCGGGGCCGGAACATGATCTGCTCGATCTCGACCCTGCCTCTCGCCCTGCTGGACAGCGAGAACCAGAAGCACCGCTCCCCGCTGCTCCAACAGCTCGACCCCGACGTCCCCAACGTCGTGACCCTCGCCCAGACGGTCGAGGACCTGCTGTTCGACGGGATCGCCTGGTGGCTGGTGACCGCCCAGGACTTCGCCGGCTACCCGATGGCGGTCCGGCACCTCGACCCGTCGTCGGTGTCGCTGCAACCACCGGCGGACGCGAACCACGACCCGCTGCCTTCCGGGGTTGATCCTCGACGGGCGGTGGTGTGGGTGAACGGTGACCCGGTGCCCGCGGAGCGGATCATCCGGTTCGACTCCCCGAACCCGCCGCTGCTGCGGGTCGCCGGTTCGGCGATCCGCAGGGCGATCCTGCTCGACAAGGCGGCCCGCATGTACGCGGCCGACCCGAGGCCGCTGGACTACTTCACCCCGGCGGACGGGGCCGACCCGGCCTCCGACGACGAGATCGAGCAGCTTCTCGCCCAGTGGAAGGCGGCCCGGCAGCGGCGTTCGACCGCCTATGTGCCGGCCGCGCTCGAGTACCACAGCGTCGACTCGCCCTCACCGGCCGAGCTGCAACTGGTCGAGCTGCAACGGCAGGCGACGTTGGACATCGCCAACGCGTTGGGGCTCGACCCCGAAGACATCGGCATCTCGACCACCAGCCGGACCTACCAGAACGCCATCGACCGGCGGCGGGACCGGATCAACGACGTGCTCGCCCCGTTCATGCGGGCGATCACCGACCGGCTGTCGATGGGGGACGTGACCCGCCGTGGCTACCGGGTGACGTTCGACCTCGACGACTACCTGAAGGCGAACCCGACGGAGCGGTGGCTCATGTACGAGAAGGCGCTCAACCTCGGTGTGATGGACGTGTCGGAGGTGCGGGCCCGGGAGGACCTGCCACCGGCCGAACCGGCGGCGGCCGAACCGCCGGTCACGGCGGCGACGGACGCCACCCACCGGTTCGACCGGTCCGGGCTCACGTTCGCTGACGTCGCCACCGCCGAGTTCTCCGTCGACCGGGAGTCCCGCACCATCGAAGGGTTGGCGCTCCCCTACGGCCGGGTCGCCGCGAAGGGCGGGCTGCGGTTCCGGTTCGCTCCGGGGTCGATCCGGTGGTCCGACGTCGGCCGGGTGAAGCTGCTGCGGGACCACGACCCCGCCCAGCCGCTCGGCCGGGCCGTCGACCTCTCGGACGGTCCCGCCGGCCTGTACGTGAAGTTCCGGGTCGCCCGCGGGCCCGAGGGCGACCGGGCCCTCGAGCTGGCCGAAGACGGCGTGCTCGACGGGCTGTCGGTGGGCGTGGACTTCGACGCCCAGGCGGACGCCGAGCCTGACCCGGCCGACCGGTCGGTTCTCGTCGTCCGGCGGGCCGACCTGCGAGAGGTGTCACTGACCCCGATGCCCAGCTTCGACGACGCACGCGTCACCAGCGTTGCGGCGTCCCTGACAGCCCAAGGAGACAGCGTGTCTGAGAACACCACCCCGGAGCAGACGGCCCCGGAGACGACCCCAGAAGCGCCGGAGACGGCCCGCGAGACGTTCTCCGCAGACCAGGTGCGGGAGATCGTGACCGCCGAGATCGACCGGCTCCGTGGCGAGAGCGAGGGTCGCCGGGTCGTCGACCCGACCCGCACCACCTCGTCGGTCACGTTCGTCCGGGAGGCGCTGCCCTACCGGTTCGACCGGGCCGGCCGGTTCGTGAAGAGCGACTACGAGTTCTCGACCGACCTGCGGGACATGGCGCTCGCCGGTGACGTCTTCGGCAACGCCACCGACGCCGGCCGGCGGGTCATGGGCCTGCTG
>VSBZ01000209.1:0-4498 GCA_047459215.1 Micromonosporaceae bacterium | reverse complement strand
CGGGCCGCCGCGGCCCGGTCCTTCCACCCTCCGTCCGGCACCGAACCGACCACGTTGGCCGCGTCCACCCCGACCAGCGGCTCCGACTCCACCCCGCCAGCCTGGCACGCCGAACGGCCCGCCGACGTAGGCTCGTCGTGACAGGTGCGGATCGCGCGGATTCGGTGGAGGTGACGCCATGCCGCTGAGCTGGGCCACGCTCGCGTCCCTGGCCGCCATGGCCGACGACATCGGGGTGCTGTCCATCTACGTCACCGTCGACCCTCACGGTCGCCCCGAGTCCGCCCCCCGGGCACCGTGGGAGGTGCGGCTGCGCAACCAGCTGACCGAGGTGGAGCGACGGCTGCGCGAGGAGGGGCCGCGCGAGCACTACATGGCGCTGTCGGCCCGGCTGGAGCAGCTGCGGCCGTACCTGGAGCACCTGCTCGACCCGACCGCTCCGGGCCTGGGTCGGGCACTGTTCACCCGCGTCTCCGACGGTGAGGTGCACACCGTGTCGCTGCAGATGCCGCTGGGCGACCGGGTGGTCTTCGAGCCGGACGCCTTCATCCGGCCGCTGGTCAACGCCTGGAGCCAGGCGGGACCGGCCGGTGCGGTGGCGGTCGGGGCCGACGGCGTGCGGCTCATCGACCTGCGGTTCGGCCTCGCCGACGAGATCGCGGCGATGCGGCCACCGGAGCTGCCCGAGCAGGACGAGCTGAAGGGCCCGCCCGCGGCGGCCAACCCGGCGATCCCCCTGCCCGCCGCGGCGCAACGGGACCTGTACGAGCGTCGCGAAGAGGACAAGCTGCTGCGGTTCCTCCGCACGGTCGGCCCGGAGCTGGACCGGCACGCCCAGGACCGGGCGTGGGAGCACCTGGTCGTCACGGGGGACGCCCGGCAGGTGCAGGCGGTCGTCGACGGGCTCCCCCTGCCCTGGAAGGAGCGGGTGGTCACCCTCAACCACCCGGTGGCGACGCTGACCGTACCCAAGATCGCCGCCACCGTGATGCCCGGGCTGGAGGAGGCGCGGCGACAGCACCACCTCGACCTGGTCCGCCGGGCCCACGACCTGGCGTTGTCCCGCGGCGCGGGTGCCTGGGGGCTCGGCGACACCCTCAACGCGCTGCAGCAGGGACGGGTCGACCACCTGCTGCTCGCCGTCGACGGCCAGTGGACGGGCAGCCGCACGCCCGACGGCTGGCTCGTCCCGGAGGGGGAGGTCCCGCCGGGGGTGACGCCCGACCAGTTGACCACCGAACCGTACCTGGGCGAGCGCATGATCGAGCTCGCGCTGGCCAGCGGCGCGAAGATCACCGCCGTGGAACCGGACGGGGACGGCCTGCTCGAACGGGCGGGCGGGGTGGCCGCGCTGCTGCGCTGGTAGCGGCCGGCCGTCCCGGCGGCGCGGATATCCGGTGGCCGGCGGCGCCACGGGCCGGCACGATGCCGGGCATGGGAGCACCGGCGGCCGTGGGCGGCAACCGGCCGGCATGGCGGGACCTGCCGGCCCACCTGCGCGACGCGATCGAGGCGGCCGCGGGTTCCCCGGTACGGGCCGCCAGCAACCGGCCCGGCGGCTTCTCCCCCGGCCTGGCCTCGGTACTGCACCTGGCCGACGGCCGGTCGGTATTCGTCAAGGCGGTCAGCGCCGAGCAGAACCCGCACTCGCCGCAGCTGCACCGGACCGAGGCCGAGGTGCTGGCGCGGCTGCCGGCGCGCGTGCCCGCGCCGCGACTGCTGTGGTCGTACGACGACGGGCGGTGGGTCGCGCTGATGACCGAGGCGGTCGACGGGGGCCAGCCGCGGCAGCCCTGGCAGCGGTCGGAGCTCGACCGGTTCCTGCGGGTGGCGGCGCAGCTGGTGGACCTCCTCACGCCGGCGCCGTTCCCCACCGCCGGCATCGCCGAGCGCCTCGGGCCCGCCCTGGTCGGCTGGCGGCGCATGGCCGCCGACCCCGGCACCGTCGACGTGGTCGGTGCCCGGGTCGGGGCGGCGTACCGGTCGGACGTGGAGTGGGCCCGGTCCCGGCTGGACCGGCTGGCGGCGATCGAGGCCACGTGGGAGGCCGCGGCCGCCGGTGACACCCTTCTGCACGCCGACCTGCGCGCCGACAACGTACTGCTCACCGCCGACGGCGCGGTGGTCGTGGACTGGCCGCACGCGTGCCTGGGTGCCGGGTGGGTCGACCTCCTGGTCGCCGTGCCCAGCATCGCCATGCACGGCGGCGGCGACCCGCAGGAGCTGTGGCGGCGGTACCCGCCCGGCCGGGCGGCCGACCCGGACGCGGTGACGGCGGTGATCGCCGCGGCCGCCGGGTACTTCCTGCGGCAGGGGGTGCAGCCGGCGCCGCCGGGCCTGCCCCGGGTACGGGCCTTCCAGCTCGCCCAGGGTGAGGTGGCGCTGCGGTGGCTGCGACGGCGGCGGGACGGCCGCTCCTGACCCGCGGACGGGCGCTCTCCGAGCCTGCCCCACGTGCCGGCTGGCGGGTGTCGGCGGGCGTGAACCCCGGGCGGAGGCGGTGCTACAGTTTATGGCCGAACGGCCACCGGTACCCGCGATCGGGTGATCCCGACCGGGTCGGTGGTGGCCCGTGTCCGGGTGGCGGAATGGCAGACGCGCTAGCTTGAGGTGCTAGTGCCCGTTAAGGGCGTGGGGGTTCAAGTCCCCCTCCGGACACCATCTGGTACATGATCCACTCGCCGCGACGCCCACCGGTGGCGGAGGGCGGGTCGCGTCTCGGGGCGAGGACGTCGCCGGCTCGCGACGCCGGGTGGATCCCGCACGCTGACCGTTCCTTCCGGAACGTGCGATCCCGAAGCCGCCCCTCGGCGCGCTGACATCCGGGCGCACGGTGGACGGGCCCGACCACGAACCCGGCAACCTCACCGGCGGCAGCCGATAGGGCTCCGTTCCTCGGCGGCCACCACGGAACCCGGCCGCGGTCCAGCCACGCCACCTCCCCCAGGCGCCGTCACCCAGCGCCACGGTGACCGGGACGCGCCGGCCGCTGACGATCCCCGCGACGGACCGGGCAGCGACACCGGGCGTACGCCTCCGCGTGTGTGACCGGGACACCATCGAGCCTGGACCTTGGACGGCCCCCACGATCCGTCCAGTTTGACCAGATGGGCTCGTCACGACTGGCGTGGACGGGTGGTACCGCCCCGCCCGCCGCCAGCCACCTGGCTCTCCCACGGCCCGCCACCTGTCACGCATCGAGAAAGGACGGCTGGCGGGCACGAAGTGTCCATCTCGTACCGCGTGGCGGCCGACCGCCGCGGCACCCGCTAGGCGGCGGGCTCGGCGGCGGGCGCGGGCTCGCCAGCGCGGCGGAGCGGCATGCCGGTCACCGCTACCGCCGCCCAGCTCACCGCGGCGGTCGCCGTACCGGTGGCTAGAGTTTCGGCCGTGGAGTACCGGTTCCTCGGCAACAGTGGACTGCAGGTCAGCGAGCTCTGCCTCGGCACCATGACGTTCGGCGACGAGACCGACGAGCGGGAGTCGCGGCGGCTCATGGACCGGTTCGTGGACGCCGGCGGCAACTTCATCGACACCGCCGACGTCTACGTCGACGGCGTGTCGGAGGAGATCGTCGGCCGGTGGATGGCCTCCCGGCGGCGCGACCAGCTGGTGATCGCCACGAAGGGGTTCTGGCGCACCGGGCCCACCGGCAACGACGTCGGCGCCGGGCGCAAGCACCTCATCAGCGCGGTCGAGGCGAGCCTGCGCCGCCTCAACACCGACTACATCGACCTCTACCAGCTGCACGCGTTCGACGAGACCACCCCGGTCGAGGAGACCCTCGCCACGCTGAACACGCTGGTCCAGCAGGGCAAGATCCGCTACCTCGGCGCCAGCAACTACGCCAGCTGGCAGCTGCAGAAGTCCATCGACATCGCGCGGTTCCGTGGCTGGGAGCCGTTCATCGCCCTGCAGCCGCTCTACAACCTGATCGACCGGGAGGTGGAGCTGGAGCTGGTGCCGGTGTGCCGCAACGAGGGGGTCGGGATCATCCCGTGGGCGCCGCTGCGCGGCGGCTGGCTGACCGGGAAGTACCGGCGCGGGATGACCGCCGCGCCGCCCGGCACCCGGTGGGAGGGCGACAAGCAGCCGTGGCTCGGCAACTGGGAGAACAGCGTCGACGAGCGCACCTGGACGGTCACCGACACGCTGCTGGCGGTCGCCGAGGAGGTGGGCCGGACGCCGGCCCAGGTGGCGCTGCGGTGGTTGCTGCAGCGACCGGCGGTCACCTCGCCGATCATCGGTGCCAAGAACCTGGCCCAGCTGGAGGACAACCTCGGCGCCACCGGCTGGACGCTGCCGGAGAAGGCGATGGAGCGGCTCACCGCCGCCGGTGAGTTCCGGCTGCCGTACCCGCACGGCTACCTGCGGAACTCGCCGCGCCGGCGCTCCTGACGCGGCACGAGCGCTCGCGGTCCCGGGCCGGCGCTTCCGTGACCCGGACCTGCGACCGTCGCCGACACCCTCGACAGCGGCCGCAGGCACGCCTGCGACC
>VSBZ01000208.1:0-4509 GCA_047459215.1 Micromonosporaceae bacterium | reverse complement strand
CCTGGTCGGTGTCCTCGTCCGGTGGCCGGTAGCGGATCTCGACCGGGTAGGTGCGGCCGGACACCTCGATCACCGGCACCTCGTGTCCCGGCCGGGAGAAGTGCGCGGCGAACCGGTGCGGGTCGATGGTCGCCGACGTGATGATGAGCTTGAGGTCCGGTCGCCGCGGCAGCAGCCGGGTCAGGTAGCCGAGCAGGAAGTCGATGTTGAGGCTGCGCTCGTGCGCCTCGTCGATGATGAGGGTGTCGTAGCGGCGCAGCATCCGGTCGTGGGCGAGCTCGGCCAGCAGGATGCCGTCGGTCATGAGCTTCACGCGCGTGTGCTCGCCAACCCGCTCGGTGAACCGGACCTGGTAGCCGACCGTGCCGCCGACCGCCTCGCCGAGTTCCTCGGCGAGGCGGTCGGCGACGGCACGGGCGGCCAGCCGTCGCGGCTGGGTGTGCCCGATCATCGCGTCGCGGCCCCGGCCCAGGCTCAGGCAGATCTTCGGCAACTGGGTGCTCTTGCCCGAGCCGGTCTCGCCCGCGACGACCACGACCTGGTGGTCACGGATCGCGGCGGCGATCTCGTCGACGCGCTCGCTGATCGGCAGGCTGGCCGGGAAGGTCACGGACGGCGGCGTACCCATTGCGGCCCAGGATAGGTGCCGCACCGCCCGCCTCCCAGCCGGTATCCGCGGCGCCCGCACCGCTTCCCGCCGGCCGTCCGGACCGCTTCTCGCCGTTGTCCGCGGCGTCCGGGCCGCGCCGCGCCGGCCCGATGATCAGTGAAGGTTAACGCCGCGCGAGCGCTCGCCCCGCCGCATCACAATCCGGTCAACCGCGGCCTTGCCCGCCGCCACGGCCTTGTGAAGTGACGCTGGACAACGTACGGTCCTACTTTACACACAACCCTTCTCGGGGTGAGCCGGACCGGGAGGCTCCGCACCCGCGAGGTTTGAGAGGTGACAGACGTGAGATCCCGCACCCTCCTCTGGCGCACCGTCCTGGTGGCCTCCCTGGTGGCGGGCGTCGCCGCCTGCGGCGACGACGGGCCCGGCGGCGACGGCGGGGACGACGAGCCGATCGTCGTCGGCTCCACCCTCGCCCTCACCGGCGCGTTCGCCCCCACCGGCCAGATCCACCAGATCGTCGGCGAGATGTTCGTCGACCGGCTCAACGAGAACGGCGGCCTGCTCGGCCGCCCGGTGGAGTGGCGCCTGCTGGACGACGAGTCCGACCAGGCGCAGATCACCCCGCTCTACGAACGACTCATCAACCAGGAACAGGTCGACCTCATCATCGGCCCGTACGCGACCCCGAACATCATCGCGGCGGTGGCGGTCGCCGAGCGGGCCGGGTACATCATCCCCCACCACACGGCCATCCACGCCCCGCTGCTGACCTACGACTGCCAGTTCCCCGGCTGGTCGATCGACCCGGAGCCGGACGTGTACGTCTCGGAGCTGCTGTTCGAGATGCTGGCCACGCTGCCGGATCCACCGCAGACGATCGCGCTGGTGACCAACGGCAGCGGGTCCACCCTGCCGATGACCGAGGGCTTCGTGGAGCAGGGCGTCGGCCAGGGCATGCTCGGCATCGCCCCGCAGTACGGGCTGGAGGTCGTCGAGTCCCTCACCTACGCCCCCGGCAACCAGGAGTGGGGGTCGATCGCGCAGCAGCTGCGGGACGCCGACGCCGACATCGTCATCAACAACGGCCTGGGCGTGGAGGCGGCCGCGATCCTCGAGGCGATGGAACAGCTCGGCTACCGCCCGCCGATGTTCTTCAGCCTGTTCCCCGCGCCCGGCCCGATGCTGGGCCTGGGCGAGCTGGGCGAGGGCATGCTGTCGGTGTCGCTGTTCGAGCCCAACGAGGCGCTGCTGGAGCAGTACGGGCCGGAGGTCCGCGAGATCGTCGACGAGTTCCGCCAGCGGGCCGAGGAGGCCGGCCTGCCGTACACCGCGTTCGAGACCCAGGCCGCGGCGTCGTGGAACACCTGGGAGATCCTCACGGGCGCGGTCGAGGGCGCCGGCAGCCTGGACCACCGGGAGCTGTGCACCTACCTGCGGGAGAACGGGGTGGACACCACGTTCAACGGCCACCTCACCTTCGACCCGGAGGTCAACAACTTCTGGGACACCAACGTCGGCATCAAGCAGATCCAGGACGGCGACTGGGTGATGGTCTGGCCGCCGGAGCGCGCCGCAGCCGAGGTACGCCCGCCGGCGTCCTCCTGACCGGGACGGACAGCCCCACCGCACGGGAGACCCCATGAGCACCGCACGGGAGACCCCATGAACGTCGTGCAGGCCGTGGTCACCGGGATGCTGCTGGGAGGACTGTACGCGGTCATGTCGGTGGGGCTGTCCGTGTCCTGGGGCATGCTGCGGGTCATCAACCTCGCCCACTTCGGAATGATCCTGCTGGGCGCGTACCTGACCTTCGAGCTGGCGACCGAGTGGGGCGTCAACCCGATCCTGACCCTGGTCGTGACCGTGCCGGCGATGGCCGCGCTCGGCGCCGCCCTGCAGTGGGTGTACGAGCGGACCGGGCTGGCCGAGTTCACCTCGCTGCTGGTCAGCTTCGGAGTAATGATCATCATGATCCAGGCCGTCCAGAACATCTGGACCGCCGACTTCCAGCGGATGGGGGCGGACGTCAACCCCTTCCGCACCCGCTCCCTGACGGTGGCCGGGCTCGCCCTGCCGCTGCCCACGCTGATCGCCTTCGGTGCCGGGGCGGCGCTCATCGTGGCCGGGTGGGCGGTGCTGCGCTCCACCTTCACCGGTCGGGCGGTGCGCGCCATCGCCGAGGACCGGGTGGTGGCCGCGGCGTACGGGGTCGACGACCGGCGGCTGGGCATGGTGGTGGCCGCCGCCTGCGGCGCTAGCGCGGCGGTGGCCGGCATGCTGTGGGCGCTGTACTACACCCTGGTGCCGGACGCGCCGTTCGAGTGGATCGGCATCGTGTTCGCGGTGGTGATCCTGGGCGGGGTCGGCCAGGTGCTGGGCACGCTCGGTGCCGGCGTGCTGGTGGGCGCGCTGACCAGCCTGGTGTCGCTGGTGTGGGAGAGCCGCGCGTCGCTGATCGTCGTCTTCGCCGTGATCATCCTGACGCTGCTGGTCCGGCCGCACGGCCTGTTCACCCCCAGGGAGGCGCGGTGACCGCCCGGACGGTCCGGTCGCTGGTCGGCTTCCCGCTCGTGCTGGCGGGGCTGGCCGCGCTGGCGCTGTTCGACACCGAGCTCGGGGTGACCACGTTCTACCTCACCCTGCTCGCCACGATGTTCTTCTGGGTCGCGCAGTCGACCAGCTGGAACATCCTGTCCGGATACAGCGGATACTTCAGCTTCGGCCAGGGCGCGTTCGTCGGCGTCGGCGTCTACACCGCCGCGGTGCTGACCGCCAAGCACGGCTGGAATTTCCTGGCCACGCTGCCCGTGGCCGCGGTGCTGTCCACCCTGCTGGCGGCCGGCATCGGCGCGGTGGCGTTCCGGCTGGGATCCTTCCGGGGCGCCACGTTCGCCCTGCTCACCCTCGCCGTGCCGTTCATCCTGCTGGCCGTCGCCCGGGTCACCCGGGCGATCGACGGCGGGCAGGGGATCGTCGTGCCGGTCCCGGACCGGCCCGCGGACCTGGGGTTCCAGCAGTTCCAGTACCTGGTCACGCTGGTGGTCGCGGTGCTCGCGGTGGCCGCGGCGTACGCGATCGCGCACTCGCGGTTCGGCTGGGCGCTGGCAGCCATCCGGGACAACGAGGACGTGGCCGAGCAGGTGGGAGTGGCGACGTTCCGGTGGAAGATGGCGGCGATCGCCACCTGCGGGTTCATCGGCGGGTTGAGCGGCGCGACGTGGACGCTGCAGCTGCCGTACGTGACGGTCGAGAGCGTCTTCACGCTGATGGTCCCGCTGTACGTCATCGTCATGAGCGTCCTGGGTGGCCGGACCCACTGGCTGGGGCCGGTCGTCGGCGCGGCGGTCATCGTGCTCCTGCAGAACCGGCTGGCCAGCGGCGGTCTCGACCAGTGGCGGCTGATCATCTTCGGCGGGCTGCTGGCGGTCATGGTGGTCTTCGCGCCCGAGGGGCTGCTCGCGCGGCTGCAGGCGCGCCCCTGGCCCGTGCTGGTCGCCGCCGTCGTCGGCCTGGCGTTCGTCCTCGTCGACCCGTTCGGGATCGACCAGCTGCTCGACCGGCTGGTGTGGGCCCTGCTGCTGGTCGCGCTCGTGGCGTTCTGGCCGCGCCGCCTGCTGCCGGGCGCCTGGCGCCGTGACGCGCCCGGGCCCGCGGCCTCGCCGGCACCGCCGGCGTCGCAGGCGCCGTCCCCGCCTCCACCCCCCTCAGCCGGTCCCGGGGTCGCGGCACCGGCTCCCCCCGCCCCCACCCCCCCGGCCGGTGGCCGCGACCCCGGGACCGTCCCCGCCGCCCCGCGGTCCGGCGAGCCAGAGGCGGCCCGCGAGGTCGTCGTCGAGTGCCGCGGGCTGGCCCGGCACTACGGCGGTGTGCGCGCCCTGGACGGGGTCGACCTGCGC
>VSBZ01000037.1:0-26825 GCA_047459215.1 Micromonosporaceae bacterium | reverse complement strand
GTGCAGGCCCCACCCGGCCGCGCCGGCCGCGATCAGGCCCGCGGCGATCGCCGCCCCGCGGCGCAGCAGCAGCCGCCGGCCCGGGTCCGCGTCACCGTCGTCCGGGGCCGGGGGCGCGGTCGCCGGCGGGGCGCCGCCGCCGGCCGGGACCGGTCGGGCCGCCGACGTCCGCTTCGCCGGTGTCCTCTCCGACGCCCCCGCCGCCAGCGCCCCCTCCGCCGCGAGCGCTCCCTCCACCACCGACGCGCCCTCCGCCGTCGGCGCCGGTCCGGCGGCCGCGACCGGTGGCCGTGCCCGGCGACGGAGCACCAGGCCGGCGACCAGGACCGGCACCTCCAGCACCAGGAGCGCCACCAGCAGGTAGAACATGACGCCGAGCCAGAGGAACCCGGGCCAGGCGACCCAGCGCTCGTACCGCATCGGCAGGGCGGGGGACGCCAACGCCACCGGCACCAGGACGGCCAGGCCGGCCGCGGCCGCGGCGGTACGCCGGCGCAGCCGACGGCCGGTGACGGTGTCGCCCACCAGCCGGCGCCACAGGTAGAGGTGGATCAGCCCGGTGACGAGCAGCCCCACGATCACGAATCCGACGCGGTCCACCCTGGGGACCGTAGCCGCACCGACGCGTTGCCCGCTACGGTCGAGGAATGGGCGCCGACGCACGCGACCCCGCTGAGGGCGACGTCCCGACAACGGACCGACCACCGTCACCGCTGCTGGTGGACAGGTACGGGCGGGTCGCCACCGACCTGCGGGTGTCCCTGACCGACCGGTGCAACCTGCGGTGCGCGTACTGCATGCCCCCCGAAGGGCTGCCCTGGCTGCCCGGACCCTCGGTGCTCACCGACGACGAGGTGGTCCGGCTGCTGCGGGTGGCGGTCGAGCGGCTGGGCATCAAGGAGATCCGGTTCACCGGCGGGGAACCGCTGCTGCGGCCCGGGCTGGTGTCGATCGTGGCCGCCGCCGCCCAGCTGAGACCCCGCCCGAAACTGTCCCTGACCACCAACGGCATCGGCCTGGACCGGCTGGCCGGCCCGCTGCGCGACGCCGGCCTGGACCGGGTCAACATCTCCCTCGACACCCTCGACCCCGAGCGGTTCGCGCGGCTGACCCACCGCCGACGGCTGCCGGACGTCCTCGCCGGGATCGCCGCGGCCGCGGCGGCCGGGCTCGCTCCGGTGAAGCTCAACGCGGTGCTGGTGCGCGGCGTCAACGACACCGAGGCGCCCGACCTGCTACGGTTCGCGCTGGCGCACGGCTACCAGCTCCGGTTCATCGAACAGATGCCGCTGGATGCACAGCATCAGTGGGACCGGTCCCGGATGGTCACCGCCGAGGAGATCCTCGCCCGCCTGGAGGCGGAGTTCCGGCTGCTGCCCGACCCGGCCGAGCGCGGCTCGGCACCGGCGGAGTCGTGGCTGGTCGACGGGTACACCCTGCCGGACGGCGCGCCGGCGACCGTGGGCGTGATCGGCAGCGTGACCCGACCGTTCTGCGGCGCGTGCGACCGTACCCGGCTGACCGCCGACGGTCAGGTGCGCAACTGCCTGTTCGCCCGCTGGGAGACCGACCTGCGCACCCCGATGCGGGAGGGTGCCTCCGACGAGGAGCTGGCGGACCGGTGGCGGCTGGCGATGTGGTCCAAACTGCCCGGGCACGGCATCGACGACCCCGGGTTCCTGCAGCCGGCCCGGCCGATGTCGGCGATCGGAGGATGATGGACGGCACGGTGACGGTGCGGTACTTCGCCGGCGCCCGGGCGGCCGCCGGGGTGTCCGAGGAGTCGGTCGACGCGGCCGGACGACCGGTGTCGGAGCTGCTGGAACGGCTGGCCGCCCGCCACGGCGACCGGCTGGCGGCGGTGCTGGCCGTCGCCAGCATCCTGGTGGACGGCGTGACCGCACACGACCGGGAACAGCGGCTGCCGGCCGGTGCGGTGGTCGACGTGCTACCCCCGTTCGCCGGCGGCTGAGGCCCGAAGCCCGAAGCCCGGTGCCGCACGCCTTAGGGCCCCTCCGCCGGGGCGCCTCACAGCGACCGCAGCGCCCTGGTCGCGGCCTCCACCACCGCCTGCCGGTACGCCGCGCCGAACAGTGCGGTGTGGACCAGCAGCAGGTGCAGCTGGTGGACGGGTCGCCGCTCCACCCATCCCGGCGACAGCGGCCACACCTCCTGGTAGGCGGCCAGGATGCGGTCGAGGAAGGGCGCGCCGCCGAACAACGCCAGCGTCGCAAGGTCGGTCTCCCGGTGCCCGCCGTGGGCGGCGGGGTCGACCAGCCACACCCGCTCGTCGGTCCACAACAGATTGCCCGGCCACAGGTCCCCGTGGATCCGCGAGGGCGGCTCGTCACCACCGAACCGGTCGATGGCCGACAGCACCCTCTCCACCAGCCGTACGTCCGCGTCCGACAGCGCACCGCGGTCGGCGCTGGTACGCAGGTGCGGCGCCAGCCGGTGGTCGGCGAACCACCGCGACCACGGCCCCGGTCGCTCCGTGTTGTCCTGGGGCAGCCGCCCGATGTACCCGGGCCACGGCGCCCCGAACGCGGGCGCGCCGCTGCGGTGGAGCGCCGCCAGCTCCCGCCCGAACCGCTCGGCCGCGGCCGCCGACGGCGCACCCGGCTCCACCCACTCCATCGCCAGCAGCTCCTCGCCGGCCGAGATGACCTCCGGTACGGCGACCGCACCGGCGTCGGCGAGCCAGCGCAGGCCGGCGGCCTCGGCGGCGAACAGTCCCTCCGGCACCGGTCCGGGACCCGGCCACGACTTGGCGAACAGCGACGTCCCGTCGTCGAGCGTGAGCCGGGACGCCGCGCAGATGCTCCCGCCCGGCACCGGGGTCTCACGGATCCGCTGGTGGGTGAGCAGGGTCGGGAGCTGGTGCGGATGCGCGCGCAGGTAGGCGAGGTCCACGCCGCCACGCTAGCGCCCGCACCCGCGGCGGTAGCCGGGCACCGTCTCGGATTCGGCACACGCACCGCGAACCGCGGCGTAGCGGTCGCCCCCCGCGCACCGCTCACCTGCCCGGGCGCCAGCGGCGTACGCGCCGACCGCCCGGACCCGGTCGCGGAGCCGCGTGCGCCCGACCGGACGCACCGGTGGCGGAGTCAGCGTGTGCGCCGTAGGCGAGGCGCACCGGTGGCGGAGCCGACGTACCCACCGTAGGCCGGACGCACCAGGTGGCCGAGCCGGCGTGGCCGCCGCCGGGCGTCCGGCAACGGCCACCCGCATCCGGCGGCCGGACGCATCCGGTGACGGGCCGCGGTGCCGCGGCCGGTCGGGTTCCGTTCCGGCGCCGGAGACGGTATGCATGTCGGCATGACCGTGTCGATCCGCCCGTACCGTCCGACCGACCACAACGCCTGCCGCGGGTTGTGGGCGGAGCTCGTCGAGACGAAGCGGGAGCTCTACAACGACCCGGGAGACGGAAGGGACCCCGGTGCCGGGTTCGAGGACTATCTGACCAGGCTGGACCTGTCGGGCATGTGGGTGGCCGAGCACCCCGAGGACGGAGTGGTCGGGTTCGTCGGGCTGCTCCTGTCCTCGGGGCGGGTGGGTGAGGTCAACCCGGTCGTGGTGGCCCGGCGGCACCGTGGCCAGGGGATCGGCACCTCGCTGCTGGAGCACGTGGCCGAGCAGGCCCGCCGGCGGTCGCTGCGCCAGCTCGCCGTCGTACCGGACAGCCGGAACGTGGCGGCGATCCGCTGCCTCCACTCCGCCGGGTTCGACATGCTCGCGGCGGTCAGGCTGACGCTGGACATCACCGCGCCCCGCAGGGACACCAAGGACGTGGAGCTCCACGGCCTCCAGTTCCGTTACTGAGCGGACCCGCCAAGCTGTCCACCGGTCCGCCACGCCGGGCCAGCGGGCCGGCACGGTTTC
Organism: Micromonosporaceae bacterium; assembly: GCA_047459215.1. Taxonomy (GTDB): domain Bacteria; phylum Actinomycetota; class Actinomycetes; order Mycobacteriales; family Micromonosporaceae; genus Natronosporangium. Next base: position 22,943 of record VSBZ01000037.1, on the reverse strand, counting down.
CCGGTATCCACCGGCCGGCACGCCGCCCGCCCGGGCATGGCATCCACCCGGCCGGCGGACGGCGCGCCGGCCCGGCACGGCACCCGGTCGGCACCCCGTCCCCCGACCCGGCGCGCTGTCGTCCGGCCCGCCGCACCGGGCCGAAGGGCCTGTCCGCCGGTTCGGCACGTTGTCCACAGGTCGACGCGTCATCCACAGGACCGGTGGCAGGAGCCGGTACGACCGTCCGCGGCGGCCCACCCTTGGCGCATGCCACTCCACACCGATCCGGGCGGCGGGGCGCAGTGCCGGTCATCCAGCGGTGACCGGACGACCTCCCGGCCGCCACGCTGTGCCCGTTCCGCTTCCGCTTCCCGCCTGGTCAGCCGGCGGCGGGTGACCCGGGATCCGCCGACGGCTGCGGCACGGATATGCGGTGCGCACCCGCGTACACGTTCATGGTCGATCCCCGCAGGAAGCCGACCAGCGTCATACCGGCCTCCGTTGCCAGACGGACTGCCAACGTGCTGGGTGCGGAGACCGCCGCCAGCACCGGGATGCCGGCCATCCACGCCTTCTGCGCCAGTTCGAAACCTGCCCGGCCGGACAGCAGGAGGATGTGGCCGGACAGTGGCAGCCGGCCCTGCCGGGCCGCCCAACCGACCACCTTGTCCACGGCGTTGTGGCGGCCGACATCCTCCCGTACCACGACCGGCTCCCCGTCCGCGGTGAACAGGCCGGCCGCGTGCAGGCCGCCGGTCCGGTCGAAGACCCGCTGGGCACCGCGCAACCGTTCGGGCAGGGCGGCGAGGGTGGCCGCGGCCACCCGCACGGGGTCGTCGGCCACCTGGTAGCGGGAGCGGGTGCGGACCGCGTCGATGCTCGCCTTCCCGCAGATCCCGCAGGAGCTGGTGGTGTAGAAGTTGCGGGCGACACCGGGTGTGGGCACCGGCACGTGCGGCGCCAGCGTGACATCGACGACGTTGTACGTGTTCGGCTCGGTCGTGCCGGCGCACAACGCCGCGGTGTGCACGTCCTCTGCGCCGCCGATCAGTCCCTCGGTGACGAGGAACCCGATCGCCAGGTCGAGGTCGTCGCCCGGGGTGCGCATCGTGACCGCCAGCGGGGGATGTGGCCCTCCGGCCGGTCCAACCCGGATCTCCAGCGGCTCCTCGGCGGCGAGCTGGTCAGGCCGGGCGGGCGTGGCGTATCCGGTGGCATCGATCCGTACCACCCGATGCCGCTCGATCACCCGGCCCATTCCGCCACTCCACCTGTCGCGTGACCTTGCTCACCGTGCCCGGTACGGACGGGTCCGTACGTCGTACCCACCCAGCATAGTGTCAGGAGTGACGACGGCCTCTGTCCCTGACGGCTCCCGGACCTGGTTCCTTCCCGGCTTCATCGCCCTGGGAGCGATCTGGGGGTCCAGCTTCCTGTTCATCAAGGTCGGGATCAGCCAGCTGCACCCGCTCTACGTCACCCTGGGGCGGGTGATCACGGGCGCGGTGGTGCTGCTGGCCCTGCTGGCGCTCGCCCGCGACCGGCTCCCACGCGAGCCGTGGCTGTGGGCCCACCTCGCGGTGCTCGGGACGATCGGGGTGGCCATCCCGTTCACCCTGTTCGGCTACGGCGAGCAGCGGATCCCGTCGCTGCTGGCCGGGATCTGGAACTCGACCACCCCGTTGGTGGCGCTACCGCTGGCGGCGCTGGTGTTCCGGACAGAGCGGCTGTCGCTGCGCCGCGTGATCGGGATCGGGCTCGGGTTCGCCGGCGCGCTCATCGTCCTGGGGGTCTGGCAGGCGGTGGAGGGAGCGGCGTTGACCGGCCAGCTCATGTGCTTCTGCGCCGCGGCCTGCTACGGGATCGCCATCCCGTACCAGAAGCGGTTCATCGCCGGCCACCCCGCGTCCACCCTGTCCCTGACCGCCGCCCAGCTCATCGTGGCGACCGGATTGCTGGCGGTGGCGGCGCCGGTGGCGGCCGGCCCGCCGCCCGCGATCCCCTCCCTCAGGCCCGAGGTGATCGGCAGCGTGGTGGCGTTGGGCGCACTCGGCACCGGCATCGCCTTCGTCATCCACCTCCGCAACAACCGCCTGGTCGGGGCGAGCCTCTCGTCGATGGTCACCTATCTGATCCCGGTGTTCGCGGTCCTGGTCGGGGTGGTGGTGCTCGACGAGCCGCTGACCTGGCACCAGCCCCTCGGCGCGCTGGTGGTCCTGGCCGGGGTCGCCGTGGCTCAGGGCGCGCACACCCGCCGGACGCCCGGCCCGCTCACGAGTGGGCGGCGGCCCACGCCAGCAGGCGCTCCACCGGCCACGAGTTGACCACGCGGTCGGGCTCCACCCCGCACTGCACCGCCCGCTCGCACCCGTACCGGAGCCAGTCCAACTGCCCGGGCGCGTGCGCGTCGCTGTTGATGGCGAACCGGCACCCGGCCTCGACCGCCTGTCGCAGCAACCGCTTCGGCGGATCGAGGCGGTCCGGCCGTGAGTTGATCTCGACGGCCTTGTCCAGCTCGGCGCACGCCCGGAAGACAGCGGCGGCGTCGAACTCGGACGGTGGCCGGGTACGCCCGGCACGGTGCCCACGGTCCCCGTCGCCGCTGAGACCCACCCGTGCCGCCGGCACCTTGCGGCCCGTGCAGTGGCCGAGGATGTCGACGTGAGGGTTCTCGATGGCGGCCAGCATCCGCCGCGTCATCCGCCGGGCGTCGTCGCGCAGCCCGCTGTGGACGGAGGCCACCACGACGTCCAGCTCGGCCAGCAGCTCCGGATCCTGGTCCAGCGAGCCGTCCTCAAGGATGTCGACCTCGATCCCGGTCAGGATCCGGAACCCGGCCGGCAGCGACCTGTTGATCGCCGCGACGTACTCGATCTGCCGGGCCAGCTGTGCGGCGGTCAGCCCGCGCGCCACCCGCAACCGCGGCGAGTGGTCGGTGAGCACGAGGTACTCGTGCCCCAGCTCCACCGCCGCGAGTGCCATCTCCTCCACCGGTGAACCGCCGTCGGACCAGTCCGAGTGGGTGTGGCAGTCGCCCCGCAGCGCCGCCCGCAGGTCGGCAGCCGCCCCCTGCAGGTCCGTGCCCGCGGTGGCCACCAGCCGGCGCAGGTACTCCGGCTCCTCGCCGGCCAGGGACTCCACGACGCACCGGGCCGTCACGCTACCGACCCCCGCCAGCTCGGTCAGCGTCCCCGCCTCCGCTCGCGCCGCGACCTCGTCGGGCGACAGCCGCGACAGCACGGCCGCCGCCGTCCGGAACGCGCGCACCCGGTGGGTCCCCTCGTTGGCCCGCTCCAGAAGGAACGCGATGCGACGCAGGTCGGCGACCGGATCCCGGCGAGTCACGCGCCCACCCTACGGCAGGCGGCCGCGGCGGTCCCGGCCCGCGAGTCCGCCCGCGGACCCGGGCCATGGGTCTCCCCGCGGTCCTGGGTCCAGGGGTCAACCGCGGTCCTGGCCCGTAGGGTCCCACCGCGGTCCTGGTCCGTGGGTCTACGGTGGGCGTGCGGAGGCGACGGCCGGGAGGTGCGGTGCGCAGCATCGACTGGGTGGACGGGGCGATCGAGATCATCGACCAGACCCGGCTGCCGGGCGAGGTCGTCCGGCGTCGGCTGACCACCGTCGCGGAGCTGGTCGACGCGGTGCAGTCGCTGGCCGTACGGGGCGCTCCCGCCCTCGGCGTCGCCGGTGCCCTCGGCGTGGTGCTCGCCGCCCGTGAGCACCCGGACGACCCTGTCGCCCGCGACGCGGCGGTGTGGCGGATCGCCAACGCCCGCCCGACCGCGGTCAACCTCGCCGCCGGTACGGCGCGGGCGGCGTCGCGGCTGGCAGACGGACCCGAGGCGGTCCTCGCCGCCGCCCTGGCCGTGCGCGACGAGGAGATCGCGGCCTCCGCCGCGATGGCGGCCCGGGGCGCGGACCTGGTCGCCGAGCTGTGCGGCACCTCCGTGCGGATCTTGACGCACTGCAACACCGGGGGTCTCGCCGCGGTGACCGGCGGCACCGCCCTGGCGGTCGTGACCGAGCTCCACCGGCGCGGCCTGCTGCGGGAGGTGATCGCGAGCGAGACCCGCCCGTTGCTGCAGGGTGCGCGGCTGACCGCCTGGGAGCTGGAGCAGGCGGGAGTGCCGTACCGGGTGGCGACCGACGGTGCCGGCCCGTACCTCATGGCGCGAGGGGACGTCGACGCGGTGCTCGTGGGTGCGGACCGCATCTGCGCCAACCTCGACGTGGTCAACAAGATCGGCACCTACGCCCACGCCCTGGGAGCGGCCCGCGCGGGGATCCCGTTCATCGTGGTGGCACCCGAGTCCACCATCGACGAGTCCACGCCCGACGGCGCCGCCGTCCCGATCGAGGACCGGGACTCCGGCGAGGTGCTGCGGTTCGGCGGTACCGCCATCGCGCCGGCCGGCGCGGCCGCCGTCAACCCCGCCTTCGACGTCACACCGCGCGACCTCGTCACGGCCATCGTCACCGACCGCCGGGTGATCCCGGCTGGTCGCTCCGCACAGGTCGGCCGGGGCGGCGGCCCTCGCACGGGTCAGCCGTGACGACCCGCGCACGGGTCGGCCGTGCGGTCTCCGCACGGACACGCATGACGGCACCCGCACGGGTCGGCCGCGACGGCCTCCGGAGAGGTCGGACGCGGCAGCCTTCACACCAAGTCGGCCGCGACGGCCTCCGGGCAGGTCAGCCGTGCGGCCAAGGGTGGGCACCGGACCGGTCACCCGACCGGGCCGCTCGCACCGTCCGCCCAGGTGGCCGGTGACCGACCGGGCGGGGAACCGTCCGCGTCCGGATCACGTCGTACGGGCATGGCCGCATTGACTGCTCGCATTCTTCCCGCCACCGTGGGGCTGGTGGCCCTCGCGGCGTGCGCTTCTCCCGACGACACCGGCCCGTCCGGCTCGCTCACCGGGCCGCTCTACGAGGCCACCGCCACCGTGCTTCAGGCGCCGGGTGACGTGCCCCGGCTGTGCCACGTCGTCATGGACTCCTACCCACCCCGGTGCGGCGGACCGGAGGTCGTCGGCTGGGACTGGGACGCCGTCGACGCCGAGTCGGCGAGCGGCACCACCTGGGGCGAGTACCGCGTGATCGGTACCTGGGACGGGGAGCGGTTCACGCTCGTCGAACCCGCCGAGCCGGCCGACCCGACGCTGAGCGCCCGGGCCAGCGCACCCGACTTCTCCTCGCCCTGCCCGGAGCCGGAGGGAGGATGGAAACCGGTGGACCCGGCGAAGGCCACCCTCAAGGCGCAGGAGGCCGCGCTGGCGAGAGCGGCGGAGGCGCCCGACTACGCCGGCGCCTGGCTCGACCAGTCCTATCTAGACGAGCTGGACATCGACGAGGACGACCCGGCGGCACTGGAGGAGGCCGCCAACGACCCCACCCGGACGGTCCTCAACCTGGCCTTCACCGGCGACCTCGCCGAGCGGGAGCGGTGGATCCGCGAGGTCTGGGGAGGCCCGTTGTGCCTGTCGCAGGCCGAGCGGACGCTGCAGGAGCTGTTCGACATCCAGCGGCGCGTCCACGAGGACCTCCCGGACGTGTTCACCTCCGGTGTGGACGAGACGCGCAACGTGGTCACCGTGACCGTCATGGTGGTCACCCCCGAGCTGCAGCGGGAGGTGGAGCAGCGGTACGGCGAGGCGGTCGTGCTCGACGGCTGGCTCAAGCCGGTGGAGTGAGGCGGTGGCCCACCGCCCCCGGTGTAGGGAAGGTCGCGCCGGCACGGTGAGACGGGCCCGCCGCGCACGTGCTGGCGGAGGCCAGCGGCCGAGCCACCCGGCTGCGGCTCCGGGGGCGACCGGCCGCAGCGTGGGGCAGGGTCGCCGGCCTGAGCCACGGCGACCCGTCACGCGGACGGCGCCGCCGGACGGACGGCGAGGACGCTCCGGCGATTCTGCCTCACCGCGACCACCCAGCCGCCCTCCCGGCCGAGCTCCAGCAACGTGTCGGGGCGCGCCGGCAGCTCGAACTTCGCGCCGGCCCGGGGCGGCCACGCCGCCCGTGCCTCGGCGGCCGGCGCCAGCCAGGGCCGCAGCGCGTGTATCGGGTAGTCCGATCCGAGCGCCGCGGCGGCCTCCTCCAGCAGGCGCGTGAAGTTCCGGAGCGCCTCGGATACGGCGGTGGCGTTGCCCCCGCACATCGCCGCGGTGAGTGCGGGCGGGGTGGCGGCCACCCTGGTCCCGTCCCGGAACGACCCGGCCGCCAGGGTGAGCGCCAGCGGATCGCCCGCGACGGCTGTCGTCAACGCCGCCGCCACCAGGTGGGGGAGGTGGGACACCGCGGCGACCACCCGGTCGTGGTCCGCGGCCGTGGTGGGCACCACCCGCGCACCGAGCCGGGTGACGAGGTCCGCCAGGGTCAGCCAGTCGGCCATCGACGTATCGGGTTCCAGGCACAGCACCCAGGGGGCGCCGGTGAACAGCGAGGGGTCGGCGGCGGCGAACCCGGACGTCTCCCGGCCCGCCATCGGGTGCCCGCCGACGTAACCGGCCAGCCGCCAGTGCCCGCTGTGCAGGCGTTGCGCGACCAGGTCCCGGACCGGCGCCTTGACCCCGGTCACGTCGGTGACCAGGCCCGTGTAGCCGGCGGACATGAGACCGTGCAGGACCTCGTCCACGGAGGGGAACGGCACGGCGATCACCACCAGGTCCGCGTGGGCGACCGCGTCCCGTAGCTCGCCGGTCACCTGCCAGCGGGCCTCCGGCGGCGCCTGCGCGGCGGCGGTGCGGGCGGTCGCGCGGGTGGCGGGATCGCTGTCGTAGCCCCACATCCGGTGCCCGCCGGCCGCCAGCGCCTGCAGCAGCGAACCCCCGATCAGGCCCAGCCCGATGACGGCGATGTTCACGCAGGGCAGCTTGCCACACCTTCGTGAACCGCGCCGACGCGCGCCCACGCGGCCGTAACCTACGGTGGTGGACGCCCAGTCACCGGCACGCGCAGGCCACCACCGGACCGGCCCGTCCGGCCTGTTCCCGGCCGGGCCCCCGCGGCCCACGTACCGTGAGCCGCACCCGGTCCGGGCACTGTCCGTCCTATCCGGGGTGGCCGCCGCCGGAGTCTGGGTGATCCTCTTCGCGCTGCTCGGCCACAGCCTCGCCGCACGGGCATGGTGGACGATCTGCGCCGGCGCCGCCGCGGCGCTGGCCGCGGTGGCACTGGCCCGCGACGGTGACCGGGGCGTCGCCGTCGGGGTCGCCGTCACGGTGGCGGTCGCGCTCGCCGCTGTCGCCGGCACGGTGGCATGGCGGTGGAGTGTCACCGCCGACTGGCCGTTGTGGTGAGCCGTTGTGGTGGTATAGAGACAGGGGGAGGTACACGAGAGGCGGGACCAAGTGTCGTACGTTGCTTCGGCGGCGGTGCGCGGCAAGGACGGTTGGAGCGTGGCCGACCTCGATCTCGCCGGCGTCGCCGACGTCGAGGAGGTCGCGGACCGGCTACGCGACGTCGATCCGGAAGCGGACGTGTCGCTGTTGTTCGTCGAAGCCGACGAGACCTACTTGGCGATCCTCAGGCTCGACCAGGGGGAGAACCTGCGGATCTTCGGGTCGGACTCCGCCTTCGCGCGCGAGTCCCGGCTGGGGGCGTTGCTGCTGGGGGACATCGAGCCGCCCGCCCTGGAGATCGACGACGCGGTCGGTGCCGTCGAGGGCGACGAGACGGCGGAGATCACCACCATCGATCCGGAGGTGGATCCGGTGGGTGACGCCGACCTGTTGGCGGACCTCGGCGTACCCGCCCACGTCCTGCTGAACACCTGCGCCCGCGAGGGGATGCTCCCGTCCGACTGCACGGTGGAGATCGCGCGGCTGATCGGCTGCGGCGACGAGATGGAGGAGCTGCGGGAGGCGTGACCTCCGCGGCGTCGCGCCGGGAGGAGATGATCCGCCGGGCGCTGGCCGTGGCCGCCGGTACTCCCCGGACGGCGGTACGGGCCGACGGGGCGAGCGGACAGCCCGACGTACCTGTCGGCGCGGTGGTCTACGGACCGGACGGCACCGAGCTCGCCATCGGACGAAACGAACGGGAGCTCACCGGTGACCCCACCGCGCACGCCGAGGTGGTGGCGCTACGGCGGGCGGCGGAGGTGTTGGGCAGCTGGCGCCTCACCGGATGCACCGTGGCGGTCACCCTCGAACCGTGCACCATGTGCGCGGGCGCGCTGGTGTTGGCACGGGTGGCCACGCTCGTGTTCGGCGCCTGGGAGCCGAAGACCGGTGCCGTCGGGTCCCTGTGGGACGTCGTACGCGACCGCCGGCTGCCGCACCGGCTGGAGGTGTACGGTGGCGTGCTGGCGGAGGAGTGCGCCGCCCTGGTGCGGAATTTCTTCCGGGCGGCGTCTTGAGCTGCCGCGTGGCCGAGGCGAAGATGTCGGTACGGCGACCGCCAGGAGGCCACGATGCAGGTGCGCGACGCCATGAGCAAGCCCGTCCTGGTGGTCGGCCCCGACCACACGCTGCGCCAGGTCGCGCAGCTCATGTCGGCCCGGAGGGTGGGCTCCGCCATCGTCGTCGACCCCGACTCCGCGGGCGTCGGGATCTTCACCGAACGGGACCTGCTGTACGCGGTGGGGGCGGGGCTCGACCCGGACACGGAGCTCGTCCGCGACCACCTGACCCGGGACGCCGTCTACGCCGTACCGGAGTGGACCCTGACCCAGGCGGCGGCCACGATGGCCCGCGGCGGGTTCCGCCACCTGGTGGTGATGGAGGGGCAGGAGGTGCTGGGCGTGCTGTCGGTCCGGGACCTCATCCGGGTGTGGGCCGAGGAGCATCCGGCCGAGGGGCCGGGTGCGCGGGAGCCGGTCGCCTCGCCCGGGCGCGCCGCCGGTCCGGTCGCCTGACGGACGCCACCGCCGTCCCAGGCCGCCGGCGCCCACGCCGACTGCCGGCCTGCCGCCACCGCCGGGACCGGCCTGCCGCTCCGCTGGTGCCCGGGACCGTCCGGACGCGGCGACTGTCCGGGGGCCGCCGTGGCCACGCGGTCGCACTCAGCGCCGCCCGGATGCCGGGATGCCCGCGCTGGCAAGATCTCCCGGTCGCTAGGCTGGTCGAGTGAGCGGACCAGCCATCTCGTTCGCCCGGGGTGCCCCGTCGCTGGACATCGTCGACGTCGCCGGTCTCGCCGCGGCCGCCGCCCGGGTCTTCGAGGTCGACCCGGCCGGTGCCACCGGGTACGGCACCGCGTACGGCTACCAGCCGCTGCGGGAGTGGATCGCCGGCCGGCACGGGGTGACCACCGACCGCGTGCTCGTGACCAACGGGTCGATGCAGGCGGACGCCCTGCTGTTCAGCCACCTCGTCTCGGCCGGTGACGAGGTGGTCGTCGAGCGCCCGACCTACGACCGGACGCTGGCCAACCTGGTCGCCTCCGGCGCGGTCGTCCACCAGGTGGACGTGGATGACGAGGGCATCGACGTGGCGGCGCTCGAGCGCCTGCTCGCCCGGGGCGTGCGCCCGAAGCTCGTGCACGTCATCCCGAACTTCCAGAACCCCACCGGCGTGACGCTGTCGCTGCCCCGGCGCCGGGCGCTGCTGGACCTCGCCGGCAGGTACGGGTTCACGGTGTTCGAGGACGACCCGTACGCCGAGATCCGGTTCCGCGGCGACCCGCTGCCGTCCCTCCTCTCGCTCGACCGGGACGGCCGGGTCGTGCACGCGTCCAGCTTCACCAAGACCATCTGCCCGGGGCTGCGGGTCGGATACCTCGTAGGGCCGGCGGACACGATCGCCGCGATCGCGGACCGGGCGACGCGCACCTACATCTCGCCCGGGATGGTCGCCCAGGCCATCGCCCACCAGTTCTGCGTCTCCGGGGACATCGAGAGGTCGATCGAGCGGGTACGGACGACGCTGTCGCGCCGGGTGCGCCTGCTCGCCGAGGCGCTGCGCACCCACCTCCCCGGTGCGCGCTTCTCCGAGCCGTCCGGCGGCTACTTCCTGTGGGTGGAGCTGCCCCACGGCGCGACCGCCACGGCGGTGGCGGCGGCCGCGGCCGAGCGCGGCGTGGCGGTCGTTCCCGGCACGGGCTTCATGCTCGACGGCGGAGAGGGATCGCTACGGCTGGCGTACTCGGCGGTGCCGGATGCGCAGATCGAGGAGGGGGTCCGTCGCCTGGCCGACGCGGTGGCCTCCCTGCGGACACCCGAGCCGCGACCCTGACCGCGCGGTCGGCACCGCCCGCCCGCTGTCCGGTCCTCTGTCACTCTGGAGCAGCGGGCGGACACGCGCTGACACCGCTCAGGCCGGACCTAAACGCCGATTCACCACAATTTTCGGTCGCGCGGGGGTTCCCAACGCATCGGTGAAGGGCTCAAAATAGGCGGCAACGGGATCCCCCTCATCCCGTGGTGAACATGACACCCGCCCCCCGAGGCGCCGGGTGGGCCGTTCGCACCCCCACCCCCCGAAAGCGGTCGGTCCACCCGGCGCCACCTTCATGGGCGCGGCGCTGGCCCGCCTCCGGCGGGTTCACCCCGGCGGCCGCGGCCCGGTCCGTCCCCGCAGGCTCTCCTGTTCCTCGCCCATGCCAGTGGGCGGCATCGCGCCGGCCTCCGGTGGCGTCTGGCCGGCCGCCTCCTGTCCGGGGCGCTCCTCGACACCGGCCGCCGGCTCCATGCCGATGTCCTCTTCCATGCCGACGCCCTCGGCCATGCCGGCGCTCTCGGCCATGCCGGCGCTCTCGGCCTGGCCGACCGGCTCCATCATCCGGCCGGGGTACTGCTCCCACTGCTGCCGGCGACGGCGCATGAGGGCGGCCGCCGCCATGCCCACCGCGGCGCCGCTCGCGATCAGCGTCATCATCCGCGGGAGGCTGCGCCGCTGCTGGGCGGTGCGGCCGCGGCGCGCATCCCCGCGCGGCCGGCGGCCCGCCGCGCCAGCCGGTCTCCTGGCGGCGACTCCCCGCGCCATCCGGCCCGCCACACCGCGCGGCATCCCGTCCTCCCCGCCGGACGGCATCTGGCCGCCCATACCCGGCAACCGGCCGCCCATGCCCGGCATCCGGCCGGTCATGCCCGGCATCCGGCCCGCCATTCCGGCAGCCTCGTTGAACTCGGCCCACCTCCGGGCGGCGGCGCTGCGGAGCCGTTCCGCCGCGGGGGCCATCTGGGATCCCACGGTCCGCAGGCCCCCGGCCGCGAGGCCGGCCGCCCGCATCGCGTGGTTGACCGTCTGGCCCATCTCCTCCCGGAACATCTGGGCACGGGTCCGGGGCTCCTGCTGCCTCTGGAACACTCCCCACCTCCCTCGGGTGGCCCGGTGTCGGGCGTCGGCCCGACGGCGCTCACGGCCATCTTCCCCCTTCCAATGGGCGGACACCACCAAAACCCCGTATATGGGAGGATTCACAGGAACGCGCCATCCACCGAGGAGTGATTCCGTGGCCACGACAGCCACCCTGCACACCAGCGCCGGCCCGATCCGACTGGAGCTCTTCCCGGACCACGCCCCGAAGACCGTACGGAACTTCGTCGAGCTCGCCCAGGGGACCCGCGAGTACATCGACCCGCGGACCGGGCGGCCGGGCTCGGGACCCTACTACGACGGCACCATCGCACACCGGGTCATCGACGGCTTCATGATCCAGATGGGGGACCCCACCGGCACCGGCCGCGGCGGTCCCGGCTACACGTTCCCCGACGAGTTCCATCCCGAGCTGACCTTCGACCGCCCGTACCTGCTGGCGATGGCCAACGCCGGGCCGGGGACGAACGGCTCGCAGTTCTTCATCACGGTCGCGCCGACGCCGCACCTCAACTTCCGGCACACGATCTTCGGCCGGGTCGCCGATGAGGAGTCCGCCCGGGTGGTGGACGCGATCGCGGCGGTGCCGACGGACGCGAACGACCGCCCCCTGCAGGACGTCGTGCTCGAACGGGTCGAGATCACCTGACCGTCCTCCACCGGCCGTCCGGCCGTCGCGGGCGCGGCCCGGACGGCGGTGTGGCCGGGCGGCGCCGGCCGGCGGCTCACCCCGACGGCGGCGCGGCCCTGCGGCGTCGGCCGTGCCCGTACGGCGGTGTGGTCGTGCGGCGGCTAGGGTTGCGGCGTGAGCCAGCCGACCATACCCGTGTGCTACCGGCACCCCTCGCGCGAGACGTACCTGCGGTGCAGCCGCTGCGACCGGCCGATCTGCCCGGACTGCATGCACGACGCCGCGGTCGGCCACCACTGTCCCGAGTGCGTGGGCGCCGCCCGCCGCACCCGGTTCGCGGCCCGCACCGCGTTCGGCGGCACCCTCGCCGGCCACAACATGGACGTCACCAAGGTCCTGATCGGCCTCAACGTCGCCGTGTTTCTGCTGCTCCTGCTCACCCGCGGCAACCTTGGCTGGGGTGCCCTCGTGCCGGGTGTCCCCGGGTCCCGGATCGGCCTGGTCAACGGCGAGTACTACCGGCTGATCACCTCCATGTTCCTCCACGCCGGACTCCTCCACCTGGCGCTGAACATGTTCGCCCTGTGGGTGGTCGGCGGGGTGCTCGAGCCGCTGCTGGGCCGGGCCCGCTTCCTCGCGCTCTACCTCGTCTCCGGCCTCGGCGGTGGCGTGGCGGTCTACCTGACCGCGGGCACGGACGTGACGCTGTTCGGGGACCAACCGCTGTTCGGCGGCCTGCTCACCCCCACCGTGGGCGCCTCGGGCGCGGTCTTCGGCCTGTTCGGAGCCTTCTACGTGGTGCTGCGCCGGCTCCGGCGCAACACCTCGACGATCACCATGATCCTGGCCATCAACCTCATCTTCACGTTCGTGCTGGCCGGCCAGATCTCGGTCGCCGGCCATCTCGGCGGCCTGGTCACCGGGTCGATCATCGGCGCCGGTCTGGCGTACGCGCCGCGGCAGCACCGGACCGCGGTGCAGGCCGCGACGGTGGGAGGCATGGTCCTGCTACTGATCGTCCTGACCGCGTTGCGGACCGCCAGCCTCACCTGAGCCGCGGTCGCCGGTCGGGTACGCATCCGGTCGGGTACGCACCCGCGCGTGCACACACCCGGCCCTTCGTGCCCGGCTCCTCCCGCCGCCCGCGCCTGTTGCCGCCTGCGCCTTCCGTCCCCTGCCGCCGGCTCACCGGCGAGCGGCGGCGCGCAGCGCCTCCAGCCGGGCGGCCACGTCGTCGAGGTCCGCGTCCACGTCGTACCTCCCGACCACGTACACCGCCTCACCGGCGTCGATCTCCAGCTGCCGGCCACGGCGCCGGGGGTCCACCCGGATCCGGTCGACCCGCGACCACGGCAGCGTGACCCGCCGGCCGAACCCGGCCACCAGCGTGACCCCCTCCGCGCCCGCCGCCACCCGTACCCTCACGAGCACGTCCTGGAGGGCCCAGACCGCCACGCCGGCGGCGGCCGCGAGGGCGACCACCACCGCCCCTGCGCCGTGGCGGGTGACGACGGCGAGGTACACCAGCACGGCGACCACGATCGCCTTCGCGGCGGGCACGCGGACCGGCACCCGCCAGCGCACGTCTTCCACGCCGCACACCCTCGACGTACGATCGGAATGAGTCAAGTTACCAGGGAGTAGCAATGCGTGACGCGGTGATCGTCGGGGCCGTCCGCACGCCGGTGGGCAAGCGCGGCGGTGGGCTCGCCGGCGTCCACCCGGTCGACCTGTCCGGTCAGGTGCTGGCCGCGCTGGCCGAGCGGACGGGGTTCGATCCGGCCGACGTCGACGACGTGATCTGGGGCTGCGTGTCCCAGGTCGGGGAGCAGAGCTGGAACGTGGGCCGCAGCGCCGCGCTGGCCGCCGGCTGGCCGGAGCGGGTCCCGGGCACCACCATCGACCGGCAGTGCGGCTCCAGCCAGCAGGCGGTCCACTTCGCGGCGGCCGCGGTGATCTCCGGCCAGGCGGACCTGGTCGTCGCCGGCGGGGTCGAGTCCATGTCCCGGGTCCCGATGGGGTCCAGCGCCATCGACCAGCGCCCGTTCGGTGAGGCGGTGCGGTCCCGGTACGCCGGCGCAAAGGGCTTCGCCGACGGATCGGTCCTCCCGTTCAACCAAGGTGTGGGCGCCGAGATGATCGCTGAGCGCTGGCAGATGTCCCGCACCCAACTCGACGAGTTCTCCCTGGCCAGCCACGCCAAGGCGGCGGCCGCCCAGGACGCCGGCGCGTTCGACGCCGAGCTGGTGCCGGTCGAGGGAGTGAAGGCCGACGAGGGCGTCCGCCGGGACAGCACGCTGGCACGCCTGGCCGAGCTGCCCACGCCGTTCAAGCCCGACGGTGTGGTCACCGCCGCCTCCTCCTCCCAGATCTCCGACGGCGCCGCCGCGCTGGCGGTGACCACGTCGCAGTGGGCCGCCGACCATGGCTTGCGGCCGCTGGCGCGCATCCACACCGCGGTGGTCGCCGCGGACGACCCGGTCATCATGCTCACCGCCGTGATCCCGGCGACCGAGCTGGCGCTGCGGCGTGCCGGGCTGCGGCTGGACGACATCGGCGTCTATGAGGTGAACGAGGCGTTCGCGCCGGTGCCGCTGGCGTGGCTGGCCGAGACCGGTGCGGACCCGGCGCGGCTGAACCCGCGCGGCGGCGCCATCGCGCTCGGGCACCCGCTCGGCGCCTCCGGCGCGCGCATCATGACCACGCTGCTCCACTACATGCGCGACGAGCAGATCCGGTACGGCCTGCAGACGATGTGCGAGGGCGGCGGGATGGCCAACGCGACCATACTCGAGCTGCTCTGAGGACGGTTGTCCGCGGACGACGGTGTCCCGAGGCGGGCACCGCCGTCCGCCCTCGGCGGTACCGGACGGCGGACGCATCCACGTGGTTCGCTCCGCTGGACGGAACGGTCTAGCCTGTGTCCATGGGCGACGGCGCGGCAGGCAGTGGCGTCGAGGAAACGCCCACCCGGACGCGCCCGGGGCGGGTACGCCGCCTGCTGGCACCGGTGCTGTCGGCACTGCTCGCCACCGCGGTAACGGTCCCGGTGACCTGGCACGTGGCCAGCCGGACGGGGACGGCGGACGCCCTACCGCCACCGGCGTTCTCCTCCGGTGAGGAGCTCCGCCAGCACCTCCGGTCCCAGCTTCCCGACCACGACGCCCCGGGGGCGGTGCTCCTGGAGGCGAACCGGTTCCAGGGGGCGTCGGCGGCGTTCCCACCGGGTCGGTACCGGGTCGACCTCATCTGCGGGCTCATGAGCCGACAGGGTGACGACGCCCGGGAGCTGCGGATACTCATGCGCACCCCGGACAAGGTCCGCACCCTCGAGCTACCGTGCCCGTCGACGCCGCTGTCAATGCCGGAACCGCTGGACTTCACCACCTGGGCGGCCGGCGCCATCGAGATCTACTACCAGAACCCGGCGGAGCCGCCGGCCCACGTCCTGCTGGTCCAGCTCGTTCCGGTGACCGCGACCGGGGAGGTGCGGGATGCATGACACCGGGATCCCGCCGCGCGAGCCGGAACTGACGGTCGGGCCGGCCGAGCCACTCGACGACCCGGCGGTGGTGGAGGACCGGCTCGGCTTCGGTCGCGACCCCGACCGGCCGGGCCTGCTGGAGCGGTTGCGCGGGTTGCCCGCCGTCCGGGCGCTCCGCGCCCGGCCGGTGCCCCGGACCGTCGTCGCCGTGGTGTCCGCGCTCGTGTCCGGCGTCGGGGTCGCGGTCTACCTCGGAGGGCAGCCGGAGGAGACCCCGGCGGTCAGGCCGCTGCCGATCGTGCGACCGGAGTCCTGGTTGGAGGTCACCGACGGGGCCCTCTACCACTTCGTCGAGTCGACCCAGAGCGACCCCGAACGGCAGGCGCGGGCCGAGCGGGAGCTGGCCCGGCATCCCGCCGACGCCCCGCTGGTACTGGCACTGGAGTTCGAGCCGTCGCTGCGCGGAGTACCTCCGGGAACCTACCGGTTGCAGGCGACCTGCGCTCCGCCCCCGGAGCCGGCCAGGCCGGTGCTGGTGGTGGCGTACCACGGCACCGATGAGGATCTGGTGCTCGAGATGCCGTGTGACGGCGACTTCCACGCCGGCGACGCGCCGTTGCACCTCTCCGACTACCGTGCCTACACCTTCGCCTGGTACCCGACCGAATGGAGCGAGGCCGACCACACCATCGAGGGTGATCCCTTCGCGGACTGGTCGCAGGTCGTCGTGGTCATGTCGCTGGTACCCACCGACTGAGCCGCGAGCCGGTGGTCTCCCGCGTGACCGGGCCGGGCCGCCGGTCAGACCACCGCCATGTCGACGAACCGGGAGTACTGCAGCTGGGCGGCGACCGTGATGGTGTCGGTCGGGCCGTTGCGGTGCTTGGCCACGATGAAGTCGGCCTCGCCCGCCCGCGGCGACTCCTTGTCGTAGTAGTCCTCCCGGTGCAGGAGGATGACCACGTCCGAATCCTGCTCGATGGCGCCGGAGTTGTGTGACACGAGCCCGTTGGCCAGGAACGAGTGTGTACCGGACACGTGGGCGTCGAACACCTCGGCTTCGCCGGCTGGTTCGATGGAGGTGATGCGGTCCCACCGCACGTCTGCCTCGGCCAGGTCCCGAAGGTACGGGTCGGGAAGTACGGCGGCGACCCTCGCCATCCGGTGGCGGGACAGGCCGCGCTTGTAGAGCGCGGAGCCGCAGTAGGACATGCCCAGGCGACGTTGGAGCTCGCGGGTGGTGAGGCCGTGCTCACGCATCGCCTTACGGGCGTAGTCCCATGCCTCGGCGGGGATGGTGTCGACGTTCGGGTTACCAGTCACCCCGCTGAGAGCGGCGCGGACCTCAGCGCAGCGGGCGCCCCGCTCACCATGAACACCCACCTGCGTGACGAACGTGAGCATGTCGTCGTGTCCGCTGACGTCCACCGTCCAGCGTTGGCGGTGGCCATTGCTGGTCGTTAGCCGCAGCCGACCTCCGATCCCCAGGCGCAGGAGAAGTGCCTGCACGTCCTCGGCCAGGCCACGGCTGGTGGTGGCGTAGTAGATCCGGGGGCGGCCACCGCGGGACAGGGTGACCGATCCGTCCGTGGCCCACAGGTGGCGCAGGAACAGCGCCACCTGTTCCTTGTCGAGCCCGTGAAGCTCGTCCGGTACCCGCTTGTGCGGCGCGGCCTTTCCGTAGAGCCCTTTGTCGCGCAGCCAGTCGTACAGCGGGTTGCGGACCCCGTGTGTGGGTCGCCCGCGCATGGGGAAGTGGAGGTACACCACACCCCGTCCGGGTGAGCGGCGGGTGTCCACGCCGAATCCGGCGGCGGCCCTCTCGACGGCGCGGAGGTTCGCCTCGTCGCGGGAGCAGTAGTAGACCGGTTCCCGGCTGGTGCATCCGTCACCGAGCAGGTGCGCCAGCATGATGATCTCGTGCTCCGGCCATCGTGCCGGGCTTCGAGGGTTCGGGATGGTGCGGGCGGCGGCGATGTGGTCGCCGACGGTGAGCGTGTCCAGCGGCTTCCAGCCGTGCACGGTGAGGAACGGGTGGTTACCTGTGGCGATCACCTGCCGGCCGGATGCCAGGGTCAGCCGGTACACCGGCTTGACGCCGGTGGACCACACGTCCGTCATCACTCCGGGCCGTAGCCGCAGCCGTTCGTCCACCGTCCAGACCGGCACGTCGCGCTGCCCCGCGAGGTCGCGGATCGGCGTCCATGCGCCGGTGTCCGCCCGTGCCACCAGGGTGTCGCCCGTCAGGCATTCGCGCAGGTCGGACAGCTGGGGACGCTTGTCGGTGCGCTGCTCGGGTCCCCGGTTGAGCTGGGCGATCGCCACCACCGGGCACTCGATCTCCTTGGCCAGCAGCTTCAGGCCGCGGGACAGCTCGGAGACCTCCTGCTGGCGGCTCTCGACCCGCCGGGGCGAGGTCATGAGCTGGAGGTAGTCGACGATGAGGAGGCGCAGGTCGTGGCGCTGGCGCAGGCGGCGCGCCTTGGCGCGGATCTCCATCAGGGTGAGGTTGGGCGTGTCGTCGATGAACAGCGGCGCCTCGCTGATCTCGCCCAACCGGCGGGCCAGGCGGCTCCAGTCCTCATCGGAGAGCTGTCCTGATCTCAGGTTCTGGAGCGGCACGCGGGTCTCCGCGGCCAGCAGCCGCATGACGATCTCGACCTTGCTCATCTCCAGGGAGAAGATGGCGCTGGTCAGGCCGTGCCGCACCGCCGCGTTGCGGGCGAAGTCCAGGCCGACGGCCGACTTCCCGAGCCCCGGTCTGCCGGCGACCACGATGAGCTGCCCGGGGTGCAGGCCGTGCAGCAGCGCGTCGAGGTCCCTGAACCCGGTGGGCACGCCGACCATCTCGGGCCCGCGGGAGCCGATCGCCTCGATCTCGTCCAGCGTCGACTGGAGCATCTCCGCCAGCGGCTGCAGGTCCTCGCTCACGCGCCGCTCGGCAACGTCGTAGACGATCTGCTGGGCCAGGTCCAGGACGTCGGCGGCGTCCCTGCCGCCGCCGGCCGCCGCCCCGTACCCCAGCTGGACGATCCGGGTGCCCGCCTCGACCAGCCGGCGCAGCAGCGCCCGGTCGGCCACGATCCGCGCGTAGTAGGCCGTGTTGGCGGCGGTCGGGACCATGTGCACCAGGTCGTGCAGGTAGGACGTGCCACCGACCCGGTTGATCAGGCCGGCGTCGGTCAGCGCGGCGGTCACCGTCACGGGGTCGGCCGGCTCGCCCCGCCCGTACAGGTCGAGGATCTCGTCGAAGATGATCGCGTGCGCCGGGCGGTAGAAGTCGCTGGCCCGCAGGATCTCCACCACGTCGGCGATGGCGTCCTTGGACAGCAGCATCCCACCCAGCACGCTCTGCTCGGCGGCGATGTCCTGCGGCGGCGTCCGGTCGAACTGGGGCTCCACCGGAGCCGGCGACCTGGCGAGCTGCTCGACCGGCGCATCGTCCGTGATCGACACTCTCCCCCCTCCTGCGGCGCGTCGGCACGAGCGTCCCTCACGGGTCCGACAGTCCCCCTGGCCGCTCCGTCACGTCACGGTAGGACCGCCCGCACGCGGGCCTCAACCACGGCCGTGGACGGCCTGGGGATAACGCTGTGGAACTCTCCGGGACAGGGTGTGCGCCGCGCTGTGCACATCCTGTGGACAACTTCTGGGGACAAGCCGCGACAGCGGGCACTGCCTGCGCGGCAGCCGTCCCCAGCCTGTGCAGAGAAAATTCCGCACGGCGTGCCGTGGGCGGACGTCCCGGCGGCGCGGTGCCGTCATCCACAGGGCGGCGGTGCCGTCATCCACAGGGTGGTGCCGGGTCGGCAGGGGACCGCTCCGGTGGTACGCCCGGGGCTCTCAGGCTCGCCATTGGGCCGCTCCACGACCGGCCGGCCCGGAGGGGCCGGCGGGATGCCGACGGCCGCCCCAGGGCGGTTGAGGGTTCCCCGAGGGGCGGTCGACGGCCGCCCTGGGGCTGCCTGGGGCCGCCCGACGGTGGTCGAGGGCCGCCCGAGGGGGCCGTCGAGGCGCGGTCGAGAGCCGCGGCGGGAGCAACGCTCCGTCACCCGGCCGGCAACAGTGTGCCTCCGGACGTCCGGTTTGGCTGTACGGGGGATTGTGTTTCGCCGATGCACCGGTGACGCTCCGGCGGTGGACACACGCTGGTCACCCGCACCCGGTCCCCCGCCTGGTGACGGTCGCGCAGACCGGCCGGGTGGCACGGGTCCGGGTCCGGGTCCCGGTATGGGTGGGGTCTGGCCGGTGGAGGCCGGTCGGCCGCGTGACATCGGGTCCGGTGGCGTCAGCGGCGGTGGCGCGGCATGGCACGCGGGCACGGGAGAAACCCCGCGGGCCGGCGCCGCGGGCTCCGGGTACGGCGGTGGAACCGACCCCGGATACGGGGCCGGGTACGGCGGTGGACCCGACCCCGGGTACGGCGGTGGCACGGATCCGGGGCACCGGTCGGGCTCCCCGTTCGACCCCGGGTACGGCTACACCGGCGGCCCCTGGGAGGAGCCGCCCGCGGCGCACCAGCCGCCGCCACCGGCCACGGGTCCGAGCGGTGCCTGGCCCGCTCCCGCTCCAGGGTCACCCCCGAGCTACGGACCGGTCCCCTACGGACCACCACCACCACCTCCGGGCGGTCCGGGTGACTGGGACAGCATGCCGCCGTGGAGGGCGGTGCTGGGGTGGACGCTGGCGTTCTTCGTCGTGCCCCTGGTCCTCTACCTCCTGTGGGCGGCGACCCGAAGCGGCGCCCTGCCGCCGGGTTGCGTGGAGCCCGTGGGGTCCGACTGCAGGTCTGCGCGGGCGGAGGCGTTCGCGGCGCTCGGGCGCAGCGCCCCGGGGCTGGTCGGCGCGGTGCTCCTGGGGGTGGCGGCGGCGGCCCTGCTGCGCGGGTACGCGTCCGCCTGGCGTCCCGCCGCCATCGGTCTGGCGGGGGCCGTGATCGGAGCGGGTGTGGCCACCGCGATCACGACCGTCCTGAGGTAGGTCGCCCGGACCCGGGCCCGCTCCGAGTCAGCCGCCGCGCGACGTGCGCGGCCACCGCACGGCCTACCGACCACCCCGACACCGCCCCGCTCGGGGGCGGAGGCGCGGAGGTCAGGTGCGCGACCTGCCGAGAGGGTCCGCGCCGGCGGCCGTCGGCCGTCCAGCCCGGGCGCCGGCGGCGCCGGCGACCGGGCGGCTCAGCGCGCGGGTAGCACGACGACGTCGAAGGTCGCCGTGACCTCGGGGTGCAGGCGCACGCGGACCTGGTGCTGCCCGGTGGTCTTGATCGGACCGGACAGCTCCAGCCGCCGACGGTCGAGCTCCGGCCCGCCGGCCGCCTTGACCGCCTCGACGATCTCCGCCGGCGTGATGGAGCCGAACAGACGGCCACCGGAGCCGGCCCGCGCCGACAGGCGTACGTCGAGCCCGGCGAGCCGCTCGGCGATCTCGGTGGCGTGCTCCCGGTCGCGGATCTCCCGCGCCTCCCGGGCGCGCCGGATGGCCGCGACCTCCTTCTCCCCGCCCCGGGTCCACCGGATCGCGTACCCCCGGGGGAGGAGGTAGTTGCGCCCGTACCCGTCCTTGACCTCGACCACGTCACCGGGCGACCCGAGCCCGTTGACCTCCTGCTTGAGAATGATCTTCATCGCGGGCTCCCGTCAGCGGTTGGAGGTGGTGTACGGCAGCAGCGCCATCTCCCGTGCGTTCTTGATCGCGCGGGCGATCTCCCGCTGCTGCTGGGCGGTCACCCCGGTCACCCGCCGCGCCCGGATCTTGCCGCGGTCGGAGATGAACTTACGCAGCAGCGCGGTGTCCTTGTAGTCGATGTAGGTGATGCCCTCCTTGTCGAGAGGGTTCACCTTCTTCTTCGGCTTTCGCGGTGCGGCAGCCTTGGCCATTGCTCGTGATCTCCCGTTGCTCAGAATGGAGGTTCGTCGTCGAAGTCACCGGCTCCGGCACCGGCCGGAGCGGCCGGCGTGGCGGACGCCCACGGGTCGTCGGTCGCGGACCCGGCACCGAAGCCGCCACCGGACGAGCGGGACATCTTCTGCACCTTGGCGGTGGCGTACCGCAGCGATGGACCGATCTCGTCCACCTCGACCTCGAAGACGGTGCGCTTCTCGCCTTCCTTGGTCTCGTACGAACGCTGCCTGAGCCGACCCGAGAGGATCACCCGGGTCCCACGCTGCAGCGACTCGGCCACGTTTTCCGCTGCCTGCCGCCACACGTTGCAGGTCAGGAAGAGCGCCTCGCCGTCCTTCCACTCCCCGGTCTGCCGGTCCAGATACCTCGGCGTGGACGCCACGCGGAACCTCGCCACGGCCGCCCCCGACGGCGTGAAGCGCAGCTCCGGATCGTCGGTCAGGTTGCCGATCAGTGTGATGGTCGTGTCCCCAGCCATGCTGTCATCTCCTCATCCTGCGCGTGGCTCCGGCGCGGCGCGGCACCGTCGTTTCCATCGTGCGCCAGCCTGCCACACCGGTGTGACCTGCGCCGCTTGTGCTCAGTGTGGCTGGGGCCGGACCACCTTGGTACGCAACACGGCCTCGTTCAGCCGCAGCTGGCGGTCCAGCTCGGCCACCGCCTGCGGGGGTGCCTGCACGTCGATGACGACGTAGATGCCCTCGGACCGCTTCTTGATCTCGTACGCGAGGCGCCGCCGTCCCCAGACGTCGACCTTCTCCACCGCGCCACCGGCGTCGCGGATCACGTTGAGATAGGGCTCCAGGGTCGGCGCCACGGCCCGTTCCTCGAGGCTAGGGTCGAGAATGGCCATGAGCTCGTAGTGACGCAAGACTGGTCCACCTCCTATGGGCTCGGCGGCCACGGTCCGTCCGTGGCAGGAGGTCTGGCGTCGGTCCCGCGCCGAGCGCGGAACCGCCCAATCGTAGCGCACGGGTGCTGGCACGACCGCGGGGCGCCTGGGGCCCATTTCCTTGGGTGGGACCTGGGGAGGAACGACCACACCGACGAGCATGGGCCCCGGCGCCCCGCGGAGCCTCGGGGCACGGGCTATGCGATATTATGCCTTATGTCCATTCTGTTCGGGTAGTGCGCCGTGCCGCGAACGCCCGGATCGCTGCGGCCAGCACCCCGGCCACGCAGGCCGCCGCCACCAGCGCCAGCGCACTGTTGGGCTGGTCACCGGTGCGGCCGCCCGCGGACGCCGGCACCGGCTCGGGCGTGGCGTCGGCCGACTCGGCGCCGGGCGTCGATTCGGCACCGGGCCCGGCGGAGCCGCTCGGACCGCTGGCCGCGGGCGACGGGTCGGGGGCGGGCGTCTCATCCGCCTCGTCGCCGCCGTCGGCTCCGGGATCCCCGCTCGAGCCGGTGGGCGGTGCCGCGGAGGGGGCCTGTCCGGCCGGCCCGGTCCGCACCGTGGCGCTGCCCGCCGCGCTGTCACCGTCGGGGCACTCGATCTCCATGGTGGCCGTGAGCGTGCCGGCGTGGACCCGCACCTCCACCTCCGCCCCGGCGGGCAGCTCGGCAGCCGGTTCGCCGTCGAGGCTCAACGTGCCGGCGGCACCCAGCCGGTTGAGCACCCGTACCGTGGCGCCGGCGGGGATCGTCGTCTCCCGCGGCTCGGCGACGACGACCGTTTCAGCGGCTT
>VSBZ01000036.1:0-27262 GCA_047459215.1 Micromonosporaceae bacterium | reverse complement strand
CTTCGAAGCCGACCGCAAGTCCGGCGACGAGATCGCCGCGATGTTCCCGACGGTGCGCATCGCCGCCATCGAGAACCGCCGTTTCCTTCGCCGGGCGGTGACCTTCCTGACCGCCGAAGCCGGCATCCGGCAGTTCCTCGACATCGGCACCGGCATCCCGGCCCCCAACAACACCCACGAGGTCGCCCAGGCCATCGACCCGAGTGCCCGGGTCGTGTACGTCGACAACGACCCGATCGTCATGGTCCACGCACGCGCCCTGCTCGACAGCGCACCCGAGGGAGCCACCGCCTACCTGGAGGCGGACCTGCGGGAGGGTGCGGCACTGCTGCGCAAGCCCGAGGTGCTCAACACCCTGGACCTGTCCAAACCGGTGGGCCTGCTCCTCGTGGCCGTCCTCCACTTCCTGGGCGAGAAGGACGAGCCGTACCGGATCGTGGCCGACCTGGTACGCGAGCTACCGTCGGGCAGCTACCTCGTCGCCAGCCACGCCACCCTCGACTTCATGACGCCGGAAATGCTCGCCATGGCAGCAAGGATGGCCGCCTCGGGCGAGCACGGCAGCTTCACCTCGCGCTCCCAGGAAGAGTTCGGCCGCTTCTTCGACGGGCTGGAGCTGGTGCCACCCGGCGTGGTGCCGCTCGCCGAGTGGCGCGCCGACAACGAGCCGCAGCCGCGTCCCACACCCGCCGAAGTCGCGGGTTACGCCGCGGTCGCCCGCATCCCGTGACCACACCGACGGGGCTGCACGCACACCCCGCTACGGCAGCACGATGCCGTCCGGCCGGTCCCCCCCCAACCGGCCCTCCAGCCGCCATGTTCGATAATCTACATTATGTAAAGTAGCCACGGGCCCCGGCCGAGCCCGCACCGGCCGCGAGCCCGACCCGCCGGACCGCGCGCGCACCATCGCACCCCCCGTGGCCGGAACCAGCGGCGCCGTGGACCAGTCCAAGGGGCATGCGACCGCTCGCGCTCACCGTCGGCGCCGCCGTCCTGCTCGTGGCCGGCTGCGCCGCCCAGGACACCGCCGGCGACGGCCACGCCTCGGCTCCACTGCTCGACCCGCGCGGTCCGCGCAACCCGGAGGGCCCGCCCGAGGTGGTGGTGCGCGGCGACGGTGCGAGCCTCACGGTGGCGCCCTACACGTACTGCTGGGGCACCGTCTGCGCGGACGGGCTGCCGCCGGAACCGTTGCCGGACATCGGCACGCATCCGGAACTGGTCGTCGAGTTCCCGGTCGAGAGATGGCGCGGAGAGGCGACCTTCCAGCGCGCCGACGACCGGTGCGCCCGCCTCCAGACTGTCGAGCTGGAGCGCGTGTCGGCGACGACCCACCGGCTGACGCCGGCAGGCTTCGCGGGCACGTACGACGTGGACCTGGGCGTCCACGGGCGGGGCGGGGACGCGTTCGTCAGGTTCCGCTGGACCACACCCTCCGACGGGCCCCTGCCGACGCCCGACGCCATCCTGATGGTCCTCGCCGAGCACGACGGCCGGATCGACAGCTACGGCCTGAGCCTGGAGGTGACCAACCTACGGGCCACCCCACGGGAGGCCACCGCCCGGGTCACCGTCACCGCCGCCAACGGCCGGTCGCTGACGTTCACCCCCACCCCGGTCGACCTCGCCCCCGAGGGGTGCGCGTCGCTCGAGGGCTCGCTGTCCTGGCGGCATCCGGGCGACGAGGTACGGGAGGCGGCGGAGCTGGGTGAGCCACCGTTCACGTACGCCGTCGACCTCGTGCTCGACGGTGTCACCCACCGCGGCAGCGCCGCCTGGCCGGACGACGCCCTCCCCGACGTCGAGCCGTACGTGCGGCTGACGTTCGACCCTCCCCTTCCGGCCCTCTCCCCCGCCGACGGCTGAGCCGCCTCCCCGACTCTCGGCGCAGCGGCCGAGCGGTCTGCCACCCTAGGGGAACCCCCGGGCGGATATCCGCGGCCGTCTCCCACCACCAGCGGATGCGCCCGGCCAGGGGCGTTGCGATCATGGACCCTGGTTGGCCGGCAGGACCCTGCCGACCAGCCGGGACGCGTTCATCCGATGTGGAACAGCAGGGGGGGCGAGGGTGCGCGGTGACGGCGGTCGACCGGCGGTGGCCGGTCAGCGGACGGAGGGCTGGTCATGATCGAACCGCTGGTCGAGGTGGTCGACCGCGTGCTGGCCGTGGTGGCCGGGCTGGACCCGGTGGTGCTGGCGCTGGCGGTGATGGCGTTCACCGCCCTGGAGACCACCGCGCTCATCGGGACGGTCGTGCCCGGTGACGTGGCGGTGCTGCTGGCCGGGTCGACCGTCGACTCACCGGGCAGGTTCGCGCTGGTGGCGGCGGCGGCGACGACGGGCACCTGCCTGGGCGACCTGGGCGGGTACGCGATCGGGCGGCTGGTCGGACCCCGGGTGCGCGTCAGCCGGTTCGGCCGGATGATCGGGGAACGCCGCTGGCGGGTGGCCGAGGCGTACCTCGCCGGTCGCGGCGCGCCGGTGCTCGTACCCGTGCGGTTCGTCGCGGTCGCCCACGCCGTGACCCCGATCGTGTGCGGCACGGTGCGGATGCCGCTGCGCAAGTTCGCCCTCTTCGCCTCCCTCGGGGCGGTGTCGTGGGCGTGCGTCTACACCGCGGTCGGCGCGGCCGCCGGGGCCGCCTACCGCGAGTACCGCGAACTGGGCCTGCTCACGACCATCGGGATCGTCGGCGTCGCCCTGGTGGTCGTGCTCATCCGCCGGCTGCGCCGGCGGCGCAGCGCCGGTCACGCGGGGTGAGGCGGTCGGGTCGCGCGGGGGTCGCGCGCCCGTGGCGGGTGATGGCCGGTCGCCGGTAGCGTGAGGAGTCTCCGGGGCGTGCCCGTCCCCGCCGCACGCGGACAAAGGCCGCCGTCACGCTGTCGAATCCGCGCCGTCCGTTCGACAAGAGGGTGTAGGTACCCACCACCCACCCAGATGGGAGACGTCATGGCCCAGTACGCGGTCCTTATCTACGCCAACGACGCCGCCACCGACGCCACCGCCGAGGAGCTCACGGCGCACCAGCGGTACGCCGACGAGGTGGTGAGCTCGGGCGCCATGGTGGCGGCCTTCGCGCTGGAGCCGGTCGCCACGGCCACCTCGATCCGTGGCGACGTCGTGACGGACGGGCCCTTCGTCGACACCAAGGAAGTCGTCGCGGGCTTCTACGTGATCGAGGCACCCGACCTGGACACCGCCCTGGAGATCGCCGGGCGAAACCCGGCCGTCCGGCAGGGCGGCGGAGTGGAGGTGCGGCCGGTCATGGGCGGATCGGTCACGCCGCCCGCCAGGTGATGACCGGACCGGCGGAGGTCCAGGCGGCGGTCGCCGACGCGCACCGTCACGGGTGGGCCCAGGTGCTCGCCGCGACGGTGCGCGTCGCCCGCGACCTCGACCTGGCCGAGGAGTGCGTCCAGGAGGCGTACGCCGCGGCGCTGGTCGCCTGGGCCCGCGACGGGGTCCCGCGCAACCCGACCGGCTGGCTGACCACGACGGCCCGGCGCCGGGCGATCGACGCCCTGCGGCGGGATCGGGCACTGCGCGCGAGGCTGCCGTTGCTGGTGCCACCCGAGGAGCCACCGGGCGGGCCGACGCCGGTGGAGGAGGCCGCGATGCACGACGAACTCGCAGACGAGCCGCAGGACGCCGTTCCGGACGACCGGCTGCGGCTGATCTTCATGTGCTGTCACCCGGCACTGGCCCGGGAGGCGCAGATGGCCCTCACCCTGCGGCTGGTGTGCGGCGTCCCGACCGGCGACGTCGCCCGGGCCTTCCTGGTGTCCGAGCCCACGATGGCCGCCCGCCTGACCAGGGCGAAGAAGAAGATCTCCACCGCCCGGATCCCCTACCGGGTGCCCCGCGCGGCGGAGCTGCCCGCCCGGTTGGACGCGGTCCTCGGCGTGATCTACCTGCTGTTCACCCTCGGGCACACGGCGCCGGCGGGAACGCCGCTGCTCCGGGTGGACCTCGTGGACCGGGCGCTGCACCTGGCCCGCGTGCTGCGCGAGCTGATGCCCGACGAGCGTGAGGTGCGGGGGCTGCTCGCGCTGCTGCTGGTCACCGACGCCCGGCGCGCCACCCGGGTGGACGGGCACGGCCGGCTGCTACGGCTGGAGGAGCAGGACCGTTCACAGTGGAACCGCTCGGCGCTCGCCGAGGCGCGCGACCTGGTCGCGGACTGCCTGCGCGGCGGGCGACCGGGACGCTACACGCTGCAGGCCGCCATCGCGTGCGCGTACGCCGAGGCGCCGACGTTCGAGCAGACGGACTGGCCACGGATCCTGAGCCTGTACGACCAGCTGCTGTCGGTGTGGCCGTCGCCGGTGGTGGCGTTGAACCGCACCGTCGCGGTGGCACGGGTGTACGGGCCCGCGCGGGCACTGGCCGAGGTCGAGCAGCTGGAGAGCGGCGGTCGGCTCGCGGGATACCACTACCTGCCGGCGGTGAAGGCGGACCTGCTGCACCGCCTGGGCCGCACCGACCAGGCCTCGCTCGCCTACCGGCGGGCACTGGAGCTGGCCCGCAACGACGCCGAGCGCCGGTTCCTCGCCGAACGCCTGGCCGAGCTCACGGGCCCTGACGGTTGCGCGCGCCGACCGTACGTGCCGGCCGCCCGCCCCGGCGGCCGCCGGTCGTCGGCGTGGTGAGAGGGTGGCGTGCATGATCGTCCGACTCGTGGGGGCCAATCCGGGGCTGCTGCTGCACCCGGACGGTGGTGCCGGGGAGCGGGTGGCGTTCGTGTCGGTGTGGCGGGTGGACTGGTCCCCCCACGGGAAAGGCACCGCACTGGTGCTCTGGCACGCCGGCCACACGCGGGTGGTGGGCGCCAGGCCGGAGCTCGGCCGGTGGCTGGCCGACGAGTTCACGCGGCACTTCCCCGAGGTGCGCGGGTTGCCGTGGCCGGAGCCGCGGGTCACGACCGCGCCCGTCGACCTGGAGCTGGACCTGGCGTCCGGGATGCGCGCCCGCGGCGCCGACGTCGAGGTGGAGATCACCGGGCCCATGGACCGTCGACTGATCCGGGTCGAGGAGTTCGACCTGGGCGGGGTGGCCAACCAGCTGTCCACAGTGTACGTGCCGTGCCGGTCGGGAACGCTGCGGATCGATGGCCGGCCGGTGGCCGGTGTGCCGCGGGTCACCACGTCGCCACGCCCCTCCTCGACGGCGTTCCTCGCCGACGCGGAGGTCTGGTGCGGTCCCGACCGGTGACCGCACCCCGGTGACGCCGCCCTGCCAACGCACGCCGGTGACCGCTGCCTGCCGGACGGTGGCCCCTCATCCCCTCCCGGTGAGTCCGGTCACACGGCGAGCGCCGTCGCCGCGACGGACCGGTCCTGCCCGGGACCAATGGACGCCGACCGTCCCACACCACACGGGACCAACGTCCCGGCACACGGCAGCGCTTCGACCCTGTGCCGCCACCACCGGTGCGGCCGATCCTGGGGTCAGCAAAGGATCCCGCGTCGGCGGGCCACGCGGAGGAGCTCACGATGAAACGCAGGACCCTCGACATCATGTTCAGCATCGGCGGGCTGGGCCTGGCCGTGCTCCTGCTGGTCGTCGGACTGGTGATGGCCAGCAACGCCAACTTCGCCAACAACTACGTGCGCGAGCAGCTGTCCGCGCAGAAGATCTACTTCCCGCCGGTGGAGGAGCTCACCGACGAGGAGCGCCAGTCGGAGTGCCTGGTGGAGTACGCCGGCCAGCAGCTGACCACCGGCAAGCAGGCCGAGTGCTACGCCAACGAGTACATCGGACTGCACCTGCGCAACATCGCCGACGGGAAGACCTACGCCGAGCTCGGCGAGCCGCAGGCGCAGCTGCGGGAGCAGGTCGCGCAGGCCGAGGCCGCCGGTGACCCGGCCGTGGAGCAGCTGCGGGAGGAGCTGGCGCAGGTCACCAACCAGCGGGACACCCTGTTCAAGGGCGAGACCCTGCGCGGCCTGCTGCTGACCTCGTACGGGTTCAGCGAGTTCGGGGTGAAGGCCGGACAGGCCGCCCAGGTGGCCTTCATCGCCGCCGCGCTGCTGACCCTGCTGGCGATCGCGGGCTTCGTGCACGCGTTCCTCACCCCGCCGACCAAGGCGTTCGCCGCTCCGGAGCCGCGGTCCGCGCGTGAGCCCGCCGGAGTGAGGAGCTGACCGCGCAGGCGCGAGCGGCTCGGACGAGGTCGAGGTTGGGGGTGTGTGGTCCCCGGCGCGAGGCGCCGGGGACCACACGCGTGACGGGCCCGCCACGTCGGCGCGCCTGTGCCGCGTACGGGTCCTCCGGGTGTGGTCCGGCCGTCACACGTTCCTCTCCGGGCTCAAGGACCCCGACGTGGTCCAGCACTTGCCGGGCCTGGCCGCGACGGGCGTGGGGTCGTCGCCCACCGTCGAGAAGGGTGCCGGGCCTGGTTCGACGGCGAGGCGTGTGCCGGCGCGCCCGGGCGGGTAGAGCAGGGCCGTGGTGGCGCGCAGGACACTGCTGACGGTGGCGGGTGCGGCGGCCACGGCCGCCGTGGCGGCCCGGCGCCGGCGGCGGGCGGACCTGTCCGGCCAGGTGGCCCTGGTCACCGGCGCCTCCCGCGGCCTGGGCCTGCTCATCGCCCGGGAGCTGGCCGACCGGGGCTGCCGCGTGGTGATCTGCGCCCGCAACGGCGAGCAGCTGTCCGGCGCGGCCTCGGACCTGGCCGGCCGCGGTGCCGAGGTGCTCGCCGTGCCCTGCGACCTCGCCGACCGGGCCCAGGTCACCGGCCTGGTCACCAGGGCGGTGGAACGGTTCGGGCGCCTGGACGTCCTGGTCAACAACGCGGGGGTCATGCAGGTGGGGCCGGTGCTGCAGACCTCGGCGGAGGACTACCTGGCCGCGGTGCAGGTGATGCAGCTGGCGCCGGTGTACCTGACCCTGGAGGCCCTGCCGTACCTGCGCTCCTCCGGCCACGGGCGGATCGTGAACATCACCTCGATCGGCGGCAAGGTGGCCGTACCCCACCTGCTGCCGTACGTGACGGCGAAGTTCGGCGCGGTCGGCTTCTCCCAGGGCCTGCACGCCGAGCTGGCCCGCCACGGCATCCGGGTGACCACGGTGGTGCCCGGGCTGATGCGCACCGGCTCGCACCTGCGCGCCGGCTTCTACGACCGGTCCGGGCGAGAGTTCGCCTGGTTCGCCACCCTGGCCAGCGCGCCGCTGGTGTCGATGGACGCCGAGCGGGCCGCCCGGCGGATCGTGGACGCGGCGGCGGCCGGCCGTGCCGAGCTCACCCTCACCCCGCTGGCCGTGCTCGCCTCGCGGGTCGCCCAGCTCGCCCCCGGCCTGACCGCGCGGGCGCTGGGCCTGGTGGCGCGGGCGCTGCCGGCCGGCACCGACGGTGGCGTCCCCTCCCGGACCGGTGAGCGGGTCGCGGCCGAGGCGCCGTCCCGGCTGCGGGACGTGGCCACCGTGTGGGGGCGTCGGGCCGCGCAGCGGTTCCAGCCCGCGGCCGGGCCGCCGGCCTGAGCGTGGTGGCGCGTGTCGGCGCGCCGGCCCGGGCGTGGTGGCATGCGTCGCCGGGCCGCGGCGGCCGGTGGTGCCGGTGCGCCACTCCCCTCCCCGACCGTCGCGCAGGCGCACCGGCCGGATCGGGCATCATCGCTGGATGGACCACGCGACAGACCGAGCGGTGCTCGTCACCGGCGCCTCCCGGGGAATCGGCCGGGCGGTGGCGACCGCCTTCGCCGCCAACGGCGACCGGGTGGCCATCCACCACCGCAACTCCCCCGGGCTCGCCGAGGACCTGTGCGGCCGCCTCCCCGGCAAGGGCCACACCGTGGTGTGCGCCGACCTGACCGACCCGGCGGCCGTCAAGACCATGGTGGACACCGCGGCCGAACGGTTGGGCGGCCTGGACGTGCTGGTGAACAACGCCGGGGTGTTCCTCGCCCACCCCATCCTCGAAACCTCCTACGAGCGCTGGCAGGAGCTGTGGCGCCAGACGCTGGAGACCAACCTGGTCGGCGCCGCCAACATCACCTGGTGCGCGGTACGGCACATGCGCCGTGGCGGACGGATCGTCAACATCTCCTCCCGCGGCGCGTTCCGCGGGGAGCCGGAGTGCCCCGCGTACGGGGCGAGCAAGGCCGGGCTCAACGCGCTGGGCCAGTCGCTGGCGGTGGCGCTGGCGCCGCTGGGCATCTCGGTGACCACGGTGGCACCCGGGTTCGTGGAGACCGACATGACCAACGAGCACCTCAAGCCGCCCCGCGGGGACGAGATCCGCGCCCAGAGCCCGTTCAACCGGGTGGCCCGGGCCGAGGAGGTCGCCGCCGCGGTGCTGTGGCTGGCCTCTCCGGCCGCCGAGTGGGCCTCGGGCGCCATCCTGGACCTCAACGGCGCCTCCTACCTGCGCAGCTGACCCGGGCCGGCCCCGGCGCCGCCGGTCACTGAGCGACTACACTCGGTGAGGTCCGTGTCACGCGCTCGGCCGGCGGGGGGACGATGCCGCAGCGCCCGCACCGCTACGTCGTACCCCTGTCCGCGCTGGGGCGGCAGGACACGCGGGTCGCCGGCGGCAAGGCAGCCAACCTCGGCGAGCTCGTCCGCGCCGGCGCACCCGTGCCGGCAGGGTTCGTCCTCACCACCGCAGCCCTCACCGCCCACCTGGACCACAACCGCCTGACCGCCCGGTTGCCCGAGCTGCTGGACGCCTCACCGGACGGCGCGGCGGTCCGCCAGGCGGTGCGCTCCGCCCCGGTGCCGCCACCGGTGGCCGACAGCCTGCGCCGCGCGTACGCCGACCTGGTGGGCGGCCGGGCCGGAGGTGCGGTGGCGGTGCGCTCCAGCGCCACCACCGAGGACCTGCCAGGCGCCAGCCTGGCCGGGCAGTACCGCAGCGTCCTCAACGTGGTGGGCGTGCCGGCGCTGCTGGACGCGGTGCGGGAGTGCTGGGCCTCCCTGTGGAGCGCTCGCGCCCTCGCCTACCGCCGCCGGCACGGCCTCGACGAGGCGAGGATGGCGGTGGTGGTGCAGCGGCTGGTGCCCGCGGAGCTGTCCGGGGTGCTGTTCACCGCCGACCCCGTGACCGGGGCGCGGGACCGGATCGTCGTGGATGCGGCCGCCGGGCTCGGGGAGGCGGTGGTGGCCGGTCTGGTGACACCCGACCACGTGGTGCTCGACAAGCGGACCGGTCGGGTCCGGTCGCGCCGGGCAGGACGGCGGGAGGTGGCGGTCGTGCCCCGGCCCGGGGGCGGGACCAGGCGTGTGGCCGCACCGGCCGGGCCGCGCCTGCGCCGCGCCCAGCTGCGGCGGCTCGCCCGGCTGGCGGTGGCGGCGGAACGCCGGTTCGGCCGGCCGCTGGACGTGGAGTGGGCGTGGTACCACGGCCGGCCGTGGCTGCTGCAGGCCCGTCCGGTCACCGCCCTCCCTCCGCCACCACCCCGACCACCCGGACGGTACGGGCGGATGATGGCGCCGCTGGTCGCCGAGGTGCTGCCGGTCCGGCCGTACCCGATGGACACCAGCACCTGGCTGGGTGGGCTCCTGCGCGTGAGCACGCAGGTCGTGCGCGACCTGGGCTTCGCCGGCGCACCGCTGGGCCGCCTCGTGTTCGACGACGACGGGGTGGTGGTGCGGCTCGACCCGCCGAGGCTGCGTCCCACCTGGCGGGTGCTCCTGCTGCCGGTCACGCTGCGGCGGCTGGCGCGACGCGGGGCCGCCGACCGGTGGGTCCGGGCGGAACCGGCGGAGGAGCCCGCTGGCGTGTCCCACCTGGCCGACCTCGGCTGGGCGGAGCTGGTCGACACGCTGCGGCGGGCCAGCGTGGTACCGCGTACGGTGATCGAGCGGCGGCTGGGGCACCTGCCCGACGCGGTGTCGCTGCTGTGGCTGTGGTTGACGCTGCGGCTGCTGCACCGCGGCGACCTGCTGGGCGACCTGGTCTCCGGCACGGACAACCAGACCGCACGGACGGCCCGGGCGCTGGACGCCCTCGCGGTGCGGATCCGCCGCGACCGGTCCCTGGCGCACCTGTTCGCGACCGTCGACGCGGGACGGCTGTTGCCGGTGCTGGCCGAGCGGCATCCGGACTTCCTCGCCGCCTTCCGGACCTTCCTCGCCCGCTACGGCCACCGGGAGACCGCCAGCCCGCTGCTGGCCAGCCAGCCCACGTGGGCCGACGAGCCGCGGGTGGTGCTCGGCCTGCTGCGGGCGCGGGCGGGCACCGTCCCACCGCCGCCGGCGGACACCCGGCCGGCGTGGCAGCGGGCCCGCGACGACCTGCTGCGCCACCCGCTGCTGCGGCCGGCTCCCGCCCGCCGCGCGGTGCTGCGGTGGCTGGCCGCCTCCCGCCGGGCGTTCCAGGCCCGGGAGGACAGCCGGTTCCTGCTCACCCGCAGGCTGCCGCTGGTGCGCGGGTGCATCCGGGAGCTCGGCCGTCGGTTGTGGACGGCAGGGGTGCTGGCCCGGCCGGAGGACGTGCTGCACCTGACCGTCGACGAGCTGGCGCGGGTCCGGCGGTGGCCACCCCCGGCGGCCCTCGCCGCGCAGCTGCGGCAGCGGGTACGGCGGCGGGCCGCGGCAAGGGCGGCGCTGGCCGGCACCCCGCTGGTCGACCCGTCCTGGTTCGGACCGGCCCGACCGCGCCGGCGACGCCCCCCGGAAGTGGCGCTGGTGCGGGGCGTGCCGGGCAGCCCGGGGGTCGCCACCGGCCGGGTGCGGGTGGTCCGCGACGCCACCGAGTTCGACCGGCTGTCGCGCGGCGAGGTGCTCGTCACCCCGTACACCAACCCGGCGTGGACGCCGCTGTTCGACCGCGCCGCCGCGGTGGTGGTGGACACCGGCGGCGCCATGTCGCACGCCGCGATCGTCGCCCGCGAGTACGGCATCCCGGCGGTGATGGCGACCGTCGACGGGACCGCGCGGCTCCCCGACGGCCGGCCCGTGCGGGTCGACGGCACGCGTGGCGTGGTGACGTCCGCCCGCTGACCGGCTCCCTCCCCCGGCCCGCCGGTTCCCTCCCCTGGCCGGTCCCGCACGACCTGGCTCGGCCGGTCGCGGCCGGGCCGTCAACCTCGGGCGACCACGGCCATGCGGCGGTGCTCGTCGGTCGGTGGCCACGCGTGCGCCTCCGTACCGGGCCGCGTCGGAGCACCCGTCCGCGGGCAACGAGTCACTCATGGTCCACACCGGTCACTTGTGGTCCCTGGTGCGAGTGGGAGGACGTGCACGTGTCCGTACCGGACGGGTACCGCCCGGACCCGAGGTACGAGGACCCGGCGTTCCGGCTGGCGTTCGCCCGGCTGGTGACGCACTACTGGCGGCACCACGCGTTCCTGGACGACGGGATCCTGCTGCGGCGCGCACACCCGGTGTCCGGCGTGCCCGGCGTGCTCGTCCACGGCCGGCTGGACATCAGCAGCCCGCCCGACGTCGCCTGGCAGCTGGCCCGCGAGTGGCCGGGCAGCCGGCTCGTCCTCGTCGAGGGTGCCGGGCACGGTGGGCGCCACGCCGGCATGACCGGGGCCCTGGTGGCCGCCGCCGACCGGTTCGCCGAGCTGCCCCGACCGCGACCCGAGGTGGCGCGGTCCAGACCCGCTTCACCTGGCAGCCCGGCTGGCGCTACCGGGTCGTGGGTCCGTCGGCGTCGCGGTGAGCAGCCGGTGGGCCGGGCGCAATCCGCGCCCGGCCCACCGGGGACCGCTCGACCGTGGTCGACTCAGCTGACGCAGCTCTGGCCGTGGCAGCGGTCCTGGCCCGGTCCGCGACCGGCCAGCAGGTACGCGTCGGTGATCGTCTGCCGCACCCGGTTGCCGTCGGCGTCCCACGCCTCGACCCGGAGGGTCACCGCGTCGGAGGGGCGCTTGTTCACCGGCGGGTGGACTACGGTCACCGTGTACCGGCCGTCGCCGGCCGCCTTGACCTTCGCGCTCTCCCAGGTCGTCCCGCCGTCGTAGCTCACCTCGACGGTGAATCCGGTCACCGCCGGCGGCGTGAGCGTTGACGGCTGCCGGTGCACCGTCACCTCGAACCGGTGCGCGCCCGGCGCGGGCACCCGGTGGTGCAGGTCCGTGTCGAGGCCCGCGTACCTCAGGAAGAGCAGCGGCTCGGGCTGGCACGGGATCTCCGTCCCGGAAAGGGCGCCGAGCAGGCACACGTACCCGGTGGCGGGCCGGGTGGCGCCGGTGGGTGCACCGGAGGTGAACTCCCACTCGGTGTGGACGGTGTAGCCGGAGGTGGCGAACCGGTTCACCAACCGGTAGTCGGCCTCGTCCGGTGGCACCGGGAACACGGGGATGCCGAGGAACTGATCCGTCGGCACGGGCTCGCCGTCCCGGTACAGCTCCACCCCGCCCGTGACGTCGTCCGGGTCGCCGCTGTGGCTGGTCGACCAGCCCATCGTGCCCCCGTCGACCGTCCCGTCGCCGCCGACCACGTGCAGGAACGGCCAGAACAGGTCACCTTCCCGGCACCCGGCGCACAGCAGCAGCGAGCCGTCCAACGGCGGGTGCGGCATCGCGCCCGGGGTCCACGGGTCGGCGTTCCACCGTTCGCTGACCCGGCCTGGCCGGGTGAACACGTCCCACCGGGAGACATCGTTGCTCATGGCGCCGATCGCCGACAGCGAGAGCTCCCGGTGGTGGAGGTACCGGTCGCCGACCGGCGCGAGGTACTCGGTGCGGGCCATCGGCGCGGCGTACGTGTACCCCTGGCCGACGTCGAACCGGACCTCCGGGGTGAAGGTGTGCCAATACTGGGTGACGTCCCCGTCCACCCGGGCGTGGTAGCTCGCCTCCACCGTGGTGAGCGTGTGGTGCGGGTAGGTGTAGTCCATCGCCTCCGGCACCCGGTCGTGTTCGAACGTCTCGACGAGGTAGACGTACGGCGAGGTGTGGCGGCTGGTGACCGACACCGTCACCGGGCCGGCGGCCACCCGCTCCGCGAGCATCTCGAACTCGGCCGACGGCAGCGCCACGTACGGGATCGGCGGCTTGTCCTCGTTGGCCGGGGAGCCGTCGATGTGGATCGGCACCCGGCAGGTGCCGGCGTCGAACAGCACCCCGGCGGCGCCGGCGTCCAGCGCCCGCTGCAGCTGGTCCGGGGTGATGGAGCAGTAGCCGGGGCCGAGGGCGTTGCGGACCAGCACCAGCGCACCGGCGGCCTCCACCGTGCGGTAGTCGGCCTCCTCCCCGGTGCCCGCGTCCACCACCCGCAGGCTGCGGGTGCCCTCGGGGAACCGCACCGGCACCGTGCTGTGGTCGTTGCCGGCCGGGCGGTACCCGGAGTAGATCGGGTGCAGCTCCACCGGCGTCGTGCCGGTGACCGCCATGGTCACCTGCGGCGCCTCCAGCACGTCGTCGTGGGAGAAGACGAAGTCGCCGTAGGTCACCGTCCCGGTCGGGTAGCCCCAGAAGTTGCCGTGCCCGAAGGCGTTGGCGCTGCCCCAGGCGACGAACCGACCGTCAGGCAGCAGCCGGTGGTAGGTACGCGTGGCGGCGAGGCCGTCGCCGGTCGGCAACGGCGTGTGGTGGGTGACCTTCACCGCCCGGTTGGCGTCGAACACCACCGGCTCGGCGCGCGGCACGACCAGGTCCGGCACCCAGAACCACGGGTACTGGTAGCGGTTGAGCCGGTCCAGCCAGAACGGCTCCCAGCGCAGCGCGTACCGGCCCTCGGGCAGGACCAGGGTCACGACCACGGTGCCGTCGTCGGCGACCTCGTACCGGTAGCCGTCGCCGGTGCCGGTGGTGCCGGGCGTCACCTCGTCGAGCGGCACGCGGAGCGTCCCGGTGACCCCCGCGCCGGCGCCCTCCGCCGTCCCCTCGAGCGTGAAGACGTCCAGGAAGCCGTAGCTGAAGGAGCTGTACGGACCGGTGCAGTGGACGTCGTTGTCGCAGGAGCGTGGCGTCAGGTGGAGCTCCACCCGGTGCAGCTGCTCGCCGACCACGATCCCGACCGGGGTGCGCAGCCTGAGGTCCCCGGTGGTGCCGGTGGCGACCACCGCCCCGGTGTACGCGCCGGCGTCGAGCCCGGTCTGGTCCACGGTGACGGTCACGGTGGCGCTGCCCCGGGCGGGCACGGTGACCGTGTCCCGGTCGAGGGCGATCACGTCCGCCGGTGCCTCCGCCCCGGTGGTCCGGGCCAGCGTGGCGGAAAGCCGCAGGGTGACCGGCTCGTCGGTCGGGTTGGTGTAGGTGAGGGTGCGGGTCATCGGCGGGCCCTCCGGCGGGAAGGGGACGAACCGGAAGTCGGCCACCGCCGGGCTCACCTGCACCGGCTGGCGGACCGCCAGCGCGAGATCCACCTGCCCGGCGCCCTGGGCGTACCCGTGGTGACCGAGGTCCTGCGCGCTCGTGACGAGCGCGGCCTTGACCTGCTGGCCGTCCCAGTCGGGGTGCTGCTGCGCGAGCAGCGCGGCCGCGCCGGTCACGTGCGGGGTGGCCATCGAGGTGCCGTTGGACCCGATGTAGTGGTCGTCGACGACCTGGCCCGGGTCCAGGGTGGTGCCGGCCGCCCGGCCGGCCACGATCCCCACCCCGGGGGCGGCGATCTCCGGTTTGAACCCCGAGTCGCCGACCCGCGGGCCGCGGCTGGAGAACCCGGCCACCTGCCCGGTCTTGGTCACCGCGGCGACGGTGAGGGCGGTGTCGGCCGCCCCCGGGGAGCCCACGGTGGACGCGCCCGGGCCGTCGTTGCCGGCGGCGATCACGAACAGCGCCCCGGTGGCGGCGCTGAGCTCGTTCACCGCCCGGCTCAGGGGGTCGGTGCCGTCGGTGCAGCAGGCGCCGAGGCTCAGGTTGACCACGCGGGCACCCTGCTCCAGCACCGCCCACTCCATGCCGGCGATGACCGCCGAGTTCGGGCAGGAGCCACCGTCGGTGCACACCTTGCCGATCACCAGGTCGGCCCGGGGTGCGACGCCGGTGTAGCGGCCGCCGGAAGCGGCGCCGCTGCCGGCGATGGTGGTCGCCACGTGGGTGCCGTGGCCGTGGCGGTCGGTCACGTCCCCGTCGACGAAGCTGCGGGCGGCGACGATCCGGCCGGCGACGTCCGGGTGGCCGGTGTCGATGCCGGTGTCGAGCACCGCGACCCTCACCCCGGTGCCGTCCAGGCCGACCTCCCACGCCTGCGGCGCGCCGATGAGCGGCACGCTCTCGTCGAGCACCACGTGCGCGACCCGGTCGAGCCAGACGCGTTCCATCCGCGCGCCGGCGGCCATGGTGCGCATCCCGGCCGGTTCCGCGAGCGCGGTCTGCACCGAGGCCCAGAAGCCCGCGGTGTCGTCCGCGTCGACCTCGACCGCCCGGGCGCCGATGCTGGACAGCGCCCGGCCGTCGGTGTCGACGCCGGTCGCGCGCAACGCCTGGACACCGGGAGCGTCGTCGGCGTACTCGACGATGACCGGCAGCGTGTCGGTGAACCCGTGGGCCGCCAGGTACGCCACGTCGAACAGCGTCGGGTCCAGCCGGCCGGCGGCCAGCAGCGGCTCGGCGTCGGACGGTACGACGTAGACGCTGTCGCCGTCGGCGTACCACTCCAGCACCGGGACCGTTCCGTCGGGACGCACCTCGGGGGTGACGGACACCGCCACCCGGCCGTCGGTGGTCACGGTCAGGGTGACCCGGTCACCGGTGAGCAGGGTGATCCGGTGCGTACCGGGTCGCAGGTCGGCGGTCACCGCCGCGGTGGCCGCCAGGGTGTCGGCCGGGGTGGGGCCGGCCGGCTGCGCGGCCGCCTGCGGGGCCGCGAGCATCGCACCGACCAGCGCGGTCACCGCCGCGGCGGCGGTCCACGTGCGCCGGGTCGGGTGGGTCCGGGGGCGGCGGGACATCCGGTTCACCGCAGCCTCCTGGACCGGTGTCTTGAAGCGGGCTCACAACGGGAGCCAGTCGTCGTCCTGGGGATCATCAGCCCTCGCCTTCCGTGGATCGGCGGCGCCGGGACCGGGGGTGGTCGCCGGCGCGGGAGCGGGACGGTCGCCGTCGGACCCGGACCGGCCGGTCGGCGTCGCCGAGCCCGTGGCCCCGGTGTGCCCGGCCGGTGGCGGTGCGCCGCCGGTGGTGGGCACGGGCAACGGTGTCGCGGAGTCCTGCGGTGACGGCCCGGCGCCGGGCGCCGGCCACCGGCCAGCCACCGGCGGGTCGTTCCGACGGCTGCCCTCGCTCACGCCGGCAGCATCAGCAGCGCGAGCGGCGGTAGCAATGGAGGAGCGTCCTCCAACTTGGCGGCGCGTCCTCCACCTAACCGGTGGCGGCGCCGGCCGCCTTGTCCCCTGAAGCGTCGGTGTCCGACTGTGCGATGAGGTCGCCGACCTCGCGCCGGGAGCGGGCTCTCAGCTTGCGCAGCACGGCCATGGCGTGCTTCTCCACGGTGCTCACCGACAGGAACAGGTCGGCGGCGATCTCCTGGTTGGTCCGGCCCGCGGCCATCAGACCGGCCACCTCCCGCTCCCGGGGCGACAGTCGGGCGCCGTAGCCACGACGCCCGCGCCGGTGGCGTGCCGGCAGGCTCACCCCGTGCCGGCGTGCGAGCCGGGCCGCCCGGTTGAGGTCCCACGCGGCGCCCAGCCACCGGTAGGTGGCGAGCGCGGCGTGCAGCGGCTCCGCGACGGCGTCCCTTCCCCCGGCGTCCCGCCCCCCGGCTCGCGGGCCCGCGCCGGGTCGGCCCGCGGCCTGCTCCCCGGCGGCGAACCGGCACTCGGCCGCCTTCTCCCGCGCCTGCGCCGCCTCGTACGGGCACTGCCGGCGCTCGTACTCCTCGGCCGCGGCGAGCAGACCCTCGGACGCCTCCCGCCACCGGTGGTCGGCGGCGGCCAGCAGGGCCGCGGAGTGGGTCAGCGCCGCGGTGGCCAGCGGCGCGTCCAGGTCCCGCAGCCGGGCGCGCGCCCGCGCCACCAGGTCCGCGGCGCCGGCCGGGTCCCCGTCGGCGATCAGCGCCTCGGTCAGCGCCGGCAGGCACCGGGTGACCGGCGCCCAGATGCCGCGGGCCGCCACGCCGGCCAGGTGGTGCCGCGCCACCCGGGCCGCGGCGGCCGGATCGCCGTCGGCCAGCGTCAGGCGTATCCAGGCGGCGGTGACGATGGCGTCGATCGTGGGGCCCAGGCCACCGTCGCCGGCGGTGTCCCGCAGCACCCGCAGTCCGCGGCGGGCACCGGCCAGGTCGCCGCGGGCCAGCCGCAGGCAGGCGACGACCAGCTCCGCATCCTGCCGGGCCGGCGCGAACCCGGCCAACTGCTCGACCAGCTCGTCGGCGCGCTGCGGCAGCCCGTCCCACTCGCCCCGGAGGAAGTCGACCAGCGCCTGCCCGCACCGCAGGCTGGCGTGCCGGGTCGGGCTCTCCCACTCGGGAATGGTGCGGGCCGCCCGGTCGAGCAGCTCGCCGGCGGTGCGGTGGTGACCGACGTAGCCGGCCTCGACGGCGACGCAGTAGTAGGTCCACGCCGCCCGGTGAGGCATCGCGTCCCCCAGTGGTTCGATGCGGTCGACCAGCCGGCGCCACCGGTGGTCGCCGACGCTGGCGAGCACCATCGCGACCTTCCCGAGCAACCGGACCTGGACCGCCGGGTCGTCCACTCCGGCAACTTCGGCCACCGCGCGGGCCAGCCACCGGCGCACCTCCGCCATCCCGACACCGGCGCCGATCGGCGTGCCGAGGCACACCATCGCCCAGGCGCGCAGACCCGCCTGCTCCGGGCGCAGGTGGGCGATCGCCTCGTGCAACAGCCGCCGCTGCCGGTCCACGTCCTGCCGGGTCATGTCCATGGCGACGGCGGTGCGCAGGCACAGCTCGCCCCGGGTGGCGTCATCCAGGTCACGTTCGTCGAGCACCCGGGCCAGCAGCTCGGCCGCGTCGCCGGTGTCGGACGTGACGCCGTGGTCGGAGATGAGGTCGACGGCGCGGCCGAGCGTGACCGCGACTCGTCCCGCGCGGTGGTCCGCCAGCGGCGCGTGGCGCAGCACCTCCGCCAGCAGTCGCGCCGCCTCGGCGGGGTCGCCGCGCGCGATGGCCTGCTCGGCGGCCCGCTCGGCCGCGTCGACCCACTCCGCCAGGCGCCCGGCGGCGCGCAGGTGGTGGGCGATGCGGCTCAGCGGTGGAGGGTCCACCGCCAGGAGCGCGTCGGCGGCCCGGGCGTGCCACCGCTGCCGCTGCGGTGGTGACAGGTCCTCGTAGACGGCTTGGGCGGCCAGCACGTGGCGGTAGCGCACCCGGTCGCCGTCGCTGACCAGGATGCCGGCGCGGACCGCCTCGTCCAGCCCGGCCAACAGCCGGTCGCCCGGCAGCGGGCAGGTGGCGGCGAGCACCGCGACGGTCGTCTCGACCTGCAGCACGGCCGCGGCGTCCAGCACCGTGCGGGCGTCGGCTCCCAGGTGGCTGACCCGCTCCAGCACCTGGGCGCGGATGCTCGTGGGCACGTCCAGCCGGTCCAGGGCGCGGCGGGCCCACCTTCCGCCGCGGCGGGCCACGTCCCCCCGCTCCTGCAGCAGCGCCAGCAGCTCCTCGACGGCGAACGGCAGCCCGGACGCCCGCTCGCACAGGTAGGAGGCGAACTCGTGGGAGACCGTGCCGGCGCCGAGGATCGCGGCGGCGAGTGCACCGGTGGCGGCCACGTCCAGGGGTCGCAGCGCCACCCGCGCGTGGTGCACGGTGCGGGGCAGCCGCGCGGTCAGTGCCCGCACCGCGGGCGTGGCCTCGTCGTGGCGGTAGGTGAGCACGGTGGACAGCTGCGGTGGCGGGTCCGCGAGCAGGTAGCGCAGGAAGTCCGGGGTCTGGTCGTCGGCCCAGTGCAGGTCCTCCAGGACCAGCACCGCCGCTCCGGCGGCGGTGAGCACCTCCACCAGGGCCCGGAACACCCGGTGGCGGTGCGCCGGCGGGTCGGCGACCGGTTCCGGCGCCGGTGGCAGCTCGTCGGCCAGCTCCGGCAGCAGCGGTCGCAGCGTCCCGGCCAGCGGGGACAGCGGTGCGCCGGCCAGCGACCCGGCCAGCTGCCGGACCGCCTCCACCACCGGGCCGAGCGGGAAGGGGTCGCGGACCTGCCGGCACGCGCCCACCAGCAGCCGCCGCCCCGCCACGTCCGGCCGTGCCAGCAGCTCGCCGACCAGTCGGGTCTTGCCGATGCCCGCCTCACCCTCCACCACCGCCACCGACGGTGGGCGTGTGACCACGTCCCGCAGGGTGGCCAGCTCGGCGTCCCGGCCCACCAGCGCAGCCGCGGAGATGGCACGGGCGGGTCGGCGCCCGCGCCCGGTCGCAAGGGTGGCGGTCATCGCGGTCTCCGGCGGTCGCGGTCGCTGGCATTGTGGCAGCGACCAGCGACGACGTCCGTACCGGTCCGGTGGCGACCCGGATCGTGGGCGGCGGCCCGCCGCCGACCACCGGCGCGGCGGCGCGCACGCCGGACGCGGCGTGGCGCCCGTCAGGCACGGCGTGGCGCACGCCACGGGTACGGGCGGCGCCCGGCCGGACGGCGGTGTCGAGTCCGGGTGCGGCGTCGCGTCATTCCGGATGTCCGCCACAATCGACCGGGAGGTGCCCGTGTTCACCGAGTCGTTCCCGATCCTGTCCACCCGGGACCTGCCCCGGCTCGTCGCGTTCTACCGCGACGTGCTCGGGTTCACCCAGACCTACCGGTTCCCCGCCGACGGCCAGCCCCAGTACGTCGGTCTGCGGCTGGGCGCCTCCTCGCAGCTGGGGATCGTGGGCGACGGCGGGGCGACGAGCGGCTCGCACGGACAGCGGCTGGAGCTGTGCCTGTACGCCGACGACTGCGACGCCGCGGTGGCGCGGCTGCGCGCCGGCGGTGCGGTGGTCACCAGCGAGCCGCAGGACATGCCGTGGGGCGAGCGGGCCGCCCACGCCGAGGATCCCGACGGCAACCGGCTGGTGATCCTGTCCCGACCGCGGGGGTAGCGTAGGTGCCGATGCACATACCGGACACCGACGACCCCACCGCGATCTACGAGGCGGTGGAGGCGTGGGCGGCCGAGCAGGGGTTCAGCCTCTACCCGGCCCAGCAGGAGGCCCTCATCGAGCTGGTGTCCGGGTCGAACGTGATCCTCGGCACCCCGACCGGGTCGGGCAAGAGCCTGGTGGCCGTCGGCGCGCACACCGCGGCGCTGGCCCGCGACGAGGTGACCTTCTACACCGCGCCGATCAAGGCGCTGGTCAGCGAGAAGTTCTTCGCGCTGTGCGACATCTTCGGCCCCGACAACGTCGGCATGATCACCGGGGACGCGACGGTCAACGACGACGCTCCGGTCATCTGCTGCACCGCCGAGATCCTGGCCAACATCGCGCTGCGGGAGGGCGCGGACGCCGACATCGGCCAGGTGGTGATGGACGAGTTCCACTTCTACGCCGAGCCGGACCGCGGCTGGGCGTGGCAGGTGCCGCTGTTGGAGCTGCCGCAGGCGCAGTTCCTGCTCATGTCGGCGACGCTGGGCGACGTCAGCCGGTTCGAGAAGGACCTCACCCGCCGTACCGGCCGGCCGACCGCGGTCATCACCTCCGCCGAGCGGCCGGTGCCGCTGCACTTCCAGTACGTGACCACGCCGCTGCACGAGACGATCGAGAACCTGCTCGCCAGCGACCAGGCGCCGGTCTACGTGGTGCACTTCACACAGGCGGCCGCGGTGGAGCGCGCCCAGGCGCTCATGAGCGTCAACATGTGCACCCGGGCGGAGAAGGACGCGATCGCCCGCGCGATCGGCAACTTCCGGTTCACCGCCGGGTTCGGCCGCACCCTGTCGCGGCTGGTGCGCCACGGCATCGGCGTGCACCACGCCGGGATGCTGCCCCGCTACCGCCGCCTGGTGGAGCAGCTGGCCCAGCAGGGGCTGCTCAAG
This sequence comes from Micromonosporaceae bacterium, assembly GCA_047459215.1. Lineage (GTDB taxonomy): Bacteria > Actinomycetota > Actinomycetes > Mycobacteriales > Micromonosporaceae > Natronosporangium. The sequence goes on along the minus strand of VSBZ01000036.1, from coordinate 6,464 downwards.
GTCATCTGCGGCACCGACACCCTCGGGGTGGGCATCAACGTGCCCATCCGCACGGTCCTGTTCACCGCGCTGTCGAAGTTCGACGGGTCGGTCAACCGGCACCTGAAGGCCCGCGAGTTCCACCAGATCGCCGGGCGCGCCGGCCGGGCGGGGTTCGACACCGTGGGCAACGTCGTGGTCCAGGCCCCCGAGCACGTGATCGCCAACGAGCGGGCGCTGGCCAAGGCCGGCGACGACCCCCGCAAGCGGCGCAAGGTGGTGCGCAAGCGGCCCCCGGAGGGGTTCGTCTCCTGGAGCGAGGCGACGTTCCGGCGGCTGGTCGAGGCCCAGCCGGAGCCGCTGGCGTCCCAGTTCCGGGTCTCCCACTCGATGCTGCTCAACGTGATCTCCCGGCCCGGGAACGCGTTCGAGGCCATGCGCCGGCTGCTGACCGACAACCACGAGGACCGGCCGGCGCAGCGCCGCCACATCCGCCAGGCGATCGCCATCTACCGGGCGCTGCGCGCCGCCGGTGTGGTCGAGCAGCTCCCTGAACCCGACGAGCAGGGCCGCATCGTCCGGCTCACCGCGGACCTGCAGCTGGACTTCGCGCTCAACCAGCCGCTGAGCCCGTTCGCGCTGGCCGCCATCGAGCTGCTGGACCGCGACGACCCCGGCTACGCGCTGGACGTCGTGTCCATCATCGAGTCCACTCTGGAGGACCCCCGGCCGGTGCTGTACGCGCAGCGGAACCGGGCCAGGGCCGAGGCGGTGGCGGCGATGAAGGCCGAGGGCCTGGAGTACGAGGAGCGGATGGAGCGGCTGGAGGAGATCACCCATCCGCGCCCGCTGGCCGACCTGCTGGAGGAGGCGTACGAGCTGTACCGGCGGGGGCACCCGTGGGTGGCCGACTACGAGCTGTCGCCCAAGTCCGTGGTGCGGGACATGTACGAGCGGGCGATGAGCTTCACCGAGTACATCAGCTTCTACCAGCTCGCCCGCTCCGAGGGGCTGGTGCTGCGCTACCTGGCCGACGCGTACAAGGCGCTGCGGCAGACCGTGCCGGACGAGGCGAAGAACGAGGAGCTGTCGGACCTGATCGAGTGGCTGGGCGAGCTGGTGCGCCAGGTCGACTCCAGCCTGCTGGACGAGTGGGAGAAGCTGCGCGAACCCGGTCCGGAGGCGCTGGAAGAGGTGCGGGCGCACCGCGGCCCGCCGCCGCTGACCGCCAACCGGCGGGCGTTCCGGGTGCTGGTCCGCAACGCCATGTTCCGCCGGGTGGAGCTGGCGGCCCGACGCCGGTGGGAGGAGCTGGGCGAGCTGGACGGCGAGGCCGGTTTCGACGCCCAGGCCTGGCAGGAGGCGCTGGAGCCGTACTTCGCCGAGTACGACGAGATCGGCACGGGTCCGGACGCCCGCGGCCCGCATCTGCTGCTCATCGACGAGCAGCCCGACCGGTGGCTGGTGCGGCAGATCTTCGACGACCCGGCGGGCGACCACGACTGGGGCATCAGCGCCGAGGTGGACCTGGCGGCCAGCGACGCGGCCGGCGAGGCGGTGATCCGGGTGACCGCCGTCAACCAGCTGTGACGTTCCGGAACCCGTCGCCGACGGGTGCGGACGTGAGGGCTCTCGCCGACCCGCCTGCCTGGTGACCCGTCCGCCGACGGACTGCCCGGGGCCCGACCGCCGGGCGCCGGCGTGCCGTCCCGGAGACCCCGCGTAACGGTCCCGAAACTCCCTTTAGTGACCGGCCGGTGCCGGCGTACCGTCGCGGCATGTCCCACGTACGCCTCGGCCTGTGCCGTCGACGCGAGCTCACACCCGCACACCTGGAGGAGATCGCCGCGTACGCGGCCGGCTGCAACCGCGACCCCGCACAGCACATCGGGTACGTCGGCCAGACCCCCGAGGAGGTCACCGGCGAGCTGGGAGAACTCGACGGTGACGCCGTGGTCGCCGTCGCCCGCGACGGGGGCCGGCTGTGCGGGCTGCTGGCCGCCGAGTGGGATGTCGACCTCGGCCGCACCTGGCTGCACGGGCCGTGGGCGGACAGCCCCGACCTGATGGACCGGCTCTACCGCGCGGTGCTGCCGCACCTGCCGGCCGCCGCCGGCACGCACGAGCTGTTCATCGACACCGCCAACACCGCGGTGGCCGGGTTCGCCGCCCGGCACGGCTTCGCCCCGCACGGCCACCAGGTGATCCTGCGGTTCGCCCGGGACCGGCTGGCCGGGCTGCCGGCGGTGACGCTGCCGCGGCTGACCCCGCGGTGGCACGAACAGTTCGCCGCGCTGCACGACCGGGCCTTCCCCGGCACCTACGCGCCCGCCGCGAAGCTGCTGGCCGACGCGCCACCGATCCTGGTCGCCACCGACGGCGACACGCTGCTCGGATACGTCGTGCTCAAGCTACGCCCCGGCGACGCCCAGGTCGAGTACCTGGCCGTCGCCGAGTCGGCCCGCCGGCAGGGGGTCGGCACCCGGCTGCTGGTCGCCGCGCTGCACGAGGCGTTGCGCGACCCGGGATACGAGGCGGTCGACCTGGTCACCGACAACCCGTCGGCCCGGCGCCTGTACGAGCGGGTGGGGTTCACGCTGCGGCACGAGATGCGCAGCTTCCGCCGGCCGCCCGCCGCCGATCCCGGTGCCGCCGGCCAGGCCCACGCCACCGACCGGGCCACCGCCACCCACCAGGTCGCCTCCACCAACGAGGTCGTCTCCGCCCACGAACGCCGGCTGACCACACTGGACCCGTGGCTGCCGGCCGGCCATCCCCTGCCCGCCCCGGCCGGCGACGACGTCCTGCTGCACGTCGACGGCGCGGCCGGCCTGGTCCGGTCGCGACAGCGCCGTGACCCGGCTGGTCCTCACCGCCGGAGCGACGACGGCCGCGTGACCCTCTCGTCGCCTCCGACGGTCACCCGTGGGGCGCCGACCGCCGTCGGGTCGCGCCGGGACGCCCTGCCCGGCCGTGCTCACGGAACCTGCTGGCCGGCCGGCACGTTGAACTCCTCCATCGCCATGAGCGGCCGCAGCGCCCGTTCGAACTGCGGCGTCACGAACGCCCGCCTGATGGCGTCGCCGCGCAGGTGGTTCGCCAGCGCCGCCATGATCATGCTCTGGTCGAGCGCGAGGTAGCGGCGGGCCACCGTCCCGCTGCGCACGGCCACCGCGTCGTGGAAGCCGCCCGGCCCGTAGACGTCGAAGTCCTCCCGCAGCCGGGCGAGGTTGTCGACGGCGGCGCGCGGCGCGTACGGCAGGGCCAGGAACACGGCGTGCGGCGTGACCACCCCGTCACCGTAGGTGGGTGCCGGACCGTCCGGACCATGGTCACCGGAGCCGGCGTCGTAGCCGGTCTCCTCGACATCGGACGGATAGCCGACCGGCCCCATGCCCATCGCGCGCACACCCCACGCCCGGTAGCCGCCGAACGGGTCCGAGGCCGGTGAGAAGCCCCAGTAGCCGTACCCGGCCTCGCGCAGCCCGTGCTCGATCTGCCCGGCGACGGTGGCCGGATGGTTACGGCCCCAGCTGCGCGGGCCCCAGCGCGCCTCCGGCACGAACAGGTCCGGCATCAGCGCCTCGAACATGTCCCCGCCAAAGCTCGGCACGAACTGGATGCCACGGTACCGGTAGGCGCCCTCGTACACCGGCACGCCGAGGTAGGAGGTGTGGAAGCCGACCGGCTGCCGCCCGGCCCACGACCGGTCGCAGGTGTCCGGGAAGGTGCGGTACGTGGCGAAGTACGCCTCGCGCGGGATCTGGCCGGACGCGATGCCGAGGTAGGTGGCGATGCGCGTCTCGGTGACCGTGTTGTCGTAGTGGTGGCGCGTGTAGTAGACGTCCGGTCCACGGCCGCGGTGGTTGCCGACCACGGAGCAGCCCGGTGGCTGCTCGTCCCAGAAACCGCCGCGGATCACCCCGGCCGGGAAGTCCGGCCCCCTCCCCTGCGGGTCGTAGTAGAACCCGAAGTCCATCGGCGTCCGCAGGGCGCGTGCCTGCGGCCGGAGTTCCGGCACCGCGCCCTCCACGACCAGCAGGCCGGCGGCGAGCCACCCGTTGTCCACGCTCGACAGGAACGGGTGGACCGGGGAGCCGTCCTCCGGCCAGGCACGCAGCACCTCCCCCGTGCGGGGGTCGTACCAGTTGTCGTACATCCCCGAGGCCGCGTGCCGCGCCAGCCGGGCCAGGCTGGCCAGGGTCACCGCGATCCGCGACCGGGCCTCGTCGCGGGAGATGATCCCGAGCTCGCGCGCGGCGACCACGGACCACAGGTACCCACCGATGTTGGTCGGCGACGTGTACGCCGAGCGGGTCGACGGGTCGAGCGACCCGTCGATGTTGTCCGCCGGCAGGGCCGTGACCGGGTCCACCATGGCCGCCATCGACCGCCAGGTGTCCACGGCGTACCGCCTCAGCTCCCGCGCCACAGGGCACCTCACTTGAGTCCGGTCGTCGCGATGCCCCGCAGGAAGTGGCGCTGCAGTACCAGGAACACGGCGATGACCGGCAGCACGACCACGACCGCACCGGCGAGCAGCAGCCCGAAACTGGTGCGGTGCTGCCCGACGCTGAACAGCGCCAACGCGACGGGAAGCGTGTACTTGTCCTCGGTGGTGGCGACGACCAGCGGCCAGAGAAAGCTGTTCCACGAGGAGAGGAAGGTCAGGATGCCGAGCGTGGCGAGCGCCGGCCCGCACAGGGGCAGCACCACCCGCCAGAAGATGCGCAGCTCCCCCGCGCCGTCGACCCGCGCCGCCTCGATCAGGTCGTCGGGGATCGACAGCAGGTACTGGCGCATCAGGAACACACCGAACGGCCCGGCCAGGAACGGCAGGACCAGCCCCGCGTACGTGTTGACCAGGCCCAACTGGCTGACCAGCACGAACTGCGGCACGAAGGTGACCATGCCGGGCACCATCAGCGTGCCGAGCACGGTGGCGAACAGCAGCCGCCGGCCGGCGAAGCGCAGCTTGGCCAACGCGTAGCCGACCGCGGAGCAGAAGACGAGGTTGCCGACGGTGATGAGGCCGGCGACCAGGACCGAGTTGACGAAGTAGCGTGGAAAGTCCAGCTGCGAGAACAGCCGCACGTAGTTGTCGAGCGTGAACGTCTCCGGCCACCACGTGGGCGGCACGCGGCGGATCTCGCCCTCGGGCTTGAACGACGAGAGCACCATCCACGCGAACGGTGCCACCACCACGACGAGACCGGCCAGGAGCACGGCGTACAGGACCGTGCGGGCGATCCGGTCGCGACGCCGCAGCATGACCGTGCCTTCCATCAGTCCCTCGCCCTCAACAGCCGGAACTGCACCACGGACAGGCCGACGATGGCGACGAACAGCACCCAGCTGGCGGCCGCGGCGTACCCGTAGTTGCCGAACCCGAACTGGTTGTAGATGTGGTACGAGACCGACAGCGTCGAGGAGAGCGGTCCGCCCTGCGTCATGACGAACGGCTCCTCGAACAGCTGGAGGTAGCCGATGCCGGTGACCACCGCCCCGAACAGCAGCGTCGGCCGCAACATCGGGAGGGTGACGTAGCGGAACTGCTGCCACCGGCCGGCGCCGTCCAGCTGGGCCGCCTCGTACAGGTGGCCCGGGATCGCCTGCAGGCCGGCCAGGAAGACCACCATGAGGAAGCCGAAGTTGCGCCACACCGCCAGCACGGTGATCGACGGCAGCGCGGTGCTCGGGTTCGCCAGCCAGTTCGGGCCGTCGATTCCGACCAGGCGCAGCAGGTTGTTGACCGGTCCGGCCTCCGGGTCGAGCAGGAACCGCCAGACCACCGCGATGGCGACGATGCTCGTCACCACGGGCAGGTAGAAGCCGACCCTAAACAGGCTGCGGAACCGGATCAGCCCCGAGTTGAGCGCGCTGGCCGCGGCGAGACCGGAGACGATCGTCAACGGCACCCCGACGACCACGAAGATCGCGGTGTTGACCGCGGCCCGGCGGAACAGCTCGTCGCCGAACAACCGGACGAAGTTGCTCAGCCCGACGAACTCGACCGCGAACGGGTTGCGCAGGTCCGTCGAGCGCAGGTCGGTCACGCTCATGGCCAGCGACGCGAGCACCGGCAGGGCCATGAAGGCGAGGAACAGCACCGTGAACGGCGCGGCGAACCCCCATCCGACCAGCGCCCGACGGCGCTGGAGGCGGCGCAGTGGCCGGGGCCCGGCGGCGGTGGGCCCGGGTCCCACCGCACGCCGGGCGCGAGGCTCGACCCTTGGCACCGACGGGGGTGCCGGCGCCATCGGGGGCGTGGCCATGGGTCAGGCTCCGGTCCCGATGGCGGTCGCCTGCTCCTGCGCGGCCGTGAGCGCCTCGGCCGGGTCCGCGCCCGCCTTGCAGACCTTCTCCACCTCGCCGTCGATCGCCGCGGCCACCTGCTCCCAGGTCGCGATGGCCGGCGGGGACTTGGCGTCGTTGAGCTGCTCACCGAAGGTGTTCAGGAACGGGTCGCCGGACAGCGTCGGGTC
>VSBZ01000207.1:0-4714 GCA_047459215.1 Micromonosporaceae bacterium | reverse complement strand
CCGGCGCCGGCCACCGGGTGGCCGCCCGACTCAGGCAGCCCCGTGGGTGGCCGGCGCCGCTGTCGACGCGTCCGGCGCGGCGAGCCCGCGCCGGCGAGCCGGCCGCCCGGCCGCCACCACCACGGCACCGAGCAGGAACGGCAGCGCCGAGACGGCGAACGCGGCCCGGTCGCCGGCCCAGGTGGCCAGGACGCCGTAGGCGGCGAACATCCCCACCTGCCCCACCTCGGTACCCAGCCCGGCGAGCGACGTCACGGTGGCACGGGCCGGACCCGGCGATGGCGGCCTGCAGCCGGGCGTCGGCCGCCACCGTGGCCATCTGGAAGCCGGCGAAGCCGACGGCGATCACTGCGAACCCGGCCGGGTGGCCGGCCAGCGCCCCGAGCCCGAGGGCCGCCGCGGCCACCGCGAGGCACAGGGCCAGCGGCCGGGTGCCAAGCCGCGCGCCGACCCCGCCGAGCAACCCGCCGGCGACCGTGCCGACCGTGACGACGAGGACCAGCCAGGGGACGGTGGCCTCCGTCACCCCGGTGGTCGCGGCCAGCAGCGGCACGTACTCCTCCAGCGCGCCGTGTGCCACGGTCACCGCCACCAGCACCAGCCCCGCCAGGCGCACGGCCCGCGCGCTCCGGACCTCACCGAACCCCACGCGCAGGGTCGCGACGTACCCGGACAGGCGCAGGGCGGACCCGGCCCGGCGGCCACCGCGGCGCGCGGCGGGCGGACGGTGCTCCGGGAAGGTCAGCGCCACCGCCGCGTCGAGCAGGCACGCGGCGACGCTCGCCACGCCGACGGCGGTGTAGCCACCGACGGCCATCACCGGGGACGCGACCGCCGTGGCGGCCATCACCGCGACCACGGCCAGAGCCCGGGCCCGGCCCATAACGGTGGCGTACCGGTCCGCGGCGCCGAGCCGGTCCAGCTCCTCGTAGACCAGCGCCTCCCTGGCCCCACTCCGCAGGGCGCTGCCGGCGCCCCACAGCACGAACCCGGCGGCGAAGGCGAGGTAGGAGGGCGTGACGGTCCACAGTGCGTACCCGACGCCCGTGACCAGGGGCGCGGCCACCAGCAGCGCGCGCCGGGAGAACACGTCGGCGAGCGCGCCGGAGGGCACCTCCGCGAGGATGACGGTCGCCGACCAGACGACGAACAGGGTCGAGATCTGCCCCACCGACAGCGTCTCGGCGAACAGCAGGGCGTAGAAGGGGTAGAGAAGGATGAAGTCGTCCAGGAACGCGTACGCGTAGAGACGTCGGGCCACGCCGCGCACGCCGACGCGGCGGGCAAGCGATGCGGTCACGTGATCTGCCTCCGGAGGGTCGTCGGAACGGTGCCGGGTGTGGGCACGTTCCGGCGGCGCCCGGAGGCGGACCGGGCTCAGGGTCTAACCTCGCCGTCGGCGCACGCCGGCATGCTAGCCCGTTGCTGGGATGATCGGCTCATGGAGGTGTGGAACAACCCGGCCTGCTCCAAGTGCGCCGCCGCGCGCGAGACGCTCGACGCGGCCCGGGTACCCTACCGGCTCCGCTCCTATCTGGACGATCCACCGACCGTCGAGGAGCTGGCGGAGGTGCTGCGCCGCCTCGGCGCCCAGCCGTGGGACGTCTGCCGGCTGCACGAGCCGGCGGCGCAGCGCCGGGGCATGGCGGACTGGCCCCGGGACGAGGCGGCGGTCGGGCGGTGGCTGGCCGCGATGGTGGAGTCGCCGGAGCTCATCCAGCGACCGATCCTGCTGCTCGACGACGGCGGCGCGCTGGTCGGGCGGAGCCCCGAGACGATCGCGGAGGCGGTGCGTCGGGCCGGCGGCGACATCTCCGCCGGCTCGGCCTCGACCGGTGGCGGGTGCGCCCGGCGGGATCGGGGTATCGCGTGGGAGTGAGCGAGCCCGCCGAGCCCCCGACGTCCGCCGCCGGACCGACGGTCGAGCCGCGTCGCCGGACCGCCGCCGACCACGCCTTGCCGCGGGTACCGGTGGCCGCACCCGGCGAGCGGGTCGACGACGTCCTCGCCCGCCTCCGCGGCGCCCGGTTCGACAGTGCGGCGGTGGTGGCGGTCTGCACCGACGACCACCTGGTCGGGCTGGCGACCATCGAGGCGCTGCTCGCCGCGCCGCCGTCGGCCACGGTCGGGGAGCTCATGGACCCGCGGCCGGTCGCGGTCGCGCCCGACACCGACCAGGAACAGGCGGCCTGGCAGGCGATCCGGCAGCCCGGCCTGGCCGTCGTGGACGCCGACGGCCGCTTCCGCGGACTGATCCCCACCGGGCACCTGCTGGCGGTGCTGCTGGAGGAGCACCAGGAGGACCTCGCCCGGCTGGGCGGGTTCCTCCACACCACCACCGCCACCCGGGCCACCACCGTGGAGAGCGTGCCACGGCGGATCTGGCACCGGCTGCCCTGGCTGGTGCTGGGCCTGGCCGGGGCGATGGTCTCCGCGGGCCTGATGAACGCGTTCGAGCGGCAGCTGAACGAGCTGGTCCTCATCGCCTTCTTCGTCCCCGGGATCGTCTACCTGGCCGACGCGGTCGGCACGCAGACCGAGGTGCTGGCCATCCGCGGGCTGTCCGTGGGCGTCGGCATCGGCCGGATCGCCGGCCGGGAGGCGCTGACCGGCCTGTTGCTGGGGGCGCTGCTTGGAGCGGTGGCGCTCCCCGTCATCGCCGTGGTGTGGGGCGACGCCACGGTCGCCGCCGCGGTGGCGCTCGCGGTCACCGCCTCCGCCACGGTCGCCACGGTGATCGCGCTCGGGTTGCCGTGGCTGCTGCACCGCCTCGGCCGGGACCCGGCGTTCGGCTCCGGTCCGCTCGCCACGGTCGTCCAGGACCTTCTCTCCCTGCTGATCTACCTCGTGGTGGCGGCGCTGCTGGTCGGCTAGGCCCGAGGTCCCCACGGGACGAGCTGATCGGCCCTGTCGCCGCGCCGGCCCGGGGCGGACGCTCAAGGGAACGAAGGAGCCGGCCATGAACCTGCGAACCGGGGTCCCGAACCCGCGAGCCGGCGCCGTCGCGCCGACGCCCCACCACCGGGTCACCGTCGGCGCCGGCGGTGCCACCGCGCCTGGCCGGCCTGGACCTCGAGGTCCTGCCCACCGACCGGAGGGTGGTCGCGCTGACCCTCGACGCCGGCGCGAACGCCGACGCGGTGGCGTCGGTCCTCGCCACGCCGCGGGCCGAGGACGTGCCCGGCGCCTTCTTCCCCACCGGCACGTTCGTCGAGTCGTTCCCCGCCGCGACGCGGTCGATCGTGGACGCCGCCACCGGATCGGCAACCACTCGACCACCCACCCGCACGTCACGTCCCTGACCGCCGAGCGGATCCGCGACGAGGCCCGCACCACCGAACGCGCCCTGCGGCGCGACGTCGGCGTCGAGCCACGGCCGTGGTTCCGCTTCCCGTACGGCGACCGGGACGCCCGCACCACGGCGCTCAACGACCTGGGGTACGTGCCGGTGCGCTGGACGGTCGGCACGCTCGGCCGGCAGGGCACCAGCGGCGGTCGCCGCGTCGCCTCGGTCACCGCCCGCGTGCGCGACACCGCGCGGCCCCGACAGATCGTGCTCATGCACGTCGGCTCCCACCCGTCCGACGGCTCCAAGCTCGACGCCCAGGCGCCGCCGGGCGTGATCGCGGGCCGGCGCGCCGGAGGGTACGGGTTCGTCACCCTCGACACCCTGCTCAGCCCGTAGACCGGGTCGGCCCCGGACCACCCGCCGGAAGGAGGACAGGGAACCACCACCGCCAGAGGAGGGGAGAGAGATGAACGAACGACCGGTCGTCGCGGGGGTGGACGGCTCCCCGCCGAGTGTCATCGCGGCCGAGCACGCCGCAGCCGCGGCCGTCGCCCTCGGGGTGCCGCTGCGGCTCGTCCACGGGTACCTGCATCCGGGCACCTACGGCGTGGCGCTCTCGCCGTACGACCTCACCCCGCCGCCCGCGCCCGAGGAGGGTGAGGGCTTCCTCGGCGACCTGGCCGCCCAGCTGCGCACCACCCACCCGGGCCTGACGGTCACCGCCAGGCAGGTCCTCGGTGGCGCCGCGGCCGCGCTGCTCGCCGAGTCCGAGGACGCCAGCCTGCTCGTGGTGGGCTCGCGCGGCCTGGGCGGGTTCTCCGGCATGCTGCTGGGCTCGGTCAGCGCCCACGTGGTCGCCCACGCCCGTTGCCCGGTCCTGGTCGTCCGGCCGCCGGCCCCGCCGGCGGCACGCCAGGACGCACCGGTGATCGCGGGGGTGGACGGCTCGCCCGGGAGCCTGCGGGCGGTCCGGTACGCCGCCGGGGAGGCGGTCCGGCGGGGTCGGAACCTGATCCTGGTCCACGCCGGCGTCGGCGCCGCCGAGTCCGACCGGAACCGGGCGCAGGCACTGCTGGACGAGGCGGCGAGAGAGGCCGTGCAGGCCGATCCCGCGGTCCGGGTGAGCACCGAGATCCGGTACGGCGCCGACGCCGCCGACGGCATGGTGGAGGCGAGCAAGCAGGCGGCCGTCGTGGTCGTCGGCTCCCGGGGACGCGGCGGGTTCCTGGGTCTGCTGCTCGGCTCGATCAGCCAGGCACTGGTGCACCACGCCCACGGCCCGGTCCTGGTCGTACCGCCCCGCGTGGCCGAGGACCGGCTGGTCCCGGCCGGGGGTGACACGGCCGTCGCCTCCGCCGGTCCCGACCGGCGGTGACGCGGCCCGCGGGGCCGGCTCCGACCGGAGCGACCCGGCTGCCGGTGCGG
>VSBZ01000206.1:0-4714 GCA_047459215.1 Micromonosporaceae bacterium | reverse complement strand
GCATCGGGGGGGTGGTCTTCTACCTCGGGGTCGTCCTGGTCGCGGTGTGGACGGTCGTACGGCTCTACGGCACCTCCGCCCGGCTGCGGGCCCGGCAGCGCGACCTCTGGGACGACCGGGGCGGGCTCAACTGAGCCGTGAGCCGACCGGTGGGCAGCCGCTGCCCGCACGACCGGCGTGCCGTCCGGCCGCGAGCGCGGATCCCCGGCGGCTCCGACGACGGTCCGCTCGCCTGGCGGCGTGCTGAGGACGTCGGTGGCCGCCTGTCACCCTCCGCCGCTGTGACGGTGATCCACACGTCGGCTCACGGTCGGGTCGCGTGCCCGAGTCCGGCCGCGCCGGCGGCGTCACACGCGCGGGCGATTGCGGGTGGTTCCTGAAGGTGGGACTGTCTGTACAGTTGGTGACCGCGTCGCGTCCCGGGGAGAGACCCTGTGCCTGTCAACCCGCCACCCCCCGCCCTCCGGATCAGCCCGTGGGTGTCGCGGCTGGGCCGGGCGGCCGTGGTCGTACTCGTGGCCGGGGTCGTGCTGACCGCGGTGGCGACCGTCAATGGCGCCCTGCCTTTCTGGCTGATCCCCGTCGGCATGCTGCTGGCCCTCCTCGGGGTCGTCCAGGCCGCGCTGTGGACGATCATCCGGCTCGTCGCCGTCTCCGTCCGGCCGGAGGTCCGGCAGCGCAACGACTGACGTCGATCATCCGAGCGGAGCGACGATTGTCCGGACCGGGCGCGTTTGCGATGATCGCCCCATCCACCGCGATCGGAAGGTTGGAGCCATGGCCGAGCCGCGCGGCAGCCCGCCGGTCAACCCGGGGCTCGCCTGGCTGGGTCGGCTCGCGTTCCTCGCCCTCGCGCTCGGGGCGGTGACGACCGTCGCGGCCCCGGCGAGTCCCGAGTTCCACGTCCTCCTCTGCCGACCGTCAGTTGATGGTCCAGGTGTCGCCGCTGGCCAGCAGCTCGGCGAGCTGCTCCTCCGGGGTGCCGGTGTGCTCCTGCTTCGCCGTGGCGATCTGCTCCCGTACCAGGTCGTCGTAGGTCGGCCGCTCGACCTTCCGGAGCACGCCGATCGGCGTGTGCCGAAGGTCCGGGCCGGCCAGCCGTGACAGCGCGAACGCGTACGCCGGCTCGGCGACCCCGGCGTCGTGGACGACGATGTCGTCGGGGTCCACCTCCGCGGTCGGGCGCACCTGGAGACCGAACCCGCCCTGCGGGTGCACCACGCACCACTGACCCTCGGACCCGAACGTGATCGGTCGGCCGTGCTCCAGCCGGATCAGGTAGTCGTCGCGCGTCGCCGGGTTCTTGAGCGGCTCGAACGCGTCATCGTTGAAGATGTTGCAGTTCTGGTAGATCTCCACGAACGCCGAGCCGCGGTGCTCCGCGGCGGCGCGCAGCACCGAGTGCAGGTGCTGGCGGTCGGAGTCGATGGTGCGCGCGACGAACGTCGCTTCCGCGCCCAGCGCCAGCGACAGCGGGTTGAACGGCGCGTCCGCCGACCCCATCGGTGTCGACTTGGTGATCTTGCCCAGCTCGCTGGTGGGGGAGTACTGCCCCTTGGTCAGCCCGTAGATCCGGTTGTTGAACAGCAGGATCGTGAGGTTGACGTTGCGGCGCAGCGCGTGGATGAGGTGGTTGCCGCCGATGGACAGCGCGTCACCGTCGCCGGTGACGACCCACACCGACAGGTCCGGTCGGGTGACCGCCAGGCCGGTGGCGATCGCCGGCGCCCGGCCGTGGATGGAGTGCATCCCGTACGTGTTCATGTAGTACGGGAACCGGGAGGCGCAGCCGATGCCGGAGATGAACACGATCCGCTCCCGCTCGATGCCCAGCTCGGGCATGAACGACTGGATCGCGGCCAGGATGGCGTAGTCCCCGCAGCCGGGGCACCAGCGCACCTCCTGGTCGGACTTGAAGTCCTTGGCGGTCAGCTGCAGCGGCACCGCGTCAGGCATTCTTGACCACCTCCTCCAGCATGGCCTCCAGCTCGGCGGCGGTGAACGGCAGGCCGCGGACCTTGTTGTAGGAGATGGCGTCGACCAGGTACCGCGCCCGCACCACTGCGGCCAGCTGCCCCAGGTTGACCTCGGGGACCACCACCTTGTCGTAGCGCCGCAGTACGTCGCCGAGGTTGGCCGGCAGCGGGTTGAGGTGGCGCAGGTGGACGTGGGCGACCGCGTGGCCGTGGCTGCGCAGCCGACGGCAGGCGGCGCCGATCGACCCGTACGTGGAACCCCAGCCGAGCACGAGCACCCGGGCGTCCCCGGTGGGGTCGTCGACCTCCACGTCGGGCACCTTGATCGCCTCGATGCGGGCGGCCCGGGTGCGCACCATCAGGTCGTGGTTGGCCGGGTCGTAGGAGATCTCACCGGTACGGTCGGCCTTCTCCAGCCCGCCGATGCGGTGCTCCAGGCCGGGCGTGCCCGGCACCGCCCACGGCCGGGCGAGCGTCTCCGGGTCGCGCAGGTACGGCAGGAACCGGCCGTCCTCGCTGTTGGGCCGGGTGGCGAACTCCACCCGCAGGTCGGGAAGCTGGTCGATCTCGGGCAGCAGCCAGGGCTCGGACCCGTTGGCGAGGTAGCCGTCGGTGAGCAGCACCACCGGTGTCCGGTAGGTCAGCGCGATCCGCGCCGCCTCCAGCGCGGTGTCGAAGCAGTCCGACGGGGAGCGGGCGGCGACGACCGCGACCGGGGCCTCTCCGTGACGGCCGAACAGGGCGAGGTTGAGGTCGGCCTGCTCGGTCTTGGTGGGCATGCCCGTGGACGGCCCGGCCCGCTGCACGTCGATGACGACCAGCGGCAGCTCCAGGGCGACCGCCAGCGAGATGGTCTCGCTCTTGAGCGCCACTCCCGGACCGGAGGAGGTGGTCACGCCCAGCGCACCGCCGTACGAGGCCCCGAGCGCCGCCCCGACCGCGGCGATCTCGTCCTCGGCCTGCATGGTGACGACCCCGAACCGCTTGTGCCGGCTCAGCTCGTGCAGGATGTCGCTGGCCGGGGTGATCGGGTACGCGCCGAGGAACACGGGCAGGCCGGAGCGGACGCCGGCGGCGACGATGCCGAGCGCCAGGGCGGTGTTGCCGGTGACGTTGCGGTAGCGCCCGCGCGGCAGCGCGGCGGGCGCCACCTCGTACCGGACGGAGAAGTCCTCGGTGGTCTCACCGAAGTTCCAGCCGGCCTTGAACGCGGCGATGTTGGCGGCGGCCAGCTCCGGCCGGGAGGCGAACTTCTTCTTCAGGAACTCCAGGGTCGACTCGTACGGGCGCGAGTAGAGCCAGGACACCAGCCCCAGGGCGAACATGTTCTTGGCCCGCTCGGCCTCCTTCTTGGAGATGTCGAAGCCGGCGAGCGCCTTCACCGTCATGCTCGTGAGCGCCACCTCGTGGACCGTGTACCCGGACAGGGTGCCGTCGGTGAGCGGGTTGTCGGTGTAGCCCACCTTGCTGAGGTTGCGCTTGGTGAACTCGTCGGTGTTGACGATGATGTCCGCGCCGCGGGGAAGGTCGGGGAGGTTGGCCTTGAGGGCCGCCGGGTTCATCGCCACCAGGACGTTGGGTGCGTCGCCGGGCGTGAGGATGTCGGTGTCGGCGAAGTGCACCTGGAAGCTGGAGACCCCCGGCAGGGTGCCGGCGGGGGCGCGGATCTCCGCGGGGAAGTTGGGAAGGGTCGAGATATCGTTACCGAGCTGGGCGGTTTCCGAGGTGAACCGGTCGCCGGTGAGCTGCATGCCGTCCCCGGAGTCGCCGGCGAACCGGATGACCACTCGGTCCAGCTGTCGGACCTGCTTGGTCACGGCGTGATGACCTCCTCAGAGGGTCGCGGGGTGGTTACCGCGTCAGGGCCGCCGCAGCGGGTGGGCACCGCCTGGTACGCCCCTGGTCCTACACGTCACAGCCTACGCCGGCCAGGGCCGCTCGACCCGCCGCCGCGAACCAGCGCCGGTGCGGGGCTGGCCGGACGGGGTCGTCCGCTGTGGCCCAGGTCACGCGGGCACGGCTCGCGGTCCCACGGCGTACCGGATCCGGTCCACGGGTACCGGACCGCAAAGGGGGCGACGATCGCCGGGCCGCTCCGGACCGGCTAGTCGGCCGGCACCAGCTCGGTGCCGGTCCACCGGTACCGGTGGGGCTGGAGCGACGACGCCACCCCGTCCCCGGCGACCTGCTGCCTCCACGACACCAGGAACGCACCCTCGTCGTCGATCTCCCAGCTTTCGACGCCGGCGAGACCGCGGCCGGGCGGTGGTGTGAGCACCGAGATGCCCTGCCAGCCGTCGCCGGCCCGTTCGAAGACGGCCAGTCCCTCCCGGGTCCAGCCGTCCGGGCCGGTGCACTCCATGGACACCACCAGCAACCGGTCGCCGGTGTGGTCCAGGTCGAACAGGTACTGCTGGAAGTTCAACGCCGGGATCACGAAGCGGGCGCCCGCGGCGGTGGCGGTGCCGCCCCACCCGTTGTCCGGCCGGAACCGCAGTTCGACGTCGGGGCAGCCCAGGCCGGCCGCGACCGCCCCCGGCCGGACCGGAGGCCCGGCGCCGGACAGGTCGAGGGGCACGATCGGGGGGTACTCCGGGGCCGGCTCCCAGCCCTCGAACCGGGTCCCGTCCCACCGGTACGAGAGCACCAGGCCGGGGATGGCGGGGAAGTGGTCCTCGGGGTCGACCGTCCACGGGTCGCCGACCATCAGCACCCGCCCGTCGTCCGCTACCCAGACC
>VSBZ01000035.1:0-27427 GCA_047459215.1 Micromonosporaceae bacterium | reverse complement strand
GCCCACGCAGGTCCCCGCGGTGGGCGACGCCGGGGTCCGCGGACGTTCGACCTCGCCCTGCGCTGCCCCGGGACGTTGCTCGGCGCAGACCGGGGGGCTGTCCGGCGACCCCTCCGCCGAGGTGGGCGCGGGCTGCATCGGCAGCGGGTGCCGCATCCGCACCGCGGGTACCGCCACGACTGCAACCCCCGAGGGCCCCGGCCGCGCCGGGGCGTCGTCCGGCTGCGCGGCGGGCCCCGCGGCCGGGGAGTGCGCCGCCACCAGCGCGGTCGCGGCCGGGGACGGCCTGCCGTTCGCCTCCGCCTCGTGTGAGGCCGCCGCCGGCGCGGATTGGGTCCGGAGCCGCGCCGCGTCCAGCGCACCGGTCTCGGCGAGCGCGAGCCGGGTGCACGCCGACGCCGGCTGCGCGATGGGTCCGGACGGCCGCTGCGCCGCGGGCGTGGTCGCTGACGCCGGCACCGGACAGGCATCGGCGTTCGCCGTGTGTGAGGGCGCCTCGACCTGCTCCTACCGCGCCACGAGCCACGCCGCCGCCCCGGGTGCCGAGGCGGATGCCACGGGGACGGGCGCCGGCGCAGGCATGGCGGCGACCAGCGTGTCCGCGGCCGGTGGGCCGGGCTTCGCGTCGGCGTCCGCCTCCTGCGCGGGTAGCCCCGGCACCCGGTGCAGCCACTCCTACTCCGCGTCCGTGTCCGACGCCGCAGGCGGAGCGTGGGCCTCGGCGGCCGGCTCCGACGAGGGCGGCTTCGGCCGCGGTCGCGTCTTCGTCACCGCACGGGCCGCGGCCGGGCCCGGGTGGTCGTCGGCCTCGGCCTCCTGCACGGGCGCGCCGAACTGCCGCCACTCGTACTCCGCGAGCGCCGCGGACTCCGCCGCCTACCAGGGGCCGGGCCCCAACGGCTCCACCGTGCGCCACACCGCACGGGCGTCGGCCCACGGCTCCGGCGGCGGTGGGCTCGGCGAGGAACCAGGCCAGGGGGACGGGCACGCCCAGCTCACCGGCGACCCTGGCCACCACCGACGCGGCGGTCAGGGAGTGCCCGCCCAGGTCGAGGAGGTGGTCCTCCACGCCGACCTCCGGCAGCCCGAGCGCCTCGGCGATCGCGGCGGCCACGACGGCCTCGATCCGGTTGCGGGGGGCGACGTACGCCGTGCCGCCGGGCCGGGCGTCCTCGGGGACCGGGAGGGCGGCGCGGTCGACCTTGCCGGTGGGGCCGATGGGAAGGCGGTCGAGCACCACGATGCGCGACGGCAGCAGGTAGGCCGGCAGCCGGTCGCGCAGCCACGCCCGCAGCTCGGCCTCGTCGGGCGGATCCGAGACCGGTTCCACGTAGCCGACCAGCCGCCGGGTGCCGTGGGCGTCCGCCGGCGCCAACGCCACCGCGTGGTGGACGGCCGGGTGGGACAGCAGCGCCGCCTGCACCTCGCCGAGCTCCACCCGGTACCCGCGCACCTTCACCTGGTCGTCCAGCCGGCCCAGGCAGTGGTAGACCCGGCCGTCGTACCGGACCACGTCGCCGGTGCGGTACCAGCGCACACCGTCCGGCCCGGTGACGTACCCGCGGGCCGTCGCCTCCGGACGGTTGAGGTACCCGCGGGTGACGCCCGGCCCGGCCACCCACAGCTCACCCTCGGTGGCGGGCTCGCCGGTGCGCGGGTCCCGCACCGACAGCGTCGCCCGGGCGATCGCGGTGCCGATCGGCGGGTCGATGGTCTCCTCGCGGGGCACCTCGTAGGCGGCGCAGTACACCGTGGCCTCGGTGGGGCCGTAGCAGTTGAGCACCCGGGTGACACCGGGCTGGGCGTAGAGCTGGTCGACCAGCGACCGGGGCAGGTTCTCCCCGGCCGCCAGGACGGTGCGGACGCTGGCCGGCAGCGGAAACCGCAGCAGCGCCGACAGCGCCGACGGCACCGCGCAGACCATGCGCACCCGGTCCACGGCCGGCAGCTGCGGCAGCGCCAGCAGGTTGTCGGCCATGATGACGCAGCCGCCGGAGCAAGCGCCGGGAGCAGCTCCATCAGCGACACGTCGAAGGTGGCCGACGTGGCCGCGAGCACCCCGCCCAGCTCGTCGGCGGTGAAGGTGTCCAGCGCTCACTCCACCAGGCCGGCCAGGTTGCGGTGCTCCACCTGGACGCCCTTGGGCGTGCCGGTGGAGCCGGAGGTGTACATCACGTACGCGAGGTCGTCGTCCGCCGGGCCGGTCGGTGGACCGTCGCCGCCGGCCGGCGGCTCCTCCCCGGCCCCGTCCCCGTCAAGGCCGTCGATGACGACCGGTGTCAGTCCGGTGCACGCGGCCAGCCCGCGCAGACCGGCCGACGCCAGGACCACCGGCATGGCGGTGTCCTCGGCGATGAAGCGCACCCGCTGCGGCGGGTACGCCGGGTCGAGCGGGACGTACGCGGCACCGGCCCGCCACACGCCCAGGATCGCCGCGACGAGCCACTCGTCCCGGTCCAGCAGCAGCCCGACCAGCGAGCCCGGCCGCACGCCGGCGTCGGCGAGTCGGCGGGTCACCGCGCGCGCCATGGTGTCCAGCTCCCGGTAGGTCACGGTGCGGTGGCCGCTGACGACGGCGGGGGCACCGGGACTGAGACACACCTGTCGCGTGAATGAGTGGAAGATCGTGTGTGGAGGGGGCATCGACGGGCTCCGTGGGGTCGGGGCGGATGGCTGTCGAGGGCGTACGAGGTCCATACGAGGTCGTCGCTTATAGTAACGGGCATCTCGCCGTACGATCGATGTGGAAGGCGCTACGGCTACGGCGCGCGCCGACGATGGATCGACATGCCGCCATATCGCCGGGTGCGCGGTAGGGGGCCCCGACGGGACATCGATGCTGTTGACCTAAATCGATGGTATTGACCTAAAGAGGCGTCGATCTCCGGTCGTCCCCGGTCGCTCCCGGGCCGCCGGCGCGGTGGGGCGGGCGGGTCTCGTCCCCGCTATCCGAGGTGGCGGTGGAGGAAGTCCCGCTGGGCCCGCCGTAGCTCGCCCGGCCCGAGGCCGGTGGGCAGCAGCTCGTACGGCCGCCCGGCCGCCTGCAGCGCCGCCGCCAGCCGGCGTACCGGCCGCGGGTCGGCGTCGTCGGGGATGAGCAGCAGCGGGCACGGCGCACCGTCCCCGGCGGGCTCCGCGGCCGCCGCCAGCAGGCTGTGATGCTGGTAGATGTCGGGTCCATCGGCGGGGGACCCCAGGTAGCGTTCGGCCAAAGTGGGGTCGGCGTCGGCCCAGTCCACCAGCGGCGCCTCTGCGATCGCGCACCGGAACGCGTCCGGTCGCCGCAGCGCGGCCAGCGCCGCCAGCCACCCGCCGACGCCCCGTCCGCGGACCACCACCCGGTCCAGGTCCAGGTCGGTGTGCTTGCCCGACAAGGCGAGCAACGCCTCGGCGACGTCGGCGAGCGCGAGGTCCGCCAGCCGCCCGTGGACGACCTTCTCGTACGAGGGTGAGATCCCCGGCGTCCCCCGGTGGTCGACCACCACCACCGCGAACCCCTCGCCGGCCCACCACTGCCGGGCCAGCCACGGCGCCCGGGCCGCGCGCACGCCCTGCTCCAGGCCGCACGCGTCCACCAGCACCGGCAGCCGACGGCCGAGGACGTGCCCGCCCGGGTACAGCACGCCGGTGGGCAGCTGCCGGTCGGTCACCCGCTGCAGCTCCGGCCGGGGCGCGCTGGCGACGGCCTCCACCGCCGGGCCCAGCTCGCCGACCCGGACTCCGGCCCGCCACACCGTCCACCGCACCCCGTCGTGGTCCAGCGACTCCGAGCCGATCACCACCGTCCCGCCGCCGACCGCAGCGCGGTGCCAGCCCGGCGTGGTCGTCAACCGGCGCACATCGATCCCGGCGGCGCTGATCGAAGTGTCCACCTCGTACAGATGCTGCTCGGCCGGTTCGCCCGCGGTCGCCTCCACCAGGATCCCGGCGCCCGAGGCCAGCCGGCCGACCACCCGTCGCACGTACAGCGACGCCGGGGTGAGCAGCGTGCCGTCGGCGAACAGGCAGCGGGCGTCGTAGCCGTCGTGGGCCAGCTCGCCGCCGACCAGGATCCGTCCGTCGGGCAGGTAGCGCGGCGTGCCCGGCACCGGTTCCACCCACCGCGGGTCCGCCAGCTCGGCGTGGACCTGCGTCTCCCCGGTACGCGGGTCGACCGCCAGCACCAGGCCGTGCTGCTGGGAGCGGCGCAGCACCGCCACCACCGGGTTGCCGTGCTCGGTCCAGGTCGCACTCGCCAGCCGCGGGTAGGTCTCCCGGTCCCAGTGGACGTCCACCCAGCCACCGTCCAGTTCGAGCAGGTGCAGGCTGGCCTGCTCCGGATGCCGGGCGTCCAGCCGCACCGCGAGCACGCTGGTGCCGTCCGGCGCCCACCACCAGCGCCCGCCGACGCCCCACGACACGTACGGCTGACCGCCCTCGGCCGGGTCCGGCTCGCCGGCCAGCAGTGCGTCCTGCCCGTCCGGCGGGTCGGCGTCGAGCCGCCGGACGCGCAGCGAGCCGCCGGTCAGGTAGGCGATCCGGGTGCCCGTGGGGTCCAGTCGCGGGTCGCTGACGGGGCCGACCGCCGGCACGTGGGTGACCCGCCCGCCGAGCAGGTCGACGTGGTGGAGGTGGCCACCGCAGGACAGGACCGCGGCCCGGGCGGCGGCGTCGGTGGCCAGGGAGTCGACGCGACCCCCGCCGGCCAGGTCCCGAGCGTCCGCGACCAGCCGCTCGACACCGCGGTCGACGTCGAACACCCACACCTGGTCGGCGCCGCCCTCGCCGGCGGACCGCAGGTACACCACCCGGGACCCGTCGGCGGCGACGGTCACGCAACGGGGAGCAGCCGGGTCGGCCGCGGCCCGTCGGTGGCAGGCGCGGTGGTCGGCCGTGTGCTCCACAGTTGCGATGGTGCCCGGCCGGCGGGACCGATGCGACCACTTTCGCGCGGTCCGCGCGATTCCAGCCCCGTCCCGGCGCCCCGAAGGGCGTCTAGAGTGAGCGGGGTGCACGGGATCCTGCTTGTCCACGCCCACCCGGACGACGAGACGATCGGCACCGGCGCCACCATGGCCCGGTACGCCGCGGCCGGTGTGCCCGTGACGCTGGTGACCTGCACCCTGGGGGAGGAGGGCGAGATCCACGTCCCGGAGCTGGCGGGGCTCGCCTCCGACCAGGCCGACCAGCTGGGCGGCTACCGGATCAGCGAGCTGGCCCGGGCATGTGCGGCCCTCGGGGTCACCGACCACCGGTTCCTCGGCGGGGCCGGGCGCTACCGCGACTCCGGCATGATGGGCACCCCGGCGAACGACCACCCGCGCTGCTTCTGGCGGGCGGACGTGGACGAGGCGGCGGGGCTGCTGCTGGGGGTGATCCGGGAGGTCCGCCCGGCGGTGCTGGTCACCTACGACCCGAACGGGTTCTACGGGCACCCTGACCACATCCAGGCGCACCGGGTGGCGATGCGCGCGGTCGAGCTCGCCCGGGCCGAGAACGTGGCGCCGGCGAAGGTGTACTGGACCGCGGTTCCGAAGTCGGTGCTCGCGGCCGGCATCGAGCGGTTCGCCACCGCGCCGGACAACCCGTTCGGGGGTGTCGCGCACGTGGACGAGCTGCCGTTCGGCACCCCGGACGAGAAGATCACCACGCGGATCGTCGCGACCGGGTTCGAGTCGGCCAAACGGGAGGCGCTGCGGGCGCACGCCACCCAGATCCCACCCGACTCGTGGCTGCACACGGTCGCCGGGGACGTCGACGGCTTCCTCACCACCGAGCACTATGTGCTGGCGGCCGGCCCCCGCGGTCCCGGCGAGGGCCCGTACGGCTGGGAGAGCGACCTGTTCGCCGGCCTCCCGACGGCGCCGTGACCACCGGTCCGGAGCCCCGGCAGACCGGTCCGGAGCCCCGGCGGCCGGTGGCGGACGTCGCGCTGCGGCGGGTGGCGGACGCCGCCCTGCGGCTGGCCGGCGGCGTGGTGACCCTCGCCGGGAGCCTGCTCGTGGGGCTGCTGATGTTCGTCACCACCCCCTTGCGGGTGGCGACCGTCCTGGGCACGGTCCGGGTGCCGGTGGCGGTGGTGATCGTGGTGGGCGGCCTGGCCGCGCTGTTCTGGTACGCACCCCGGGCCACCGGCACCAGGTGGGCGACGCTGCTGCCCCTGGCCGCCTGGGTGGTCACCGTGGTGGTGGGGCTCGGAGCGGGTGACCCGGGCGGCGCGCTGCTGATGGCCAACGACTGGGTGGCCGTCCTGTGCCTGTTCTTCGGCACGGTGGTGGCCGTGGTCGGGACCGCCCTGGCGCTGCTCAGGCGTCCCGGCGCGGCCCGGGTGCCGCACGGGGAGGCCTGGCGCCCGCCGACCGGGCCCGGGACGGCGGGGGAGCGCCAGCTGCCGCCGGATCGTTCGGCACGGTCCGGCCCTTACGATGAGTGACCGTGCGCATCCCCCGCCTGCACCGCACCGGCCTGCTCGTGACCGGTGCGGCGCTGTTGGTCGTGGCGCTCGCGGTCGGGGTCTGGGCCGGGTACGCGTACACGGGGGACGTGCCGCGCGGGACCACCGTGCTCGGGATCGACATCGGCGCCAAGAGCCGCAGCGAGGCCGAGGAGACCCTGGCGGCGGCGCTGGCGCGGCACGCCGAGGCGCTGGCCACACCGGTGCCGGTCCGCATCGGCGGGGAGGTGACCGACGTCCTGCCGGAGGCGGTGGGCCTGGCCGTGGACGTGCGGGCCACCGTGGCGCGGGCCGTCGCGCGCAACCCGTTCGAGGCGTTCTTCGGCGGCCGTGAGGTCGACCCGGTGGTGACCGTGGACCCGCAGCGGCTCGACGAGGCGCTGCAGGAGACCGCCGCGAAGGTCGGCGAGGCGATGACCCCGCCGGCGATCGAGTTCGACGGCACCACCCCCCGGCCGGTGTACCCGGAGCCGGGGCTGGGGCTGGACCCGGAACGCTCCGCCGCCGCGCTGACCGCCGCCTGGCCGACGCGGGAGATGCTGACCCGCGCGGCGCCGCCGCCGGAGGTGGAGGTCCCGCTGGTGGAGATCAACCCGGTGACGACCGCCGCCGACGTGGACCGGCTGCTGGCCGAGCTGGCGCGGCCCGCGGTCGCCGCCCCGGTCACGGTCGACCTGCCCGACGGCGGCGAGCTGACGGTCACCCCGGAGGTGATCGCGGCCAGCCTGCGGCTGACCGCCGACGCCCGCGGCGAGATCGTCCCCCGGGTGGACCCGGAGGCGCTGCGGGAGGGGCTGGCCGACCAGCTCGCGAAGGTCGAGCGGCAGCCGGTGGACGCGCACTTCGTCGTCGACGGGGGCCCGCCCCGCATCGTCGAGGAGGTCGACGGCGAGCTGGTGGAGGTGGAGCGGCTGGCCGAGGACCTGCTGGCGGTGCTGCCGTCGCCCGGCCCGCGCCGCACCACGGCCACCACCGTGGTGGCACCGGCCGAGGTCACCGCCGCCGAGCTCGCCGAGCTGGGGATCACCGAGCAGGTCTCGACCTTCACCACCTACTTCGACGGCGGCCTGAGCGAGCCCCGCGCGCAGAACATCGTCCGGGTCGCGGAGATGGTCGACGGCGCGCTGGTCCGTCCCGGCGAGGTGTTCTCGCTCAACGGGTACACCGGCGAGCGCGGCTACGAGCAGGGGTTCGTGGACGCGCCGGTGATCCTCAACGGGCGCCTGGTGCCCGGCGTGGGCGGGGGGATCTCGCAGTTCACCACCACGCTGTTCAACGCCGCCTACTACGCCGGGCTGGAGGACGTCGAGCACCGTCCCCACTCGTACTGGTACTCCCGCTACCCGCCGGTCATCGAGGCGACGATCTTCTACCCGACGCTGGACCTGAAGTTCCGCAACAACACGCCGTACGGGGTGCTCATCGACACCTCGTACACCAGCGGCTCGGTCACGGTGACCATGTGGAGCACCCGGGTGTGGGACGAGATCGTCACCGAGTGGGGGCCGCGGCGCGACATCACCTCGCCGCCCACCCGGTACCTGGAGCCCGGCCCGGACTGCATCGCCACCCAGGGCATCGAGGGCTTCACCCAGGACGCCTGGCGGATCTTCCGCCGCGACGGCGTCGAGGTGAAGCGGGAGCGGTTCACGTGGCGGTACGATCCGCAACCACAGTTCATCTGCGGCAAGGAGCCGGACCAGCGGTGACGCGCCGGGGCCGGCCACGGTGCGTGGGGAGGTGCGATGAGGCAGCGCTGGGTACGCGTCGGTGTGCTGGCCGTCGTCCTGTTCGCGATCCAGGTCGTCGCGCGGCTCGTGGCCCGGTTCGGCTTCGGCGACGGCACCGCCGAGGACCTGGCCGCCCAGGAGCGCCTGTCGTTCGTCGCCTGGGGCGTGGTGGCGCTGGTCGCGGCGGTGACCGCCGGCTGGTGGGTCCGGCTGCGGCCGCAGAGCGAGGTCGGCGGCGAGCTCGCCGGCGGGATCGGGTTCGGTGGGCTGCTGTCGGCGCTGCTGGGGCCGTTCGTCGAGGAGCCGCCCCGCTTCTCCGACGGCGTCGGCGGCGTGATCATCGAGGCGACGGTGCTCTGGGGGGTGGCCGCCCTGGGCGCGGTCATCGGGTCGCTGATCCTCATCGCGGCCGGCCGGGACTACCGTTCCCAGCAGCTGCGCCAGTTCGCCGAGGCGAGGTCCGCCCGCCCGCGGCGTCCGGTCCGTCGGTGACGCCGGCCGCAGGGCGCGGGCGGCGGCCCCGGGTGGGGTCCCCGACCGCACCCGTCACGGGCTCCGGCAGACGTACGTGTGGTGGGTGGTGAAACCCAGCCGCTCGTAGAGCGCCAGGGCAGGCGCGTTGTCTTCCATGACCTGCAGGAAGGCGTCGGTGGCGCCGAGGTCGGCCGCCCAGGACACCAACGCCCCGATCACCTCCCGCGCCAGTCCCCGCCGGCGCGCGCCGGGCGCCACCGCCAGGCGGGCCAGCCCGAACCAGCGCCCGTTGCCGGTCACCGTGCCGCGGGCGGCCGCCACCAGCGACCCGTCGTCGTCGTACCGGTACGCGAACCGGACCGGGATCCGCCCGTCGGCGGTGAGCACCCGCAGGGCCACCGGTGGCACCGGCGCCGCCGGTTCCCCGCCCGGGCCGCCGGAGGGTCGGTGGTCCGGGCGGGTCAGCGCGAGCCAGTCGGTGTCCGGGGTGGTGGCCAGGCGGACCCGACCGCCGTCGGGAAGCCGGGAGCGCAGCAGCGCCAGCGGCGCGGTCTGGGTGAGGACGGTCGGGCCGCGCCGCCACCCGCGTGCGGTCAGCTCGTCGTCCACCCGGCGCGCCAGCGGCAGCGGCACGGTGACCGCGGGCTCCAGCCCGCGCGCCCGGTACCAGCGGGTGACCTCGTCGACGGCCGCCGGCAGCGGCCGCCCGGGGTCCCCGACCGCCAGGGCGGAGTTGGCCCGGCGGCTCCACCCGCCGGCGGCCCGCAGCAGCCAGTCCCCGAGACGCTCCTGCTCGGGCGCGGGCCAGGCGTCGTTCGCGGCGTACTCGAGGTCCCTCACCTCCCGGCGCCCGGCCCGCCGCGGCGGTATCCGTTTGCCCGCCACCACCGCGGCCCGCGGCACGCGCACCGGTCCCGCGTCGGTGGCCACGGTCAGCTCGGTGGGGGTGACGGCGGTGAGCTCGCCGAGCACGTCGGTGAACAGCGGCCGGTCGCCACGGCGGCCGGCGACCCGCCGCACCACCACCCGGTGACCGAGATCCTCCTCGCTGAGCATGCGTACCCCCGCGCGGTACGGGCCGTCGGCGGGGCGCGTCCGGCCCTACCCGTACCGGATGACCTGCTGAATACTAGGCTGGACGGTGCCGCGGGTGATCGCGGTGACGTACGTCGGAAGGACGACCAGTGACCTACATCATCGCCGAGCCGTGCGTTGATCTAATGGACAGGGCCTGTGTCGAGGAGTGCCCGGTCGACTGCATCTATGAGGGCAACCGGATGCTCTACATCCATCCCGACGAGTGCGTGGACTGCGGCGCCTGCGAACCCGTGTGCCCGGTGGAGGCGATCTTCTACGAGGACGACGTCCCGGAGCAGTGGAAGGACTACGTCGCCGCCAACTACGAGTTCTTCGACGACATCGGGTCACCCGGCGGCGCGGCCAAGATCGGAAAGATCGACAAGGATCACCCCTTTGTCGCGGCGCTGCCCCCGCAGCAGCACGACTGACGCGGAGTAGGACGTGACCGGTACGGCCCGGCCGGCGGCGCGGTCCGCGGAGGCGCCGTCGGCGCCCGCGACCGCTGCGGCGCAGCGTCCGGTCGGGACGGACGGCTCACCGGTGCACGCACTACCGGACTTCCCCTGGGACCGGCTGGCACCGGCGAAGCGGCGCGCCGCCGCGCACCCCGGCGGACTGGTCGACCTGTCCGTGGGCGCGCCGGTCGACCCGGTGCCCGGGTCGGTGCGCACGGCGCTGGCGGAGGCCGCGGACGCGCCCGGGTACCCACCGACGGCCGGCACGCCCCGGCTGCGGGAGGCCATCACCGCCTGGCTCGCCCGGACCACTGGCGCGGCGGTCGACGGGCTCGAGGTGCTGCCGACCATCGGCTCGAAGGAGCTGATCGCCGGGCTGCCGCGCGCCCTGGGACTGGGTGGCGGGGACACGGTGGTCGTGCCCACGATCTGCTATCCGACGTACGAGGTGGGGGCGGTGCTGGCCGGCGCCACGGTGGTCCGGGCCGACCGTCCCGACCAGGTGCCCGCCGCGGCGACCCCCCGGCTGGTCTGGGTCAACTCACCGTCCAACCCGACCGGACAGGTGCTGTCCGCGGCCGACCTGGCCCGGTGGGTGGAGTGGGCGCGGGCGCACGGCGCGGTGCTCGCCAGTGACGAGTGCTACCTGACCCTGGGCTGGGAGGCCGAGCCGGTCTCGGTGCTGTCGGTCTGCCGCGACGGGTACGACCGGGTGCTGGCGGTCCACTCGCTGTCCAAGCGGTCCAACCTGGCCGGTTACCGGGCCGGGTTCGTGGCCGGGGACCCCGCGCTGGTCGACGCCCTGCTCGAGATCCGCAAGCACTCCGGGATGATCGTGCCCGCGCCGGTGCAGGCGGCGATGGCGGTCGCGCTCGCGGACGAGTCGCACGCCCGCGCCCAGAAACAGCGGTACGCCGCCCGCCGGGTCCGGCTGCGGCAGGCGCTTCAGGGCGCGGGCTTCCGGGTGGACCACTCCGAGGCGGGCCTGTACCTGTGGGTCACCCGGGGCGAGGACTGCTGGGCGGAGGTGGACTGGTTCGCCGAGCGGGGGATCCTGGTGGCGCCCGGGGAGTTCTACGGTCCGGCCGGTGGGCGGCACGTCCGGGTGGCGCTGACCGTCTCCGACCGGGGCGTCGCGGCCGCCGTCGACCGGCTGGCCGGGTAGCCGACGACCACCCCGGGGTTCGGGACTCCCCGTCGGAGGGCGCCCGGCGCTGGTGCACCATGCGGGTGTGTGGCAACCGCGCCAAGCTCAGCGCTACGCCCGGCGGCACGGTGGCTGACCCGGCGGCGCGACCACCCGGCCGCCGACGGATCCCGCCGGAGGTGGTACGGGTCCACGAGGCCGCGCTCCAGCCGCTGGTCGCGCGGGCCCGACGGCTGACCGACGGCCGGCGCCGTCGCCTGCTGGGTATCACCGGCGCGCCCGGCGCCGGCAAGTCCACCGTGGCCGAAGCCGTCGTGGCCGCCCTCGCCCCCGACGCCGCGCTCGTCCCGATGGACGGCTTCCACCTCGCCCAGGCGGAGCTGCGGCGGCTGGGCCGGCTGGAGCGCAAGGGAGCGGTGGACACGTTCGACGCCGCCGGGTACGTGGCGCTGCTGCGCCGGTTGCGCCACCCGGACGACCAGACCGTGTACGCGCCGTGCTTCGACCGGCGCCTGGAGGAGCCGGTCGCGGGCGCGGTCCCGGTCGACCCCCGGGTGCCGCTGGTGGTGACCGAGGGGAACTACCTACTCACCCGGGTCGGTGCGTGGGCGCAGGTGGCGGAGCTGCTGGACGAGGTGTGGTACCTGCAGCTGGACGAGGAGGTACGACTGGCGCGGCTGGCCGCGCGGCACGTCGCCTACGGCCGCCCGCCGGACGAGGCGGCCGCCCGGGCCCGCGGGGTCGACCAGCGCAACGCCGAGCTCATCGCCCGCACCCGCGACCTCGCCGACCTCGTCGTCGAGCTGGTCCCGGCGGACGCGCCCGGCCGGTCGTGACCCGGCGGCCGGATCCGCGCGGCCGCGGTACGGCACGCCCCGGCCGGGCTCCGCCGGATGCGCCCCGGCCGGCGACCGGTCCTGGGCGGTCAGTTGTGGGCGTGCAGCGCCGGGTTGAGGGTGATCCCCGCGCCGGTGCGGTGCCGGACCTCCAGGGCGCCGGTGACCGAGTTGCGCCAGAACAGCAGCTGCGACATGCCGCTGAGCTCACGTGCCTTCACCACCCGCCCGTCCGGCAGGGTGACCTTGGCGCCGGCGGTGACGTAGCAGCCGGCCTCGACCACACAGTCGTCGCCCAGCGAGATGCCGATCCCGGCGTTCGCCCCGATCAGGCAGCGCTGGCCGACCCGGATCACCTCGGTGCCGCCACCGGAGAGCGTGCCCATGATCGACGCGCCGCCGCCGATGTCGGAGCCGTCGCCGACCACCACGCCGGCCGAGATCCGCCCCTCCACCATGGACGCGCCGAGCGTACCGGCGTTGAAGTTGACGAACCCCTCGTGCATGACCACCGTGCCCGGACCCAGGTGGGCGCCGAGCCGTACCCGGGACGCGTCGGCGATGCGGACCCTGTCGGGCACCACGTAGTCGGTCATGCGGGGGAACTTGTCCACCCCGTGGACGGTCAGGGGCCGGCCCGCGCGGCGCTCGGCCATCCGCAGCTCGTCCAGCCGGTCGGTGGGACAGGGCCCCGCCGACGTCCACGCGACGGTCGGAAGCAGCGCGAACACGCCGTCGAGGTTGGCCTCGTGCGGCCGGACCAGGCGGTGGGACAGCAGGTGCAGCCGCAGGTACGCGTCGGGGACGTCCCGGGGAGGGTCCGCCAGGGAGCCCAGCCGGACCCGCACCACCTCGGTACGCAGGCCCGGCAGCCCGCGCGGCCCGGCCAGGGCGGCGAGCTCCGCCCCGGCGTCCCGCTCCCCGGCGGGCTCGCCGAGACCGAGCGAGCCGGCCGGATACCACACGTCGAGCACCTGTCCGTCGCCGGTCACCGTGGCGAGTCCGGTGCCCCAGGCCGGGGAGTCGGTGTACGCCATAGACGTAGACGGTAGCGTTGCCGGACGTGACCGAGCCGTCGACCCCGTCCGAGCAGGTGTCCTCGTCCCAGCCGCCGGCTCCGCCGGAGCCGCTGACCCCGTCGGTGCTGGCCGACCCCGCCCGGCTGACCGCCGCGCTCGTCGACATCGAGTCCGTGTCCGGCAACGAGCAGCGGATCGCCGACGCGGTGGAGGCCGCGCTGCGACGTGCCCCCCACCTCCGCGTGGAACGGCACCGGAACACCGTCATGGCCCGCACCGAGCTGGGCCGCCGGCAGCGGGTGATCCTCGCCGGTCACCTGGACACCGTGCCGGTGGCCGGCAACCTGCCCGCGCGGGTGGAGGGGGACGTCATCCACGGCTGCGGCACCTCGGACATGAAGTCCGGGGTCGCCGTCGCCCTGCACCTGGCGGTGACGTGCACCCGGCCCCGCTACGACGTCACGTACCTGTTCTACGAGGCGGAGGAGGTGAGCTCCGACCGCAACGGCCTGCATCTGGTCGCCGGGGCGCACCCCCAGTGGCTGGTCGCCGACTTCGCGGTGCTGCTCGAACCCACCTACGGGCTGGTGGAGGCGGGCTGCCAGGGGACCGTGCGGGCGGTGGTGCGCACCACCGGGGTCCGCGCCCACACCGCCCGCGCGTGGCGGGGGGTCAACGCCATCCACGCCGCCGGCGAGGTGCTCGCGCGGCTCGTCAACTACCGCGCCCGGCGCCCGGTGATCGACGGGTGCGAGTACCGGGAGGGACTCAACGCGGTCCGGATCGCCGGTGGCGTGGCCGGCAACGTGGTGCCCGACGAGTGCGAGGTGGAGGTCAACTTCCGGTTCGCGCCCGACCGCACGGTCAAGGACGCGGTCGCGCACGTCCGGGAGGTCTTCGACGGATATGAGGTGGAGGTGGTCGACGCCGCACCGGGCGCACCGCCGGGCCTGCAGGCCGCGCCGGCGGTGGAGTTCGTCGCCGCTGCCGGCGTCCCCGCCCGGGCGAAGCTGGGGTGGACCGACGTGGCCAGGTTCGCGGCGCTCGGCGTGCCCGCGCTCAACTTCGGGCCGGGCGACCCCGAGCTGGCGCACTCGCCCGAGGAGCGGGTCGAGATCCCGCGCATCCGGGCGGCCACCGAGGTGCTACGCCGCTGGCTGGACCCGGTTGGCTGACGCCGGGGGCCGCGCCGTCCCGGCGTCCTCGCCCGCCGTCCGGCCGAGCGCGCTCACCCGGCGCTGGAGCAGGATGAGCCGGATCTGTCGTCGTATCCGCCTGCGTCGACGCTCCAGCTCCACCTGGGTGATCATGGGCGCTCCCGTCACCGCCGGTTCCCTCACCCGCTAAGACGTTCCCGTGGGCCGAAAAGTTGCACCCCATCCGGCGGCCAGCCGCCGCGACCGGGGCCGTTACCGTGGGCGCATGACCGACACCGGAACCGCGGAGCTGCGACCGCAGCGGCGGCGCGGGGCGGTGACCCTGCGTGGCGCCGCGGCCGCCGGGATGACCGCCGACCAGCGGCTGCTCGACTCCCGGCTGGCCCAGGAGTGGAAGACCCGGGACGCCTGGCGGGCGCTGCGGGTGATGTCCGAGCTGGTCGACGGGTTCGAGACCCTCGCCGACCTGCCACCGGCGGTGAGCGTGTTCGGCTCCGCCCGCAGCCGGCGTGACAGCCGGGAGTACGCGCTGGCCCGGGAGCTGGGCGCCGCCCTCGCCCGTGCCGGTTACGCGGTGATCACCGGGGGCGGTCCCGGCCTCATGGAGGCCGCCAACCGGGGCGCGGCCGAGGCCGGCGGCCTGTCGGTGGGGCTCGGCATCGAGCTGCCGCTGGAGCAGGGCATCAACCAGTGGTGCGACATCGCCATCGACTTCCGCTACTTCTTCGTGCGCAAGCTCATGTTCGTCAAGTACGCCCGGGCGTTCGTGGTCCTGCCGGGTGGCTTCGGCACCATGGACGAGCTGTTCGAGGCGCTCACCCTCGTGCAGACGGGCAAGGTGACCCGGTTCCCGGTGGTGCTCATGGACACCGGCTACTGGCAGGGGCTGGTGGCGTGGCTGCGCGACACCATGTGCCGCCAGGGCATGATCTCGCCGCAGGACCTCGACCTGCTCTGCGTCACCGACGACGTGACCGAGGCCGTACGGCACATCGAGGCGGCCGACGCCGCGCTCAACAACTCCGGTGCCAGCACCCACAAGAGCTCCTGAGCGGCACCTCCCGCGCCGGTACGGGCGCCGGGGCGTCGGCGCCGGGCGGGACGTGTCGCCGCCGTATGCCCGGGCCGGGCGGTGAGACGGGGTCTCACGTCGACCCGCGCACCCTTGTCGCCGCCGCGGCCCGGTGCTTACCTGCTTCCAGCAGGCTCACCCGGCACGTCGCGGAGGTCCGCCATGTCGCCAGGCCGCATCCGGTCCACGCTGGGCGCCGTCGTGGGGCCGCTCCTGCTCGCGACGCTGGCCACCGCTCCGGCCACGGCCGCACCGCAGTCCGGCGCGCCGACGGTCGAGGGTCCGGTTCCGGGGACGGTTCCCGGCGACCGCAACTCCGACGACGTCGCCGAGACCTACCCGTTCTTCTCCACCCACTTCGATCTCGCCGCGCACGGGTACGTCGAGGAGGAGTTCTACCTGTCCGGAGCGGCCGACGGCTTCTCCCCGACGGGGGAGCAGGTCGCCGAGGGCGTGCCCTACCGCACCCGGATCGTGGTGCGGCGGCCGGTCGCGGCGGCGGCGTTCAACGGCACGGTGCTGATGGAGTGGCAGAACGTCACCGCCGGGTACGACCTGGACGCCCTGTGGAACCCCGAGCACGTGACCCGCAACGGGTACGCCTGGGTCGGGGTCTCCGCCCAACGGGTCGGTGTGGACTTCCTGCGCGGCTGGAGCCCGGCCCGGTACGGCGCCCTCGACGTGACCGGTGGCGGCGCCTTCCTCGCCGACGAGCTGTCCTACGACATCTTCGCCCAGGCGGCGCGGGCGGTACGGTCACCGGTCGGCACCGACCCCATGGGCGGACTGGCCGTGGAGCGGGTGCTCGCGATCGGCGCCTCCCAGTCCGCGGGCCGGATGCGGATCTACTACGACGAGATCCTGCCGCAGGTGTCCGACCCGGTCTTCGACGGCTACGCCTTCATCGTGGGCCAGGCCCCGTCGCGCGCCGGCACCGAGCCGGTGTTCCAGGTGCTGTCCGAGACCGACGTGCGCACGCCGTCGGGCCGGCGCCCGGACAGCGACGTGTTCCGCCGCTGGGAGGTCGCCGGGTCCGCGCACTCCGGGTACCACGGCATGGTGTACCGCCGTCCCCTGCAGGAGCGGGACCTGCCCGAGGGCGCGCCGGAGTACGCCTGCGACGACCCGCCGTTCAGCCGGGTGCCGCAGCACTACGTCACCACCAAGGCCTACGACCACCTCGCCGCCTGGGTCGAGGGCACGCCTCCGCCGCACGCGCCGTACCTGGAGTTCGACGGCGACCGGCTGGTGCGCAACGAGCTCGGGCTGGCGCAGGGCGGCATCCAGCTGTCCCAGGTCGCCGTGCCCACGGCCCTCAACACCGGGCAGAACTCCGGGGAGCTGTTCTGCTTCCTGTTCGGCACCCACCAGCCGTTCGACGACCAGCTGCTCGACCAGCTGTACCCGAGCCACGGCGCGTACGTGTCGGCGGTGGCCCGGGTCAGCGCTGACAACGTCCGAGCGGGCTTCATCGACCGTGTGGACGCGACCGCCGACGTGCGCGAGGCCGCCCGCTCCGACGTGGGCCGGTGACCCGCGCCGGCCGCCGCCGGCGCGGGTCACCGGCCGCACAGGACGGCGCGCCGCAGGTCGTCGCCGAGCCGGTCGTCGGGAACGATCCCGGACAGCACGCCACCGTACAGGCTCGACTCTCCGATCCGTACCAGCAGGTAGGCGGTCTCCTCCACGCCGTACGGGAGGCCGTGGAGCTCGCCGGTGTCCACGGCCTGCCGCAGCAGCCCCGCCCAGGCCGCGACCATGCGGGCGTGGACGCCGCCGGCCGAGGTGGTCAGGATCCGTACCGCGTCGACAGGGTCGTCGTGGAGGAACCGTTGCACCGGCGCGAACCGTGCCACCCGGGAGCGGAACCGGCGGGAGACGTCCAGCAGCCGGTCCACGCCGACCAGGCCGCTCTGCCGCGACGCCCGGGTGACGTCCCGCAGGGTGGCGCGGGCCAGCCGCCACAGCACGTCGCCGAGCAGGCGGTCCCGGTTGCCCACGACCCGGTACAGCGTGGCGCGGCTGACCCACAGGTCGCCGGCGAGCGCGTCCATCGACAGCGCACCGGTGGCCACGAACCGTCGGCGCGCCGCGGCCAGCGCGGTCGGGTAGTCGACGACTCTCCCACCGCCGCCCATGGATGCCACTGTGCCACCGCCGGTTCCCGGCGGCGACCCGCGCGCGGTCGCGGCCGGTGGGGCGAGGGCACCGGCGTGGTGGAATGCCGTGGTGACCACACCTTCCGACCGGCGGGCGCAGGCCCACATCGACCGGTTCAACGCGGCCCAGCGGTCCGGCGACTGGGCCGGTTTCGTCGCCGGGTTCACCGCCGACGCGGTCATGAGCTTCGTCGGCGTACCGGCCGGGCCGTTCGTCGGCCGGGCGGCCATCGAGGCGGCGTACCGGGCGCAGCCGCCCACCGACACCATGCGGGCCACGTCCGTGGCGTCCGACGGGGACACCGACGTGGTGCGGTTCGCCTGGACCGGCGGCGGTACCGGCACGATGACGCTGCGGTGGCGGGGCGACGTGGTCGCCGCTCTCGAGGTGGCGTTCGACTGACCGCGGCGCGGCCGTCCCGGGTCACCGGCGTCGCACCGGCGTGGTGTCATGCCTCCGTGAGCACGCGCAGCCCGGCGTACCGGTTGGTGCGCAGACCGGCCGGCCCACCCGTCGTCGAGCTGGACGAGGCACAGCGGTCGGTGGTCGCGCACACCACCGGCCCGCTGCTGGTCGTCGGTGGTCCGGGCACGGGCAAGACCACCACCCTGGTGGAGGCGGTCGCCGCCCGGGTGGCCGAGGGCGCCGACCCGCAGCGGGTGCTGGTGCTGACGTTCGGACGGCGGGCCGCGGGCAGGCTGCGGGAGCGGATCGAGGCCCGGATCGCCGACGGCGCGGTGGCGCAGCCGCTGGTCCGCACGTTCCACGCGTACGCGTACGGGCTGCTGCGCCGGGCCGCCACCGCCCGCGGGGAGCCGGCGCCGCGGTTGCTCACCGGCCCGGAGCAGGACGCGCTGATCCGGGAGCTGCTGGCCGGTGCGCCGCACCGGTGGCCGGACCGGCTGCGGGCGGCCCTGCCCACCCGGGCGTTCGCCGCCCAGCTCCGCGACCTGCTGCTGCGCGCGGCCGAGCGGGGCATCGACGCCGAGCAGCTCGACGCGCTGGGCGTCAAGTACGGCCGCGACGACTGGCGTGCGGCCGCGGCGTTCAAGGTCGAGTACGACGCGGTGCTGTCGCTGCGCGACGCCACCGGGGGCGGCACGGTCGGGTACGACCACGCCGAGCTGGTCCGGGCCGCGGCCGCCACGCTGCGCGACGACCCGGACCTCCTGGCGGCGGAGCGGCGGCGGCTGCAGGCCGTCTACGTCGACGAGTACGCCGACACCGACCCCGCCCAGCGGGAGCTGCTGGCCCTGGTCGCGGGCGGCGGGGCGCCGCTGGTGGTGTTCGCCGACCCGGACTCCTCCACGTACGCCTTCCGTGGCAGCGACCCCGAGGGCGTGCGCGAGTTTCCCGACCGGTTCCCGACCCCGACCGGTGACCCGGCGCCCACCCTCACCCTGCTCCGCACCTACCGGTCGGCCGGACCCCTGCTGGCCGCGGCCGCGCGGGTCAGGCGGCGGCTGCGCGGCCCGGCGCGGCACCGCGCCCTGACGCCCGCCGACGGCCTGCCGCCGGGCCGGGTGGAGGTCCGCCTCTTCCGGTCGCCCGTGACCGAGCACGCCTGGCTCGCGTACCGGTTGCGCGAGCTCCACCTGCTCGAGGCGGTGCCGTGGTCGCGGATGGCGGTGCTGGTGCGCGCGGGCAACCAGCTGCCGCGCGTGCAGCGGGCCCTGCGTGCCGCCGGGGTTCCCACCGTCGTCCACGGCGAGGACCTGCCGTTGCACGCCCAGCCGGCGGTGGCTCCGCTGCTGCAGCTGCTGCGCACCGCTCTGGAGCCGGAGCGGCTGGACGAGGAGACGGCGGTCGCGCTGCTCCACTCCCCGTTGGGCGGTGCCGACCCGCTGGCCGAGCGCCGGCTGCGGCAGGGGCTGCGGGCGCGGGCGGTGGCGGCCGGCGACCAGCGGCCGTCGGGGCAGCTGCTGGTGGAGGCGCTGCGGCGCCCGGACGGGCTGGCCGGTGTGGACCGGAGCTGGGCGGAGCCGGCCCACCGGATCGCGGACCTGATCGCCGTCGCCCGCGAGGCGGCCGCGCGCCCGGACGCCACGATCGAGGACGTGCTGTGGGCGGTGTGGGAGCGCAGCGGGCTGGCTGAGCGCTGGGCCGCCACCGCCACCCGCCCCGGCGAGGACCCGGCCCGGGCCGAGGCGGCCGACCGGAACCTGGACGCGGTGATGGTGCTGTTCGACGCCGCCGCCAGGTACACCGACCGGCTGCCGGGCGCCGGGCCGCTCGGGTTCCTCGACTACGTGCTGGGCCAGCAGCTGCCCGCCGACACGCTGGCGCCCACCGGCGACCGTGGAGAGGCGGTGCGGCTGCTGACCGCGCACGCGGCCAAGGGTCTGGAGTGGGACGTGGTGGCGCTGCCGGGCGTGCAGGAGGGGGTGTGGCCGGACCTGCGGCTGCGCGGCAGCCTGCTCGGCGCCGAACAGCTGGTCGACATCGCCGCCGGTCGCGAGGTCGGTCCGGTCGGGCAGACCGCGGCGCTGCTGGACGAGGAGCGACGGCTGTTCCACGTGGCGGTGACCCGCGCGCGGCGGTACCTGCTGGCCAGCGCGGTCGCCGCCGACTCGGTGGGTGAGGCCGCGCAGGCCGAGGAGCCCAGCCGCTTCCTGCGGGAGCTGGCCGGGCGGGACCTCGACCCGGCGGCGGGAACGGACGCCGGCCGGGTGGCGACCGGGTCGGTGGCGGCCGACCGCGACCCGGCGGCGGAGGGACCGGCGGCGGGCGAGGGCGACCCGGCCGCGGACGGACCGGTCACAACCTACGGCGACCCGGCGGTGGACGGGCCGGTGACGACCGCCGGCGACCTGACCGTGGACGGGCGGGTCGGCCCGGACGGCCGCCCCGCGACCGGTGTCGGCGTACGCGCGCTGACCCTGTCGGCGCTCGTGGCCGAGCTGCGCGCGGCCGCCGCCGACCCCACGGCCCCGCCGGCCCGCCGGCGCGCCGCCGCCGCCCAGCTCGCCCGCCTCGCCGCCGCGGGGGTGCGCGGCGCACACCCGGACCAGTGGTGGGGGCTGGCGCCGCTGTCGGACGACCGCCCACTGGCTGACCCGGGCCAGCCGGTCCGGGTCAGCCCGTCCACGATCGAGTCGACGCTGCGGTGCAGCCTCCGGTGGCTGCTGGAGCGGCACGGCGGCGCGGCACCCGCCACCGCCGCCCAGGGGGTCGGCAACCTCGTGCACCTGGCCGCGATGCTCGCCGACCGGGTCGGCAACGACCGGCAGGCGCTGCTGGAGTGGATGTCCGCCCGGTTCGACCAGATCGAGCACGCCGCGGTGTGGCTCGCGGGCCGGGAGCGGGAGCGGGCCGAGGAGATGGTGGACAAGCTGCTGCGGTGGGTGGCCGCCAACCCGCGACGACTGCTCGAGGTGGAGCGGGAGTTCGTGGTGCGCCTGGAGGGCGCGCCACCCGTGGAGCTGCGTGGCCGGGTGGACCGGCTGGAACAGGACGCGTCCGGTCGGCTGGTGGTGGTCGACTTCAAGACCGGCCGGTCCGCCCCGACCGCCGGGGACATCGCCACCCACCCACAGCTGGGCGCCTACCAGGTGGCGGTGGAGGCCGGCGCGTTCCCCGAGCACGGCACCGAGTCGGGCGGGGCGGCGCTGGTGCACCTGGGCACCTCCGGCCGGGACGCCAAGGAGCAGGCCCAGCCGCCGCTGTCGGAGGCGGACGACCCCGGCTGGGCGCGGGAGCTCGTCCGCCGCGCCGGCGAGGTGCTCGCCGGCGCCACCTTCGAGGCCCGGCGCAACGACCGCTGCCGCACCTGTCCGGTGCGGACCAGCTGCCCGGTGTCCGGGCAGGGTCGGCAGGTGGTGCAGCCGTGACCACGTTCGACGCCGGTCCCCGCTTCACGCCGTACGAGCTGGCGCGGCTGCTGCGCCTGCCGCCGCCCACCCGGGAGCAGGCAGCGGTGATCTCCGCGCCGCTGGAGCCGTTGCTGGTCGTCGCCGGTGCCGGCTCCGGCAAGACCGAGACCATGGCGGCGCGGGTGGTGTGGCTGGTCGCCAACGGGTACGTCCACCCCGACCGGGTGCTCGGCCTCACCTTCACCCGCAAGGCCGCCGGCGAGCTCGCCGGCAGGATCCGCACCCGGCTCGGCCAGCTGCGCCGCCGGCTGGGCGCCGACGCGTTCCTCGAGGGGGAGCCGACGGTCTCCACGTACCACTCGTACGCCGCCCGCATCCTCTCCGAGCACGGCGTGCGGTCCGGTTTCGAGCCGGCCGCCCGGCTGCTGACCGAGGCCGCGCGCTGGCAGGTCGCCGACGCGGTGGTCCGCACCTACGACGGCGACATGGACGCCGTGCCGTTCGTCCCGGACACCGTGACCGACGCGGTGCTGGCGCTCGCCGACGAGCTGGCCGAGCACCTGGTCGACCCCGACGAGGTCGCCCGCTGGACCGGCCGGTTCAACGCCGAGGTGCGCGCCCTCCCCGGCCGGGTTTACGCGCGGGTCCGCGACGTGCTCGAGCGGCAGCAGGCGCGGTTGCAGCTGCTACCGCTGGTACGGCGGTTCGCCGCGCGTAAGGCCGACGCGGAGGCGGTCGACTTCGGCGACCAGCTGGCGCGCGCCGCGGTGGTCGCCCGCGACCACCCCGAGGTGGGGGAGGTGGAGCGCGACCGGTTCCGGGTGGTGCTGCTCGACGAGTACCAGGACACCAGCCACGCCCAGGTGGTGCTGCTGCGGTCGCTGTTCGGCGGCGGGCACCCGGTGACCGCGGTCGGCGACCCGTGCCAGTCCATCTACGGCTGGCGGGGAGCCGGGGCGGGCACCCTCGACCGGTTCCCCGAGACGTTCCCCGGCCCGGACGGCCGGCCGGCGACGGTGCGCGAGCTGACCACCAGCTGGCGGAACCGGCCGGAGATCCTGGCCGTGGCCAACGCGCTGGCGGCTCCGTTGCGTGCCGCCGGGGCACGGGTCGCCACGCTGTCCGCGGCGCCGCGCCCGGCCGCGCCGTTGGTGGGCAGCACCGTGGCCTGTGCGCTGACCGAGACCTTCCTGGACGAGGCGGAGTGGATCGCCGACCGGATCGCGTCGACCTGGCGCGCCGCCGGGTGGGAGCCGGCCGCCGGAAGCGGCGCGGGTGACCGGCCGGCCGGGGGGTCGTGCGCGATGGACGCACCACGGGCCGTGGTGCCGCCCACCACCGCGGTGCTGGTCCGGCGGCGCGACCAGATCCCGCCGATCGAGGCCGCCCTGCGTGCCCGGGGGCTTCCGGTCGAGGTGGTCGGCCTGGGCGGGCTGCTGGACACGCCGGAGGTGCGGGACGTCGTCTCCACCCTGCGGGTGCTGGCCGATCCGACCGACGGCGCCTCCCTGGTGCGGCTGCTCACCGGCGCACGGTGGCGGATCGGACCCCGCGACCTGGTGGCCCTGCACCGCCGGGCGCGCCAGCTCGCCGCCGCCCGCGGGACCGCCGCCGCTCCGGAGGGGTCGGAGCCGGAACTGGAGATCGTGCCCGACCGGCTGGTGGCGGCGACGCTGACCGAGGCGCTCGACGACCCGGGTCCGCCGGCGGACTACTCGCCGGCCGGGTACGCCCGGCTGCGCGCCTTCGCCGCCGAGCTGGCGGCGTTGCGCCGCCGCCTGGACCAGCCGCTGCCGGACCTGGTGGGCGACGTGGAGCGCACCATCGGCCTGGACGTGGAGGTGGCGGTCCGCCAGGCCGGCTCCCCGGCGGCCGGCACCGGGCCGGCCGGTGGCGGGCTGGCCCGGGCGCACCTGGACGCGCTGGGCGAGGTGGCGGCCAGGTTCGCCGCCGAGGCGCCCGGCGCCACCCTGTCGGCGTTCCTGGCCTTCCTGGCCGCCGCCGAGGACGAGGAGCGCGGGCTGACGCCCGGCGAGGTGGAGGTGGTGGAGGGAGCGGTCCAGGTGCTCACCGCGCACGCGGCCAAGGGTCTGGAGTGGGACGTGGTGGCCGTGGCCGGGCTCACCCGCCAGGTGTGGCCGGCGCCGGCGAAGGGTTCCGACCACTACCTGTACGGCGCGGGGGTGCTGCCGTTCCCGCTGCGCGGCGACGCCGCCGCGCTGCCGGTGCTCGACCTGTCCGGTGTGGAGGACCAGAAGGGGGTCGACCAGGCCCGGCAGCGGTTCGAGGCGGCGTGGCGGGAGCACGAGGAGCGGGAGGAGCGTCGCCTGGCGTACGTCGCGGTGACCCGGGCCAGGCGCCTGCTGCTGTGCAGCGGCTACTGGTGGGGGGACGGGGTCCGCCGCGCCCGCGGCCCGTCGGCGTTCCTGGAGGAGATCCGCGACCAGTGCCGGTCCGGCGCCGGCAGCGTGGACGAGTGGGCCGGCGAGCCGGACGCTGACGCCACCAATCCCACCCACGAGCGGGTGGCGACGGCCGTCTGGCCCGCCGACCCGCTGGGCGACCGGCGGCCGGCACTGGAGGAGGCCGCCGCCATGGTCCGCGCCGAGCTCGCCGCCCTCGAGGGTGGCGGCAGCGACGACGCGGGGACCGGGGACGCCGCCGGCGACGCGGCCGGGCGGGTCGCCGCCCCAGCCGCCGGGCGAGTCGCCGCCGGAGCGGAGGAACGGGACGCCGACCCGGTCGTGGCCCGCTGGGTGCGGGACGTGGACCTGCTGCTCGCCGAGCGGCAGCGGGTGGCGGCGCGGGCCGCGTCCGTGGAGGTACCGCTGCCGGAGCACCTCAGCGTGTCCCAGCTGGTGACGCTCACCCGGGACCCGCACGGGCTCGCCCGCCAGCTCCGCCGGCCGCTGCCCGCCCGTCCCGACCCGTACGCCCGCCGCGGCACCGCCTTCCACGCCTGGCTGGAGCAGCGGTTCGGGGCCGACCGGCTGTTCGACCTCGACGACCTGCCCGGAGCGGCGGACGAGGATCCCGCCCCCGACTCCGCCCTGGCGCTGCTGCGCGAGCGTTTCCTCGCCAGCCCGTGGGCCCGCCGCACCCCGGTGGAGGTGGAGGTGCCGTTCGCGACCCGGATCGGCGGCGTGGTGGTCCGGGGCCGCATGGACGCGGTGTTCCGCGACCCGGACGGCACGTACGACGTCATCGACTGGAAGACCGGGCAACGCCCGACCGGGCCGGCGGCCGAGGCGGCGGCGGTGCAGCTGGCCACCTACCGGCTGGCGTGGGCGGAGCTGGCCGGGGTGCCGGTCGAGCGGGTGCGGGCCGGGTTCCACTACGTCGCCGAGAACGTGACCGTGCGCCCCGCCGACCTGCTCGACGCCGAGCGCCTGGCCGCGCTCGTCACCGGCCTGCCGGTGGAGTCGGAGGCTGCGGGGACGCCGGGACCGCGATGATCCTCGCGTCGAGCACCGCGACGCCGCCGGCGTGCACGAGCACCGGGTTGAGGTCGAGCTCCCGGACCTCCGGGTGGGCGACGGCGAACTCGCTCACCGCCACCATGAGGGACACCAGTGCCTCCACGTCGGCCGGAGGCGTCCCCCGGTAGCCGGCCAGCAGGCGGCGGACCACGAGATCGCCCAGCATCCGCCGGGCGAGGTCCGGGGTGACCGGCAGCGGCCGGCTGGACACGTCGCCCAGCAGCTCCACCAGGGTCCCGCCGGCGCCCACGGTCAGCACCGGGCCGAACGTCTCGTCGTAGGAGACACCCACGAGCATCTCCACGCCCGGCTCGCGCACCATCGGCGTGACCAGCACGCCGTCGATGCGCGCGTGCGGGCACCGGGCCGCCACCTCGGCGAGCATCCCGGTGTAGGCCGCCGCCGCGGTCAGCGGGGTGACGTCCAGCCGGACGCCGCCCACATCGGACTTATGGGCGATGTCGGGCGAGACCACCTTCAGCGCCACGCGGCCACCCAGCGCGGTCGCCGCGGCCGCCGCCTCGTCGGCGGTACGGGCCAGGCGGTGCGGCCCGACCGGGACGCCACCCAGCCGCAGCAGCTCACG
This sequence comes from Micromonosporaceae bacterium, assembly GCA_047459215.1. Lineage (GTDB taxonomy): Bacteria > Actinomycetota > Actinomycetes > Mycobacteriales > Micromonosporaceae > Natronosporangium. Next base: position 1,987 of record VSBZ01000035.1, on the reverse strand, counting down.
CGCCTGCGGCTCGGTCAACAGCCGCGGCCGGCCCGGCGGCGGGGAGGGAAGGCTCGGCCAGGACGGGCGCTCGCCACGCAGCCAGGCGGCCCGTTCGGCCAGCGCGTCCGCCGCCCGTACGGTGAGCTCCACGCTGGGGTGCACCGGCACGCCGGCCTCGAACAGCGGCGCCAGCACCTTGTTGTCGCCGCCGGCGTAGACGCTGCACACCAGCACCGGCTTGGGTCCGCGGGCGCGCTGGGCGAGCACCGTCGCGGCCTCCTGCTCGCTGTCGCGCAGTCCCGGGTCGAACCGCTTCGCGTACCCGCCCAGCAGGCCCACCACCACGAGCTGGTCGACCCCGTCGTCGTCCAGGACGATCGCGGCGGCGTCGGCGAAGCGCACCGGGTCGGTGTCGGTCGCGCCCGCCACGTCCACGGGGTTGGCCACCGAGGCGTGCGGCCCGAGCAGGTCCCGCAGGCGGGCGCGGGTCTTCTCCGCCAGGTGCGCCAGGCGCAGGTGCCGGGAGCTCCCGATGGCGTCGGCGGCGATGGTGGCGTGGCCGCCGCCGTCGGCGAGCACCGCGGTGCGGCCGCCTGGTGGTGTCGGCCAGCCCGCCAGCGCGGCCGCCACCGGCAGCAGCTCGTCCTCACGGTCCACCCAGGTGGCACCGGCGGTACGCAGCGCGGCGGCGGCGACCGCGGCGTCGCCGGCGACCGCGCCGGTGTGCGACCGGGCACTGCGGACCCCGTCGCGCGTCCGACCGGCCTTGAGCACCACCACCGGCTTGCGGACGGCGGCGCGGGTGATCGCCGCCAGCGTCTCGCGGCCGCGGCGGAACCCCTCGGCGTGCAGGCAGATCGCCCTGATGTGCGGCGCGTCGCCGAGGTGGTCGACCAGCTCCGGGTAGCCCACGTCGCTCTCGTTGCCGACGCCCACGTACAGGCTGAGCCCGGTGCCGCCGGCGCGGCGGGCCGCCTCCAGGACACTGAGCAGGATCGTGCCGCTCTGCGAGACCAGACCGAGCGGCCCGGGCGGCACCTCGGGCACGCCGACGAGGTTGACCGCCTCGGGCAGGTTGAAGAAGCCCGAGGTGTTCGGGCCGATGAGCCGCACCCCGTACCGGCGCGCGGCCGCCAGCACCTGCTCCTGTCGCCTGCGACCCTCCTCACCGGTCTCCGCGAACCCGACCGCGACCGCCACCGCTCCGGCCACCCCGGCCCGGCCGCAGTCGGCCAGCACGTCCGGCAGCGTGTGGGCGGGTGTGGCGATGAACGCCAGGTCCACCGGCGCGGCGATGGCCGACACCGCCGGGTAGGCCCGCAGGCCGAGCACCTCGGTCTCACAGGGGTTGACCGGGTACACCGGATGGGGGTAGCCGCTGGACAGCAGCTCCCGCACCGCGTGGTACCCCCGCTTGCTCGGGTTGTTGGAGGCGCCCACCACCGCGATCGAGCGCGGGCGCAGCATCCGGTCGATGGGGGCGGGCATCAGCATCCGGTCGAGCGCGACGGGCATCAGCGACCTCCGAAGACCGGCGCGCGGCGCTGCGCGAACGCCGCCACACCCTCGGCCCAGTCGGCGGTGCCCATGCACCTGACCAGCGCCTGGACCTCGGCCTCCAGCGCGGCGGCCAGCGCCGCGCCCTGGTTGAGGTGCGCCTTCATCAGCGCCGTCGGCACCGGGGCGGCGGCGGCGAGCCGCTCCGCCAGCTCCGCGGTCGCGGCGTCCAGCTCGTCCGCCGGCACGGCCCGGTGGACCATCCCCCAGGCCGCGGCCTCGGCGCCGGTGAACCGGCGGCCGGTGAACAGCAGCTCCCGGGCGCGGGCCAGGCCGACCAGCTGCGGTAGCCGGACGGTCACGCCGCCACCGACGTACGTGCCGAGGTGCAGCTCGGGGAAGGAGAACACCGCGTCGTCGGCGGTGACCAGGAAGTCGGCCGCGACCGCCAGCTCCGCGCCCGCCCCGATCGCGTAGCCGTGCACGGCCGCGACCACCGGCGTGCCGA
>VSBZ01000034.1:0-27458 GCA_047459215.1 Micromonosporaceae bacterium | reverse complement strand
GTGCGGGACGCGGCGAGGGCACGCCGCCCCGGCCGCCGGGGCGGCGTGCCCTCGCCGCGCACCGACCCCGGGTCGGCGTGGTCGGGACCGGCACCGGACGGGCGTGACCCCCAGCCCTTGAAGGCGGTGCTCGCGAGCCTCATCCGGGCACGGGGCTGGCAGCGTCCGGCGGCCGAGGCCACCGTGTTCGCCCGGTGGGAGGGGGTCGTGGGCGCGGACGTGGCCGCGCACTGTCGACCGGTGCGGCTGGTCGACGGGGAGCTGACCGTCGAGGCCTCGTCGACCGCCTGGGCCACCCAGCTGCGCCTGCTCTCCGGGTCGCTGCTGAAGCGGATCGCCGCCGAGGTGGGCCACGGCGTGGTCACCCGGCTGCGGGTCCACGGGCCGGCGGCCCCCTCGTGGCAGCGCGGGCCACGGCGGGTCCGCGGCCGCGGACCGCGCGACACGTACGGGTGACGGCGACACGCCGCCGCGGCGGCGGTCAGGTGGCCACACCCGGCGGGTCACGCACCGGTCGGCGGGGGCGACGGTGAGCCGGGCCCGTGGGCCGTCACGAGTCGGCGTAGACGGCGAACCCCCGGTCGGCGCAGCGCCGGTAGAACCGGGCGAGCACCCGCAGCTCGGACAGCGGGAACGACCAGCCCGGGCCGCTCCCGTCGCTGCCACGGAGGGCGTCCAGCCGGCCCTCCAGCCACCGCAGCTGCGACTCGGCCAGGCGGCTGCCGGCCAGCGCCTTGCGCAGCACCGCACCGACGCTCTCGAACGTCACCACGTCGCCGTACTCGGCGTGGCTCTCGACGAACTTCTCGAGCCCGCCGGCGATCCACGCGCACCCGTCCGGGTCGATGACCGGGTCCTCGTCCTCCGCGGCGGCGTCGGTGGCGTACAGGACCCCGTCGAGCCCGAGCAGGAGGTCGACGAGCTCGGTGTAGGCGGTCGCCCGTACCGTCCCGGTCTTGGCGATATGTCCCGCCAACGCTGCGGTAGGTGCCTCGACGTCCGGGGACTCGGCCACCTCGGCGAAGTCGACGAACTCGGCTGGCGCCACCGGATCGTAGAACCGGCCGGTCCGGGGCCACACGACGGCGACGTTGTCCAGCCCCATCAACGCCTCCTCCTCTACCACCGGCCGGCACCCGCGGCGGCGCGCATGGGCCCCGCGGGCCGGCCGTCCGCAGACAGTTTGACACCCCGGAGGCGGCGGCGCAGACCCCGCGACGGCGGGCCGCGGCGGCGCGCGATCGCCGCGCCGGCGGTCGTCCCCGGGGCTCCGGTCCGGCCCACGGCTCGGCGGTCGTCCCCGGGGCCGGGGCCCGCCTCCGGTCGCCCTCGGGTCCCCCGGTAGGCTGCCGGGGTCTGGAGGGCCGGCCCTCCGGGCGGCCGGAGAGGGCACCTGGGACACCGACCGGGACGGTCCGTGTAGGGGGTCACACCCCGCCCGCTGGACCGCCAGCGGCGGTTTCGGGCGGCTCTACGGGGGTGCGTAACCCGGTACGCTCGCCGTCGCACAGTAGGATTGCAGTGGCCGCTTCCGCACGTCCTGATCCCCGGTATGACCGTCGACCAGCCCTGTCCGGCCGGCCGCGGCCCCCGGGTCGTGCGGTCGACCGCGACGTGTCCGCGCGCCGCGCGGAGGAAGGATGAAGGGTGGCTGGGTCGAACGCCAACCAGCAGCAGTACACCGCCGATCAGCTCACCGTTCTGGAAGGCCTCGAGGCCGTCCGCAAGCGGCCGGCCATGTACATCGGCTCCACCGGTGAGCGGGGCCTGCACCACCTGGTCTGGGAGGTGGTGGACAACTCGGTCGACGAGGCGCTGGCCGGCTTCTGCGACACCATCGACGTCACCCTGCTGGCCGACGGCGGGGTGCGGGTGGTCGACAACGGCCGCGGCATCCCCGTCGACCTCCACCCCAAGCTCAAGCGGCCGGGCGTGGAGGTGGCGCTGACCGTCCTGCACGCGGGCGGCAAGTTCGACGGCAAGGCGTACCAGATCTCCGGCGGCCTGCACGGCGTGGGCATCTCGGTGGTCAACGCCCTGTCCACCCGGATGGAGGTGGAGATCTGCAAGGACGGCTGGGTGTGGCGGCAGTCGTACCACCGGTCCAAGCCCGGACCGCTGCAGAAGATCGAGCCCACCCGCCGCACCGGCACGTCGATCAGCTTCTGGCCGGACCCGGAGATCTTCGAGACCACCGAGTTCTCGTTCGAGACGATCAGCCGCCGGCTCCAGGAGATGGCGTTCCTCAACCGGGGACTCACCATCCACGTGCGCGACGAGCGCGTCCCCGAGGGCGACGAGCGGCCCCGCGAGATCACCTACCTCTACAAGGGTGGGATCGCCGACTTCGTCCGGCACCTCAACCACACCAAGGTCCCGATCCACAAGTCCGTGATCGAGTTCGGGGCCGAGGGCGACGGGATGTCGGTCGAGGTCGCCATGCAGTGGAACGAGTCGTACAGCGAGTCGGTCTACACCTTCGCCAACACCATCAACACCCACGAGGGCGGCACGCACGAGGAGGGCTTCCGGGCGTCCCTCACCCACGTGGTCAACCGGTACGGTAGCGAGAAGAAGCTGCTCAAGGGCGACGAGAAGCTCACCGGTGAGGACATCCGGGAGGGCCTGACCGCCATCATCTCGGTCAAGGTCACCAACCCGCAGTTCGAGGGGCAGACCAAGACCCGACTCGGAAACACCGAGGTCAAGAGCTTCGTCCAGCGCACCTGCAACGACTGGCTGTCCGACTGGCTGGAGCGCAACCCGAGCGAGGCGAAGATCATCGTCACCAAGGCCTCCCAGGCCGCGCGGGCGCGCCTGGCCGCCGCCCAGGCGCGCCGGCTGGCCCGCCGCAAGTCCCTGCTGGAGGCCGCGTCGTTGCCGGGCAAGCTCGCCGACTGCCAGTCCACCGACCCACGCGAGTGCGAGCTGTTCATCGTGGAGGGTGACTCCGCCGGCGGCTCCGCCAAGCAGGGGCGCGACCCTCGCACCCAGGCGATCCTGCCCATCCGGGGCAAGATCCTCAACGTGGAGAAGGCGCGCATCGACCGGATCCTGAAGAACAACGAGATCCAGTCGCTCATCACCGCGTTGGGCACCGGCATCCACGACGAGTTCGACATCGAGAAGCTGCGGTACCACAAGGTCATCCTCATGGCCGACGCCGACGTGGACGGACAGCACATCCAGACCCTGCTGCTGACGCTGCTGTTCCGGTTCATGCGGCCGTTGATCGAAAAGGGACACGTCTACCTCGCGGCGCCGCCGCTGTACAAGATCAAGTGGGACCGCCGGGGCGACGACGTGCAGTACGCCTACTCCGACCGGGAACGGGACGGGCTGATCCGGCTGCGGCAGGAGCGCAAGCCCAACGCCAAGCCGGCCGACATCCAGCGGTTCAAGGGTCTCGGCGAGATGAACTACACCGAGCTGTGGGAGACCACGATGAACCCGGCCACCCGTACCCTGCGGCACGTGACCCTCGACGACGCCGCCACGGCGGACGAGCTGTTCAGCGTCCTGATGGGCGAGGACGTCGAGGCGCGGCGGGCGTTCATCCAGCGCAACGCCAAGGACGTACGGTTCCTCGACATCTGACCTCCGGCCACGCCCGCGGGGTGGGCGTGGCCGGTCCGGTCACGACGACTGATGTGAAGGTGGGACAGTGACGGACCCGACGGATCCCGATCGGAGCGCTGAGGCGGAGCCGGACGAGCCGATCCTCACGAGGGGCCGGATCGAGCCGGTCGGGCTCGAGGTGGAGATGCAACGCTCCTACCTCGACTATTCGATGAGCGTCATCGTCAGCCGGGCGCTGCCGGACGTGCGGGACGGGCTCAAGCCGGTCCACCGCAAGATCCTCTACGGGATGTACGAGGGTGGATACCTGCCCGACCGCGGCTTCGTCAAGTGCGCCCGCGTCGTCGGTGACGTGATGAGCAACTACCACCCGCACGGCAACGAGGCGATCTACGCCGCGCTCGTGCGGATGGCCCAGCCGTGGTCGCTGCGGTACCCCCTCATCGAGGGCAACGGCAACTTCGGGTCGCCGGGCAACGAGGGACCGGCGGCGATGCGGTACACGGAGTGCCGGCTGCAGTCGCTGGCCCTGGAGATGGTCCGCGACATCCGCGAGGACACCGTCGACCTCGTCCCCAACTACGACGGGCGGGCCGAGGAGCCGGTGGTGCTGCCGTCCCGGTTCCCCAACCTGCTCGTCAACGGGTCGGAGGGGATCGCGGTCGGCATGGCGACCAAGATCCCACCCCACAACCTGCGGGAGATCGCCGAGGCGGTCCAGTGGTGCCTGTCCCACCCGGACGCGGACGAGGCCACCACCCTGGAGGCGCTCATCAAGATCGTCAAAGGTCCGGACTTCCCCACCCGCGGCCTGATCGTCGGCACCAGCGGCGTCCAGGAGGCGTACCGGACCGGCCGCGGCGCCATCCTCATGCGCGGGGTCGCGGACGTGGAGCAGGACCGCAAGGGCCGCACCCAGATCGTCATCTCGGAGCTGCCGTACCAGGTCAACCCCGACAACCTGGCGGAGCGGATCGCGCAGCTGGTCAAGGAGGGCCGGCTGGCCGGGATCGCCGACATCCGCGACGAGTCGTCCGGGCGGACCGGCCTACGGCTGGTGCTGGTGCTCAAGCGCGACGCCGTCGCCAAGGTGGTGCTGAACAACCTCTACAAGCACACCCAGCTGCAGGAGACGTTCGGCGCCAACATGCTGGCGCTGGTCGACGGGGTGCCGCGCACGCTCAACCTCGCCCAGTTCGTCCGGTACTACGTCGCCCACCAGATCGAGATCATCCAGCGCCGTACCGCCTTCCGCCTGCGTGAGGCCGAGAAGCGGGCCCACATCCTGCGCGGCCTGGTCAAGGCGCTGGACATGCTCGACGAGGTGATCGCGCTGATCCGCCGCTCGCCGACGGTGGAGGAGGCGCGCACCGGCCTGATGAACCTCCTCGAGGTGGACGAGGTCCAGGCCACCGCGATCCTCGACATGCAGCTGCGCCGGCTCGCCGCGCTGGAGCGTCAGAAGATCATCGACGACCTGGCCGAGATCGAGCTGAAGATCGCCGACCTCAAGGACATCCTCGCCAAGCCCGAGCGGCAGCGGGCGATCATCTCCGAGGAGCTGGCGGAGATCGTCGAGAAGTACGGGGACGACCGGCTCACGAAGATCGTCCCGTACGACGGTGAGGTCTCGATCGAGGACCTGGTCGCCCGCGAGGACGTGGTCGTCACCATCACCCGGACCGGGTACGCCAAGCGCACCCGGGCCGACCTGTACCGCACCCAGCGCCGTGGCGGCAAGGGCGTGACGGGCGCGTCGCTGCGCCAGGACGACATCGTCAGCCACTTCTTCGTGTGCTCCACGCACGACTGGATCCTGTTCTTCACCAACAAGGGCCGGGTGTACCGGATCAAGGCGTACGAGCTGCCGGAGGCCAGCCGGGCGGCGCGGGGCCAGCACGTAGCGAACCTGCTGGCCTTCCAGCCGGACGAGCACATCGCCCAGGTGATCAAGATCTCCAGCTACGACGTCGCCCCGTACCTGGTCCTGGCCACCCGCAAGGGCCTGGTGAAGAAGACCGCCCTGGCGGAGTTCGACTCCAACCGCTCCGGCGGCATCATCGCCATCAACCTCCGCGAAGGCGACGAGGTGGTCGGGGCGCAGCTCATCGGGGAGAACGACGACCTGCTGCTGGTCAGCAAGCAGGCGCAGGCCATCCGCTTCCGGGCCACGGATGAGGCGTTGCGGCCCATGGGGCGGGCCACTTCTGGTGTCATAGGTATGCGGTTCAGCGACAACGACGAGCTGCTGGCCATGGAGGTGGTCCGGGATGGCATGGACGTGCTGGTCGCCACCGGCGGCGGGTACGCCAAGCGCACGCCCATCGAGGAGTACCCGCTCCAGGGCCGCGGCGGTAAGGGTGTCGTGACCGCGAAGATCACTGAACGGCGAGGAGCACTGGTCGGCGCCGTGGTGGTCCGCCCAGAGGACGAGCTCTTCGCGATCACCAGCACGGGAGGCGTCATCCGGACTCCGGTGAAGCCGGTACGGAGGACCCGGGACCGGAACACAATGGGTGTGAAGCTGATGGACCTACCCGAAGGTGTCAGCCTCGTGGCGATCGCGAAGAACGCCGACGAACCCGACGGACAGGACTGACGTCATGAGAGATTCAGCGGCGACAACGGGCGGCTCCGCCGGCGTCGGCGACGAGTCGGTCGACCCGCGGGACCGCGCGACCGGGGTCGCCAGCGCCCCGGACCGGGTCGAGGAGCAGGGCGCCGCGACCGACCACGCCCGCGGGCAGGCCGCCGTCGACGGTGCCGCCACCGGCGACCGGGCGGGCGAGGGTGGGTCCGACGGCGCCTCCACGGCGACCGGGCGGGCCGACCGCACCGACCGGGCCGACCCGCCGAGCGGGCCGGGCGGCGGCGACCGGACCGCCGTGGTCGCCACGGACACCGATCCACCGTCCGGGTCCGCCGGCACGGTCACCGGTAGCGGGCCCTTCGACGGCGAGGCGTCCGGGACCCGGGCACCGGGGGCGAGCACCCTGGACGACGTGGCCGGCACGCCGGACCGGGCGACGGCCACGCCGGACCGGGACATTCCCGACCGGGACGTCACGGCCACGGAGGCCACCACGACGCCGGACGCGGTGCCGCGGGCGTCGGGGCGCACCACCGGCTCCACACCGTGGTTCGAGCGCCCGACCTACGTGCGGCCGCCCGGAATGCCGCCACCGCCCGGGCCGGAGGCGGCCGCCGGAGAGGCGACCGTGACGGACACGCCCGGCTCGGAGGGCGGGGCACCGGGTGCGTCGTCAGCCACGAGCGCTGCCCCGCGCCTGCGGGGTACCCTCCTCGGCGCCCCCTTCCCGGCGGTCCCGGCATCACCGGCCACGGCGCCGGCGGGAGCGCCGACAGACGCCACGCCCTCGACGGTGGCGGGGCGCCGGCCGCTGGCGGTGGGCACCGCCCGCGTCCACGAGGCCGTCCGGCCGACCCGGACGGCGATGACCGTACCGAGGGGACCGCGGCGTGCCCGGCTGGGCCTGCGTCGGGTGGACCCCTGGTCGGTCATGAAGTTCTCGTTCATGGTGTCGCTGGTGCTGTTCATCGTCATGATCGTCGCCGCGTCCGTGCTCTACCTGGCCCTGGACACCATGGGCGTCTTCGCCAGCATCAACAACACCCTGGGCGAGCTGATCCCGGCCGCCGGCGGTGACGCCGACACGGGGTTCCGGATCACGGCCCGGGGCGTGCTCGGTACCGCCGCGCTCCTGGGCGGGATCAACGTGGTGCTGTTCACGGCGCTGGCGACCCTCGGGGCGTTCATCTACAACATCTGCGCCGACCTGGTCGGGGGCATCGAGATCACCCTCGCCGAACGGGACTAGGCGTCGCCAGGCGGGACTGGGCGGCGCCCGCCGGCCACCGGGCGGGCCGGCCGGGAACGCCGGCCGTCCGTCTACGGTTGAGATGTGGGTGGCGACCAGCCGGGTGCGGCGGTACGGTACGCTTGCTCGGCGACGAGGGGCTATAGCTCAGTCGGTTAGAGCGCAGAGCTGATAACTCTGAGGTCGCTGGTTCGATTCCAGCTAGCCCCACTCCCACGACCGCGAAGGTGTCCCACATGTGGAAGAAGCTGTTGCTCCTCCTCACCCTGCTGGCAGGGGCGGCGCTCATAGCACGCAAGATCAGGAGCGCCGCGGAAGGGCGAGCGTTGTGGCACGAGGCGACCACGGGACCGGACGCGAGCTCATCGTGAGACTCGGGCCGCCACGGCCGGCACCGGTGCGGATCCGGGTAGGCGCCGCGGTGCCCGCGGCCGCACCGGCGGGCGTCCACGCGACGGGGTCGTAGCTCAACTGGCAGAGCACCGCCTTTGCAAGGCGGGGGTTAGGGGTTCAAGTCCCCTCGGCTCCACAAGCCTCCTCTCTGAGCTGCAGAACCCCACGCCGGGACCGGCAGGACCGATTCAGCGCCGATCCGGGGCGGCACGGGTACAGGCCGCGAACGCCGAGCTCGGTGCGCCGATCGACGAGTACGAGTCGGAGCACGGCGTCCTCACGCCGGACGAGGTCCGGGCCGCCCACGAGCCTTGGCAGCCGCGTCGGCGTCACGCCGCATGACGGTGCCGGCGGTCTGGGCATCGCCGGTGAGGGCGGCTACACGGCCCGGTACGTCCTCGACGCGGGCGCGCTGGTGGCGGTGGAACGCGGAGATCGGAGGGCCTTCGCGATCCTCAGGGCGGCACACCGGCGGACCGCTCCGATGGTGACGCCGGCGGGGGGTGGCGCAGGTCTGGCACGGCGGGCCGACCGCGCGGCACGGGTGTCGGCCCGGGGACCGCTACCGCTCCGGAGCGGCGATGATCCCGCCGGCGGGTCCACCTCGCCGCGGTGGGCACAGGGTGGGCGACGGTGCCGCGCGACCCCGTGCCGTGGCGCCCGCCGGTCGGGCGTACCGCCGGCCGGGCCGGGTGACGGTCGCAAACGCCGCCCGCGCGGGGTGGGACGGTGGGAAGCTGGAACCGTCCGGTCCGGCGGCCTGGAGGTGGGGCATGAAGCTCGACGAGCTGCTCGAAAGGGCGGGACAGTCGATCACGGTCCGGCGGGTGTTCGCCGACCCGTACGAGAAGGACGGCGTGACGGTCATCGCGGGGGCGACCGTCTCCGGCGGCGGCGGTGGCGGCGGCGGCCACGACCAGCAGGGACAGCAGGGCGAGGGCGGCGGCTTCGGCGTGAAGGCGCGGCCGGCCGGCGCGTTCGTCATCCGGGGCGGGGAGGTCTCCTGGCGCCCCGCGGTCGACCTCAACCGGCTGGTGGCCGTGCTGGGCGCGGTCACCATCGCCTGGCTGGTCACCCGGGCGCGGATCTGGGGCTCGCACCGGCGGGGGTGACCGGCGGCGCCGCGACGACGCGTTCCCGGTGGCGGTCACCCGCGGCGTGAGGCTCGCGACGGCACCCGCGCGGCCCGCCGCCCGTGCGGACCTGTGGCAGGATCGGGGACCGTGCTGGGAAAGCTGACCACCGAGCCCGCCACGAACCGCCCCGACCTGCTGGCACCGGTGGTACGCGAGGCGCTGGCCGGCTGGCGGTCGGCTCCGGAGGTGCTGGTCGCCCCGATCGACCCCGAACTCGCCGACACGGCCGCGTTCTGCCGGGCGTACGACGTGCCCGTGGAGGCGTCGGCCAACTGCGTGGTGGTGGCCGGCCGGCGGGGTGGCGAGACGCGGTACGCCGCCTGCGTGGTGCTGGCCACCACCCGGGCGGACGTCAACAACGTCGCCCGGCGGTACCTGGACGTGCGCAAGGCGAGCTTCGCCCCCACGGAGGACGCGGTCACCCGTACCGGCATGGCGTACGGCGGGATCACACCCATCGGCCTGCCGGACGGCTGGCCGATCCTCATCGATCCCCGCGTCACCGCCACCCCGCAGGTGGTCGTCGGCTCCGGGGTACGCCACAGCAAGCTCGTCCTCCCGGGTGCGTCCCTGGCCGACCTGCCCGGCGCGGTCGTCCTGGAGGGTCTGGGTCGGCCGGTCGAGCCGACCGGGTAGCCGGGTCGACCGGGTACCCGGCCGCACAGCGCTGGAGATCCTCCTCCTCCACGCCGACCGGGCCGCCGCGTGGCCGCGCAGCGTCGCGTCGAGGGTCGCCCGCACGACCAGCGGCACGAGGTGCGGGCCAGCCCGCCCGGCGGGCGAGCGTCCGGTCGGCGGGCAACGCAGGCCGCCCCGGGCGGCCCCGGTCACTCCCTGGTCAGGAGATCGGCGATCGCGGCCGGCTGCGTGAGCGCCGAGAGGTGGCCGCCCGGCGTCTCCTCGACCTCGACGCCGAGCCGTTCGGCGACCACCCGACGCTGCATCTCCAGCGGGAAGAGCCGGTCGTCGCGGGCCGCGAGGAACCGCGTCGGGACGTCGGGCCAGGCCGGCAGCGGCCAGGGGTCGCGGAACGGGCGCTCGGACTGCACCGGTTCCGGCGCGGCCGTCACCTCGGCGAGCAGGTCCGGATCCGCGTCGTGGAAGAAGACCTCGACCGGGTCGAACGGGGCGTCCGGGTCGCGGCCGTCGCGCTCCGCCTTCGCCCGGGCGGCCGCGGCCTGGCCGGTGTTCTCCCACCACTGGGCGCCGGTCTCGCCCGGCGCCGGCGTCATGGCGTTGAGCAGGACGATCGTCCGGACCGGGAGCCGGTCGCAGACCAGAGGCGCGACCAGACCGCCCATCGACTGGGCGACGAGCACCACCGGCCGGTCCGGCGCCTGGCGCCGGACCGCCTCGACGACGGTGTCGGCGTAGGCGGCCAGCCCCGCGGTGTCGTCACCGGCGGGCAGCTCGACCGCGACGGCGTCGTGCCCGCGCGAGCGCAGCTCGGGCACCAGCCGGTGCCAGAACCAGGCCTGCCCGCCCGCGCCCGGGATGAGCACGAACGTCGTCATCCGGCGTTGTCCCCGGCCGGCCGCCCCAGGCGGTCGGCGACCTCGGCCAGCGGCACCTCCTCGCGCCGCCCGGTGGCCCGGTGCCGCAGCTCCACGTACCCCTCGCCCAGCCGGCGGCCGAGCACCACGATCCACGGCATGCCCAGCAGCTCGGCGTCGGTGAACTTCACCCCGGCGGAGACGCCCGCCCGGTCGTCGAGCAGCACCCGCCGCCCGCGCCGCTCCAGCTCCCCCGCCAGCTGTTCGGCGGCGGACAGCTGCGGCTGCCCGGTCGGCACCACGTGCACGTCGCACGGGGCGATCTCCGGCGGCCACACCAGGCCCGCGGCGTCGTGGTGCTGCTCGACCACCGCGGCCATGAGGCGGGAGACGCCCAGCCCGTAGCAGCCCATCAGGATCCGGACCGGCCGCCCGTCGGGGCCGAGCGCATCCAGCTCGAACGCGTCGCTGTACTTCCGGCCGAGCTGGAAGATGTGGCCCACCTCGATCCCGCGACGGATCGTCAGCGCCCCCGGCGTGCACGCCGGGCACGGGTCGCCCTCCCGGACCGTCGCCGCCTCGATGGTCCCGTCCGGAACGAAGTCCCGCCCGCACACCACCCCGGTGGCGTGCCGGTCCTTCTCGTTGGCGCCGGTCAGCCACGCGCTTCCCGGCACCACCCGCGGGTCGACCAGGTACCGGATGCCGGCCTTGGCCAGCATCTGCGGGCCGATGTAGCCGCGCACCAGCTCCGGCCGGGACTCCCAGTCCTCGAAGATCGAGACCTGGTGCGGGTGCAGCACCGCCTCCAGCCGCCGCAGGTCCACGTCGCGGTCGCCCGGCACGCCGATGACCAGCAGCTCCGGCTCCGGTGCCCCGGGCGCCCGCACCTGGACGACCACGTTCTTCAGCGTGTCCGCGGCGGTCCAGTCCGACCGCCCGGCCAGCCTGCGTTCGTTGGCGACCGCCACCAGCGACTCGATGGTCGGGGTGTCCGGGGTCTCGTGGACCTCCATCGGCGGCGCGGCCGCCGGGTCCATCGCCGGCGGCGCCGGCGTCGTCACCGCCTCGACGTTCGCCGCGTACCCGCACGCCGGGCAGGCGACGAACGTGTCCTCGCCGCTGTCCGCCTCGACCAGGAACTCCTCGCTGGCCGACCCACCGATCGGGCCGGCCAGCGCCGACACCACCGTGTACCGCAGCCCGAGCCGGTCGAGGATGCGCAGGTACGCGTCGCGGTGCGCGGCGTACGAGTCGGCCAGTCCCCGCTCGTCCAGGTCGAACGAGTACGAGTCCTTCATGAGGAACTCGCGGCCGCGCAGCAGCCCCGCCCGCGGCCGGGCCTCGTTGCGGAACTTCGTCTGGATCTGGAACAGGGTCACCGGGTAGTCCCGGTAGGACGAGTAGAGGTCCTTGACGAGCTGGGTGACGGGTTCCTCGTGGGTGGGCGCGAGGAGGTGGTCGGCGCCGCGCCGGTCGCGCAGCCGGAAGATGTCGTCGCCGTACTCCTCCCAACGGCCGGAGGTCCGGTACGGCTCGGCGGGCAGCAGCGAGGGGACGAGCACCTCCTGCGCCCCGATCGCCAGCATCTCGGCCCGGACCAGCTCGGCGAGGCGGTCCAGGACCAGCTTGCCGAGCGGGAGGAAGGTGTACCCACCGGGCGCGGCGCGGCGGATGTAGCCGGCGCGCACCAGCAGCCGGTGGCTGGGCACCTCGGCGTCGGCCGGATCCTCGCGCAGCGTCCGCAGGAACAGCGTCGACATCCGCAGCAACATGGCGCCCAGGGTACGAGTGTTACCTCGGACACACTGCCGAATTTCCGCGGCGGGTGGCCGGTCACCGAACTCACCCGAGGTGACGGCGTCCGGTGGTGGCGCGCCCGGCGACGGCGAGGTGCGTCGGCGACCGGCGTCGGTGGCCGGTCGCCAAGACCGGTGGCGGTGACCGGCCACGGTGCCGTACCCGGTGTCGTGGCAGGATCGGGTCAGCTGCGGCGGTGGGGTCGACAGCGGGAGGTGACCGTGGCGGGCTGGGGCAGCTTCGTGGCGGTGGGCGACAGCTTCACCGAGGGGCTCGACGACCCGCACCCGTCCGGCGAGGGGTACCGCGGCTGGGCCGACCTGGTCGCGGCGGCGCTGGCGGCGCGGTCACCCGGCTTCCGGTACGCCAACCTGGCGGTCCGGGGCCGGCTGTTCCCGCGGGTCGTGGCCGAGCAGGTGCCATCCGCCCTGGCCATGGGGGCGGACCTGATCAGCTTCGCCGCCGGCGGCAACGACGTGCTGCGCCCGGGGTTCGACGGGGCCGGCCTGGTCGCCCGCTTCGACGAGACGATCGCCCGGCTGCGCGCCAGCGGCGCCGACGTGGTGGTGTTCCGGTTCGCCGACCTGACCGCGCGGCTGCCCGCCCGCCGGGTCATCGGTCCCCGGGTGGCGCTGCTCAACCGGGCGGTCGCCGAGACCGCCCAACGGCACGGGGCGGTCCTGGTGGACCTCTGGGTGGACGACGAGTTCGCCAACCCGGCGCTGTGGAGCGCCGACCGGTTGCACCTGTCCAGCACCGGCCACCGGCGGGTGGCCGCCCACGTGCTCACGGCGCTCGGATTGTCGCCGGACCCGGACTGGTGGCGGACACCCGCCCGGCCCGCGCCGCTGCCCTGGGCCGCGGCCCGCGCCGCCGACCTGCGGTGGGCCGGCCGGCACCTCGTTCCGTGGACCGTCCGCCGGCTGACCGGGCGCTCGTCGGGTGACGGCGTGACCGCCAAGCGGCCGCAGCTCGCCCCGCTGGAGGTCGCCGGCGGCAGGGACGCGGCTACGGCGGGACCGGGGCTACGGCGTGACCGGCAGCGCCGCCAGGACCCGTTCCGCCACGGCCCGGTCACCGGTGACGTCGATCTCGTAGTCGACCGGGCTGCCCCGCCCGCAGCCGAGGCGGGTGTACGCCTCCCAGCCGAGGGTCAGGTGCGCGACCACCGGCCGCTCCGGTGCCACCAGCACGCCCCGGCCGTCGGCGTCGACCTTCACGGCCACGTCCACCTCCACCTCACCGGTGGTGGTCAGCCGGACCGCCGAGCCCGGCGCCACGCGGGCCGACCGCGCCACGATCCGCGGCAGCGCCCGCACGAACAGGTCGCCGGCGACCGCCGCGCCGGGACTGTCGAGGTTGCCCGGCATGCCCACCGCCCGCCGGATGTCCTGCTCGTGCACCCACACGTCCATGGCGCGGGTCTGCAGCAGCACCGCGACCGTGTGCTGGCGGCCGTTGGGCAGCCACGCCGGCCGCTCCGGATCCAGGTCCTGCGAGGCCAGCTGCACCCGGCGCAGCTCGTACACCTGCCGGAGCTCCTCCAGCAGCGCCCCGCCCGGCCGGTCCCGCCGGGCCAGCACCGGAGCCGACGCCCAGACCGCGAACCCCTCCTCCGGCTGCGGATGGCCCTGGGCCATCCAGGTCTCGCCGCCGATGAGGTGGGCGTAGATGTCCTTGACCGTCCAGCCCGGGCACTCCGTGGGGGCGACCCACTGCACGTCGGACAGGCGCGAGCCGAGCGCGAGCACCGCCTCCATCGCCCGCCGCCATCCGACGAGGCTGAGGTAGACCGACATGTCGCCAGCCTGCCCGGCGGGCCGACCGCGCGCAACACCGCCACCGGTGAGTGGTGAACGCGCGTTCAGGCGATCGCGGCCGCCTGGGTACGCTGACCGGATGGCGGTCAGCACACCGAGCACCCCGGCGACCCGCGGGAACCGGCGGGACGAGATCCTCGCGGTCGCGGTCCGGCTGTTCGCGGAGCGCGGGTACCACGGCGTCTCCATGGACGACATCGGCTCGGCGGCGGGCGTGACCGGGCCGGCCCTGTACCACCACTTCGCGGGCAAGGAGGCGATGCTGGTCGCGGCGCTGACGCCGGTCAGCCAGGCGCTGCTGGACGGCGCCCGCGAGCGGGTCGCGGCGCACCCCGGCGATCCCCGGGCCGCCCTGGAGTCGCTGGTCGACTTCCACGTGGAGTTCGCGCTCACCAACCCCGGCGTGATCGCCGTCCACCTGCAGGAGCTGGACCGGCTGCCGGAGGAGCCGCGACGGGAGATCCGTCGGCTGCAGCGCCTCTACGTCGAGGAATGGGTCGGCCTGCTCGACGCGGTCCGGCCCGATCTCTCGGCGGCCGAGGCGCGGGTCCTCGTCCACGCGACGTTCGGGTTCATGAACTCCACCCCGTTCCTGACCGGTGAGGTCGAGCGGGAGCGCATGGCGGCCCTGCTGCGCACCGGGGCGCTCGCCGCCCTCCTCGACGGCGGCGACGGTGCCGGTGACGGCCGGGCCGGCGACGGGTCCGGCGGCCGCGCCGACGACGCCGCGGCCGGCGCGGCAGAAGGAGCGGAGGAGACGACCGGAGGAGCCCACTGATGATCGAATCCCTGCTCATCGCCAACCGGGGCGAGATCGCCCGCCGGATCATCCGGACCGCCCGGCGACTCGGCATCCGTACCGTGGCGGTGCACTCCGAAGCGGACGCGGAGCTGCCGTTCGTGGCCGAGGCGGACGAGGCGGTCCCCCTGACCGGGGGCAACCCCGCCCAGGTCTACCGGGACGCCGCGGCGCTGCTGGCGGCCGCCCGCGCCAGCGGCGCGCAGGCGGTCCACCCCGGCTACGGGTTCCTGTCCGAGGACCCCGACTTCGCCCGCCAGGTCGCCGACGCCGGCCTGCTGTGGGTCGGCCCGGAGCCGGAGACGATCTCCGCCATGGGCAACAAGATCAACGCCCGCAACCTCGTGGCGGCCGCGGGGGTGCCGGTCGCGCCCGGCACCGGCGAGCCGGTGCCCGACGTGGACGCTGCCCGCGCGGAGGCCCGCCGGATCGGCTACCCGGTGATGGTCAAGGCGGCGGCCGGTGGCGGGGGGATGGGCATGGCGGTCGCCACCGACGAGGAGTCGCTCGCGACCGAGTACGAGCGCGTGCGCGGCTTCGCGCAGCGGCTGTTCGGCAACGACGCGGTGCTGCTGGAGCGGCACTTCCCGCGGGTGCGTCACGTCGAGGCGCAGATCCTCGGGTTGCCCGACGGCACCGTGGTGGCCCTGGGCGAGCGCGAGTGCTCGGTGCAGCGCCGGCACCAGAAGGTGGCCGAGGAGGCGCCGTCGCCGGCGCTGACCCCGCAGCAGCGCACCGCCCTGCTGGCCGCGGCGGTCCGCGCCGGCGAGGCGGTCGGCTACCGCAACGCGGGCACCGTGGAGTTCCTGTTCGACCCCGACACCGGCGAGTTCTACTTCCTGGAGATGAACACCCGCCTGCAGGTGGAGCACCCGGTCACCGAGGCGATCTTCGGCATCGACCTGGTGGAGGCGCAGCTGCGGGTGGCCGCCGGACAGCCGGTGGAGGTGCCGGCCGAGCCGGTCGGCCACGCGGTGGAGCTGCGGGTCAACGCCGAGGACCCGAAGCGGTTCCTGCCCGGTCCCGGGAAGGTGTCGACGTGGGTCGAGCCCACCGGTCCGGGGGTGAGGGTCGACGCGGGGTACGCCGCCGGCACCACCGTCACCCCGTACTACGACTCGCTGATGGCCAAGCTGGTCGTCCACGGGGCCGACCGGTCGGAGGCGCTGGCGCGCGCCCGGGAGGCGGTGGGGGCCTTCGAGATCGCCGGGCCCAAGCACAACCTGCCGTTCCACGCCGAGCTGCTGGAGCACCCGGAGTTCGTCGCCGGCGAGTACGACACCGGGATCGTCGCCCGGATGCGCTGACGCCGACCGCCCGTCCCCCCGGCCGGCCCGACCGCCCGGCGGTGCTCGTGGGATGGCGCGGGCGGTCGAAAGTGGGACGATCGGGAAGGAGGTGCGACATGGGTGAGCTGCCGAGGAGCGTCAGCATCCGGGAGGTCGGCCCGCGGGACGGGCTGCAGAACGAGGCCCCGGTCCCGACCGCGGACAAGGTGCGCCTGATCGACGCGCTGAGCGCCACCGGGGTGCGCCGGATCGAGGCGGTCTCGTTCGTCTCGCCCCGGGCGATCCCGCAGATGGCCGACGCCGAGGAGGTGTGGGCCGCGGTGCGCAAGGCACCGGGCGTCCGCTACTCGGCGCTGGTGCCCAACTCGCGGGGCGCGCAGCGGGCACTGGCCGCCGGGTTCACGGAGATCGAGGTGGTGGTGTCGGCCAGCGAGTCGCACAACCGGCGCAACGTCAACCGCTCGGTCGCCGAGTCGCTGGACGACATCGCGCACCTGATCGGGATGCTGCACGCGGCCGGCGCCACCGCCGAGGTCATCATCTCCACCAGCTTCGGCTGCCCGTACGAGGGGGACGTCGACCCGCAGGCCGTGGTGCGGATCGTCGACCGGGTGGTGGCCGACGGGGCCGACCGGGTCTCGTTCGGCGACACCACGGGCATGGCGACCCCGTACCGGGTCCAGCAGGTGGTCACCGCGGTGCGCGAGCGCCACCCGGACCTGCCGCTGCTGCTGCACTTCCACAACACCCGCGGGACCGCGCTGGCCAACATCCTCACCGCGCTGCAGCTGGGCGTCACCGAGTTCGACGCGAGCGTCGGCGGCCTCGGCGGCTGCCCGTACGCGCCGGGGGCGACCGGCAACGTGGCCACCGAGGAGGTGGTCCACATGCTGCACGACATGGGCATCGAGACCGGCATCGACCTGGAGGCGCTGATCGAGGTCGCCAAGCTGGCCCAGGAGATCGTCGGGCGCGAGCTGCCCTCCGGCGTGCTGCGCGCCGGTCCCCGTACCCGCCTGGTCGCCGCCTGACCTCCGACGCCGGGCCCCGCCGCCCGGGCGGCACCCCACCACCGGCCGGCGTGAGGTAGCCTAACGATCGTTAAGGGCAGGCGGTACGCCCGGTGAGGTGGTCGACGTGACGATCGGGGAGCAGGAGCTGGCCAAGCTCCGGGAACGCGTGTACGCCGGCGGGGCGGAGCGGTACCACGCGGCCAACGCCGCCAAGGGCAAGCTGTTCGCCCGGGAGCGGATCGCCCGCCTCGTCGACGAGGGCTCCTTCGTGGAGGACGGCGCGCTGGCCAACGTGCTCGCCGACGGGCTGCCCGCCGACGGGGTCATCACCGGCCAGGCCACAGTGGATGGACGGCCGGTGTGCGTGATGGCCAACGACTCCACGGTCAAGGCGGGGTCGTGGGGGGCGCGCACGGTCGAGAAGATCATCCGGATCATCGAGAAGGCGTACACCACCGGCGTCCCCATGATCTACCTGGTCGACTCCGCCGGCGCCCGCATCACCGACCAGGTGGAGCTGTTCCCCGGCCGGCGCGGCGCCGGGCGGATCTTCTGGAACCAGGTCCGCGCCTCCGGGGCGATCCCGCAGGTGTGCGCCCTGTTCGGCCCCAGCGCCGCCGGCGGTGCGTACATCCCCGCGTTCTGCGACGTGACCGCCATGGTCGAGGGCAACGCCAGCATGTACCTGGGGTCGGACCGGATGGTCGAGATGGTCACCGGCGAGAAGACGACCCTGGAGGCGATGGGCGGCGCCCGGGTGCACTGCACCGAGAGCGGGGTGGGGCACTTCCTGTGCCGGAACGAGGACGAGGCGCTGTCGGTGGTGCGCCGGTACCTGTCGTACCTGCCCTCCAACTGGACCGGCGAGCCACCGGTGACCGCGGCGGCGCCGCCGGAGGCCGGCATCGACCTGGCCACGCTGGTGCCGGCCAACGAGCGGCAGGCCTTCGACATGCGTCGGTTCATCCGCGGGCTGGTGGACGAGGGGTCGTTCTTCGAGATCCACGAGCTGTGGGCCCGCGAGGTCGTGGTCGGGTTCGCCCGGCTGGAGGGACACCCGATCGGGGTGGTGGCGAACAACTCCATGCACAAGGGCGGGGTGCTGTTCGTGGACTCCGCCGACAAGGCCACCCGGTTCATCCAGCTGTGCGACGCCTTCAACGTGCCGCTGCTGTTCCTCGCCGACGTACCGGGGTTCATGGTGGGGACGGCGGTGGAGAAGCAGGGGATCATCCGGCACGGCGCCAAGATGATCAGCGCCGTTTCCGAGGCGACCGTGCCGAAGATCTGCGTGGTGGTCCGCAAGGCGTACGGCGCCGGGTTGTACGCGATGGCCGGACCGGGGTTCTCGCCCGACGCGACGCTGGCGCTGCCCACCGCCAAGATCGCGGTGATGGGGGCCGAGGCGGCGGTCAACGCCGTCTACGCCAACAAGATCGCCCAGCTGCCGACCGAGGAGGAGCGGGCCGCGTTCGTGGCCGCCCGCCGGGCCGAGTACGAGCAGGACATCGACATCATCCGGCTGGCCAGTGAGCTCGTGGTCGACGCCGTGGTGACGCCCGGGGAGCTGCGGGGCGAGCTCGTACGCCGGTTCGCCCTGGCACGGGGAAAGGACCGCCACTTCTCACGGCGCCGCCACGGCGTCACCCCGGTGTAGGCCCGCCGACCGGTGGCGCCGGCCGGTCACGCCCGCCGGGAGGTCATCCGGCCCCAGAGAGGAGCGGAACATGCTCAGCGAGGAGCACCGGGCGCTCGCGGAGACCGTGCGCGAGTTCGCCCGCGAGGTGGTGGCGCCGACGATCGCCACGCACTACGAACAGCACACGTTCCCGTACGACATCGTCCGGCAGATGGGCAAGATGGGCCTGTTCGGCCTGCCGTTCCCGGAACGGTACGGCGGCATGGGCGGCGACTACCTGGCGCTGTGCGTGGCGCTGGAGGAACTGGCCAGAGTGGACTCATCCGTGGCGATCACGCTCGAGGCGGCGGTGTCCCTCGGCGCCATGCCGATCTACCGGTTCGGCACCGAGGAGCAGCGTGAACGGTGGCTGCCCCGGCTGGTCACCGGTGAGGCGCTGGCCGCCTTCGGGCTGACCGAGCCCGGCGGCGGGTCGGACGCCGCCGCCACCCAGACGCGCGCCGTGCTGGACGAGCGCACCGACGAGTGGGTGATCAACGGATCGAAGGCGTTCATCACCAACTCCGGCACCGACATCACCGCGCTGGTGACCGTCACCGCGGTGACCGGCACGAACCCGGACGGCTCCAAGGAGATCTCCGCCATCATCGTCCCGAGCGGCACGCCGGGGCTCACCGTGCACCCCGGTTACTCCAAGGTGGGCTGGTGCGCCTCGGACACCCACGAGCTCACCTTCGAGGACTGCCGGGTGCCGGCGAGCAACCTGCTCGGCAGGCGGGGTCGCGGGTTCGCCCAGTTCCTCAGCATCCTCGACGAGGGACGGATCGCCATCGCCGCGCTCGCCACCGGGCTCGCGCAGGGTTGCGTGGACGAGTCGGTGCGGTACGCCCGCCAGCGGCACGCCTTCGGCCGGCCGATCAGCGACTTCCAGGCCATCCAGTTCAAGATCGCTGACATGGAGGTGCGGGCGCACACCGCCCGGCTGGCCTACCGGGACGCCGCCGCGCGGATGCTCGCCGGCCAGCCGTTCAAGCGCCAGGCGGCGGTGGCGAAGCTGTACGCCAGCGAGGCCGCGGTGGCCAACGCCCGGGACGCCACCCAGGTGCACGGCGGGTACGGGTTCATGAACGAGTTCCCGGTGGCGCGGTTCTGGCGCGACTCGAAGATCCTCGAGATCGGCGAGGGGACCTCCGAGATCCAGCGCATGGTGATCGCGCGCGACCTCGGCCTGTGACCGTTGGCCCGCAGGTTGCCGGGTTTCCGCGGGCACCGGACCGCGGTCGGTGAGCGGCCGGGCCGCGCCGGGCGACGTCGGCCCGTGAGCCGCCGCCGATCGCGGGTGGCGACCGGCCGGTGAGCCGTCGTGGTTGCGGGCCTCGGACCCGGCTCGTGCGCCGGCGGCGCGGCGGCGGACGCCGCGTACGTCGCCGGCCGGTCCGGGCGGTTTGTCCGTTCACAGCGTCAGATCCCTGACGGTTACGGCGTCGGGTCTTTGACGTTCGTCTCGCCGGGTGCGGCGACCGGCCGTAGGCTGGGCCCGCGATGACGGCGCAGGACGGCGGTTTCGCGGCGCTGCTGCGCCAGCGCCGGCGCACCTTGCGGCTCACCCAGGCGGACCTGGCCGCCCGGGCGGGCCTTGCCGTGCGCACCGTCCGGGAGCTGGAGCGGGGCCGCACCAACCGCCCGCAGCGCTCCACCGCCGTGCTGCTCGCCGACGCCCTGGAACTGTCCGGAGCGGAGCGGGACGAGTTCCTCAGGGCCGCGCGGCCCGGCCACGTGCGGGTACCCGCGCAGCGGACGGTGCCGGTGGAGGAGAGCCGGGTCGGCAGCCCGCTGCCGCCGCCGCCCACGCTGATCGGACGCGACCGCGCGCTGGCCGACCTGGCGGAGCTCATCAGCACTCCCGGACCGCGCGGACCCGCGGTCGTCACCGTGGTGGGCCTGGCCGGCGTGGGGAAGAGCGCGCTGGTGCTGGCGGTCGCCCACGCGGTGGCCTCGCGGTTCCCCGGCGGGGTCGCCGGGATCACCATCGACGAGCAGGGGGAGATCGTCGAGACCCTGGCGAGCATCTGCTTCGTGCACGGGGTAGCGGACCTGGCCGAGCTCGGCGCCCGGGCGGCCCGCCGGCGGGTGCTGCTGGTGCTGGACGCGGTGGAGCGGGCCCCGGACAAGGTGCGCGAAGTGCTGCGGATGCTGCCGCCGGGAGTCCGGGTCATCATGGCCGGTCAGGCGCCGGTGCGGGTGCCCGGCGAGCGGGTCTGGCCGCTGGCTCCGCTGGCGACGCCGCCGGCCCGCTACGACATGTCCCTGGAGGAGGTGGCGGCGTACCCGGCGGCGGCGCTGTTCCTGGACCGCCTGGCACGGGTGCGTCCGGAGCCTCCCGCGCTCGACGAGATCCCGGCACTGATCGGGCTGGTGCGACGGCTGGGCGGCCTGCCGCTGGCGCTGGAGCTGGCCGCCGCCCACGGGCGGCTGCTGCGGCTGCCGGAGATCCTGGAACGGTACGGGGACCGGGTGCTCGACCTCGGCGAGGGTGCCGAGCAGACCCTGCGGGAGGCGGTCGCGGGCAGCTACCGGCTGCTGAACCCGTCCGAGCAGTACGGGCTGCGGCGGTTGTCGGTGTTCCGTCACCGGTGGTCGGTGGAGCTCGCCGAGCGGCTGCTGGACCTGGGGCGGGATCCGCTGCCGTTGCTGGACCGGCTGGTCGGCCTCGGCCTGGCCGCGGTCAGCGGTGCCCGGGAGCACCGGTTCCGGTTGCTGGACGTGGTGCGCGACTTCGCGGCCGAGCAGGCGGCCCGGCACGGCGAGCTTGCGGCGGCGCGACGGGCGCACGCCCGGGTGATCACGGAGTACGCGGAGCGGACCGCACCGCAGCTCGCCGGCCCGCACATGCGGCTGGCGGTGGCCCGCCTGGACGACCTGGCGGCCGACATCTGGGCGGCGCTCAGCCACGCCGCCAACGACGACCCGCAGACCGCCCTGCGGCTGGCCGCGCAGCTTCCGCGGTGGTGGCGCCTGAGAGGGCGGGACGTCACCGGGCGCAGGTGGCTGCGCCGGCTGCTGGACGATCCGCGGACCGCCGACGCGCCGCCCGCCCTCCGCGCCTGGGCGCAGGTCGGCCTGGCCCAGCTGGCCAACGAGCACGGGGAGGGAGCGGCGGAGCTGGCCGCCACGGAGTCGGCGCTGGTGGAGTTCCGGCGCCTCGGTGACGTCGTCGGCGAGCTCGCCGCCTCGAACGTGCTCAGCGCCCTGTGTCTCGCGGAGGGCAGGTACGAGGACGCCCGTCGCCACACCGTTGCCGCCCTGGCCGCGGCGATGCGGGCCGGCAGGCTGCGCGAGCAGGCGGTGGCGCAGACGAACCTGACCTGGCACGACATCCGCACCGGGGACCTGCTGGCGGCACGCCGCCGGCTGGCCTCGGCGGACCGGCTGGCGGCCGAGGTCGGTGACGACCGGCTGCGGGTGCTGGTCGGTGCGAACCTCGCCGAGGTCGCGCGGTTGCAGGAGCGCTACGAGGAGGCGGTCACCCGCGGCTGCCGGGTGCTCGTGCGGCTGGCGGAGGTCGGCGACCCGGGGCACCGCCGGCGGGTGCTGGGCACCGTCGGCCAGGCGCTGGCCGCGCTCGGCCGGCTCCGGGAAGCCGAACGTGTGCTGGAGAAGCTGCGCGCTGCGGACGAGCAGCATCAGGTCGGCGGCGAGGCGGCGATGATCGAGGCGCGCCTGGCCCTGGCCCGGGGGGACCGGCTGGGGGCGGCCGAGTGGTTCGAGAGCGCGGTCGCCGGGTTCCGGCGCGGTCAGGACCGGCGGGACCTGGTGGAGGCGCTGGTGGGCCTGGCGGCCTGCACCAGCGAGCCGCAGCAGCGCGCCGCGGTGGTGGCGGACCTGGCGCGCGTGGTCGCCGAGAGCGGGATCACGTTGCTGCCGTTCGAGCAGAGGCTGCTGGCTGACAACGGCGTCCCGTCCTGGTCGGGGCCGGACGACGCCGTCGGACGGGGCGAGAGCGACGCTGTCGCACGAGGTTGAGGACGACGCTCTCTCGCACCGGACGACGCTCCCGCACAAGGCCGGGAGCGGTCACACGCCACGCATACGGTGCGGGTGGAGCCCCCCAGCTCCACCCGCACCCGTCCCCGTGTACCCCCCGAATCCTGGGCGGACGGGCCACCTCAGGACGTGGGCCGGAGTTCCACAACGCGACGTCCCGGAAGGGAAGCGTAGCCTCGGCCGGTGACCGATTCGCCCGGAAGTTACAGGCCGGGGGCCGGTCGTCGCCGTTTCTGCCGCCGTTTCTGCCGGTGGCGACGATCACGCGGGCCGGGTGGGCGGCCACGCCGGCGTCCCGGGCCGGCGCGCGGCTGGTGGTCGTCGTGTCGGCCGCCGGTCAGCCGCCGGGCCTCACCGGGGCAGGGCGGCGGTGGGGGCCGGTGCGGCCGTCGGGTTCACCTCGTCCCGGATGTCACGCAGCCGGTTCATGAGCGTGGCGAGCTCGTCCGGCGGGAACCGGCCGGTGAACAACTGCTCCAGCAGTGCCAGGTGGCCCGGCAGGGCCGCGGACAGCCGTTCCAGGCCCTCCGGGGTGAGAACCGCCCACAGGCCGCGCCGGTCCTCCGGGCACGCCTGCCGGCGCACCAGACCCTCCCGTTCGAGGCGGTCGACGACCCGGGTGATCCCGCTCGTGGTCAGCGCCACCTGCCCGGCGAGCTCGGTCATCCGCAGGCGGTGCTCCGGCGACCGTCCGAGCCGGATCATCACCTCGAACTCGACCAGCGACATGCCGTGCTCGGACAGGTGCGCGGACAGGCGCGCGACCAGGCCGGCGTGCGCCTCGGTGAAGAGGCCGAACGCCGTGATCCGGGGATCCTGCAGGCCGGCGACCACGCCGCCATCGTACCAATAGTTGATCAGCAGAAAGCTGAGTCCCGAAGCGGCGGATGACGCCTCGCGGTCGTACCGGTACGCAGCGCCGCACGTCGTCCGATTTGTCTCTGGCCCGCACGGCCGCCTGTTTCATAACGTAGAGGCGCGAACACTTATCGCAGTGGCCGCCGGGAGGTGCCCATGGGAGAGCGCATCTCACCGGCGACCTTCACGCGGGAGGACCGTACCCGGTACCGCCGCAAGGTCCACCGGTGCCTGGACGTCTTCGCGCTCATGCTCGACGCGTTCCGGTTCGACACGGACTCACCCATGACCGGGCTGGAGCTCGAGCTCGCGCTCGCCGACGCGGACGGTGAGCCGGCGATCTGCAACGGCGAGATCCTGGCCGACCTCGGCGACCCCAGCTTCCAGAAGGAGCTCGGTCAGTTCAATCTGGAGCTGAACGCACGGCCACGCATGATCGCCGGGGACGGCTTCGCCGACTACGAGCGCGACCTCACGGAGCGGCTCGGGCGCGCCGACGAGCACGCCCGCAAGCTCGGGGCCGGCGTGGTGATGATCGGCATCCTGCCCACGCTGACGCCGGCCCACGCGGTGATGGCGAACATGTCCCAGGAGGCGCGGTACCTGTCTCTCAACGAGCAGATCATTGCCGCCCGGGGAGAGGACATCGTCCTCGACATCCGGGGCGAGGAGCGGTTGCAGGTCACGACCGACTCGATCGCACCCGAGGCCGCCGGCACCGGTGCGCAGCCGCACCTGCAGGTCTCTCCGGACGACTTCGCCGCGTACTGGAACGCCTCGCAGGCGATCGCCGGCATCCAGATCGCGATCGGGGCCAACTCGCCGTTCTTGTTCGGCCGCCGGCTGTGGCACGAGACCCGCGTCGCCCTGTTCGAGCAGGCCACCGACACCCGCTCGGAGGAGCTCAAGGCACAGGGGGTACGCCCGCGGGCGTGGTTCGGCGAGCGGTGGATCGCCTCGATCTTCGACCTGTTCGAGGAGAACGTCAGGTACTTCCCGCCCCTGCTGCCGATCTGCGAGGACGAGGACCCGGTCGAGGTGCTCCACTCCGGCGGGGTGCCGACCCTGTCGGAGCTGCGGCTGCACAACGGCACGATCTACCGGTGGAACCGGCCGGTGTACGACATCATGGGCGGCCGCCCGCACCTCCGGGTGGAGAACCGGGTGCTGCCCACCGGGCCGACCGTCGCGGACCTGCTGGCCAACATCGCCTTCTACTTCGGTCTCACCCGGGCACTCGCCGAGGAGGACCGGCCGGTGTGGAGCCAGCTGACGTTCTCCGCGGCGGAGGAGAACTTCCACGCCGGTGCGCGCCTGGGGGTGAACGCCACCGTCCACTGGCCGCGCCTGGGCGAGGTGAAGGTCACCGACCTGGTCCTGGAGTGGCTGCTGCCCAAGGCGTACGAGGGCCTGGACCGGTACGGGGTCGACCCCAGGATCCGGGACCGGCTGCTGGGCATCGTCGAGCAGCGCTGCCTGACCGGGCGCACCGGGGCGGTGTGGCAGCTGGCCACGGTCGAGGCGGAGGAGCGGCGGGGTCTGGACCGGCCGGCGGCGCTGCGGGCGATGCTGCAGCGGTACGTCGAACTGCAGCGCTCCGGGGAGCCGGTCCACACCTGGGAGATGCCGCGCACCTAGGCGGCGACCCGTGGCGGCCACGGCCGGAGGGGACGCGGGCGGTCAGCCGGACCGGCGGACCTTGGCACGCTTGCGCGGCGCGGCCGCGCGCTCGCCGTCGCCGGTGTCGCTGTCGCTGGCGCCTCCACCGGTGCCGGAGGTGCTGCCGGAGCCGGTGTCCGAGGTGCTGCCGGAGCCGGTGTCCGAGGTGCTGCCACCGCTCCCGCCGGAACCCGTGGCGGTGCCGGTGCCGGTATCCGGGGTGCGGGGCGCGGGAACCACCGGGCCCTGCGCGGGCGTGCCGGCCGGGACCCGGTCGCGCCAGGTGCCGAACGTGCTGGCCAGCAGGGAGCCGGCGAGCCCGGTGACGACGGCGTACGGGACGAGCACGTTGCGGGACAGGTCCGTGGCCGTGGCGGTGGTGAGGTCGGGCTGGGCCAGCAGGTACGCCAGCGACAGCACCAGCGGGCCGGTGACACCCGACACGACCACGCCGGCGGGGTGGTCGTGTCGGCGGGCCGCCGGGAGGGCGGCGAGCACGCCGACCAGCAGGGCGGAGCCCAGGCAGATCGCGGCGTCGACCAGCTGGATGCTACGGAACATCGGCTGGTCGAGGTCCAGGTCCCAGAACCCCAGCGGCACCCGGTCCCAGTCGCGGCCGCGCACCAGGTGGTCGGTGACCGAGGCGGCCGCCAGCAGCCACAGCCACGCGGCCGTGACGATGAGGTTCGTCGCGGCCGCCCGGGCGGCGAGCACGGCGACGGCGATCACCGCGCCGCCGAGCACCCCGAGCAGCGCGTACCCGGCCGCCTCCGCCTGCGGAGCGGAGACGCCCGCGACGACCGACTCGCGTGCCGGCACGGCCACCAGGATCACGGTCACCAGCGCACCGACCGCTCCGGCCACCGCGAGGGTGAGGCGCCAGAGGAGGCGGGCGAGCCGGGCGTCGTCCACCGGCGCCGCATCCCCGGCGGGCCGCGCGCGCAGCCGGTCGGTGAGCACCGCTCCGGCGACCGTCGACGTGGCGGCGACCCAGCACGCCCACGCCAGGCTCGCCGACCATGCCTCGTCGGCGGTGGCCTCCGGAAGCGGTGGCCAGGCGATGACGCCGATGCCGTAGGCGAGGCCCACCTGGGCGGCACCGGCCGCGGCGGCCACTCCCACCGCCAGCGCTGCCGCGCTGCCCCATCTGCGTACCACCATGGCGGGCAGCGTATCGAGCGATGAGAGCTCGTGCGACCCCGTGACGGAGCACCACGGGACGGCGACGGGGGGTGAGTGCGGCCGTGATGGGATGGAGGCATGGCCGTAGACCACCCCACCGGAGAGGAGCCCGAGAGCCCGGCCGCGGGTTCCGGCGGTGCCGAGGCCGGCGCGACGGCGGCCGACGGCGAGGACTCCGCCGCCGACGCGGAGTCCGAGGGTACGACCGACGGGTCGGATCCGGACGCCGGGAGCGGGGCCGAAGCCGGGGACGGTGCCGGGAGCGGAGACGGTGCCACAGCCGCGGACGGTACCGGGGCCGGGGAGAAAACCGAGGCCGGCGACGGCGAACCCGCGCCACCGTCCGGCGCCGACGGCGCGGCCGCTGCGCAGGCGGGCGGTCGGACCCCGGTGACCGAGCGTCCCGCCGCATCGGAGGCTCCGCCACAGCCGCAGGCGGACGACACCCTGGTGGCCCCCGCTGCCGTGGGCGAGACCGTGGTGGTGCCGGCCGGTGGTGCGGTGGATGACACTCTGGTGGCGCCCGCGGCCGCGGAGGAGACGGTGGTGGTGCCGGCCGGTGGTGGGGTGGATGACACTCTGGTGGCGCCCGCGGCCGCGGACGAGACGGCCGTGGTGCCGCGGGGCGGTCCAGCGGACGACACCCTCGTCGCACCCGCCGCCGTGGACAACACGGTGGTCGTGCCGGCTCCGGAGGCGGCCGTCACCGCGCCCCGATGGTCCGGGCGGGCGCCGGTACCCCCTCCGCGGCGTCCCGCCACCGAGCTCGACGACGGTTCCTGGGTCTCCGGGGAGGTTCCCGGGGAACCGCCGTCCGGGCCGTGGTGGCTACCGGCGGCGCTCGGCCTCCTGGCGCTGGTGATCCTGGCCGTGCTCGGGGTAGGGGTCTGGCTGATCGCCGACTCCGTCCGTGAC
>VSBZ01000205.1:0-4755 GCA_047459215.1 Micromonosporaceae bacterium | reverse complement strand
CCGGCCAGCGGCCACCCGAACGGCCCGGCGGCGACCGCCGTGCTCGACGCCGACGGGGCGACGCGCGCGGCCGGACGGGCGGGCGCGGCGGCGGAATGGACCGCGAGCAGCAGCACCACGAACACCGCCAGGACCGGCCCCACGCGGACCGTCCGGAGCCGGCTCGACTGCCGGACGGATGCGGCACCGCCCGTCGACGTCGGCACGCCTCGATGCCCGCCCCGGTCCGCCACGCCGTGAGCGTGCCCGATCCACCCTGGTCGGCGGAGGTCCCGGCCGCGCGCTGTGGACGGAAGACAGCGGTGTGGACAGCGACCGCGTGCGGGGCGCCGGGTGGTACAGCCCGCGCCCGCACCGGCCGAGAGCCGGCCCGACCGGTCGCGGCTCGCCATCGGCCCGCCACGGTGGCACTCTCGCCATCGGCCCGCCACGGTGGCACCATGGATGCCAGGCCCGACGGCGAGGGGAGTTCCGAGATGGCGCAGGGTGGGGGCGCGGGCAAGGTCGTCCTGTACGCGGTGCTCGCCGTGATCGGGGTGTACCTCGGCATCAAGGTGCTCACCTGGCTGGTCGGCGTGGTGGCGACCGCGCTCTACTACGCCCTCGTCATCGGTGCCGTGGTGGCGGTGGCGATGCTGGTCGTCCGGGTCGCCCGGCGGTCCGTCGGTGGCCAGAACCGCCGTCGCCTGCCCCGCTGACCCGAACCAGCGCCCGCGGCGGCACCGCCTCGACGCGTACGGTGTGACCGGTCCGTCGCCGTACGCCGCGGGTCGGGCGGGGCGTCCGACCACACCGGTAACGGCTGGCCGACAGGAGATCGCGCCTCGCCCGATGGCGCCTCGCCCCAGGCGCGACCGATCGCTATGCCCGACTCGCCCCGAAACGGCTGTGCCCGACGCACCCCGGCGGTGATCCGCTGCCCCGGTGCTGTCTGCCGCCCGGCCCTCACCCGGCCGACAGCGACGGCGTGCTCGACCCGCCCGGGCCGCGACGGACGGCTGCGACGTCGACCGGGCCGACACCCACGTCGCGGGGGCGGCGGACCGACCTCACACGCCGGGAGTCACCCCGAGATGTCCTGCGCCGCCGGCGCGGTCGCCTCGCTCAGGTGCCGAAGCTGGTGTCGGCCGGAAGAGAGATGTCCGGCTTCTCGAGCTCCTCGACGTTCACGTCCTTGAAGGTCATGACGCGTACATTCTTCACGAACCGGGCGGGACGGTACATGTCCCAGACCCACGCGTCATGCATCTCGACCTCGAAGTACACCTCGTCGTCGGCGTTGCGCACGTGCAGCTCCACCTGGTTGGCCAGGTAGAACCTGCGCTCGGTCTCGACCACATACGAGAACTGGCGGACGATGTCGCGGTACTCGCGGTAGAGCTGCAGCTCCATGTCCGTCTCGTACTTTTCGAGCTCTTCCGCGCTCATCGTTCTCCACCCTCCGGACCCGGTCTGCTGCCCGGTCCCATCGTCGCGCAGTCGTAAGGCCGAGGCTACCTCGCCCCGACCACGCGGACCCCAGCGACGTTGGCGTACGAGAACCGGTGCGCCGCACACGGACCGTACCGCTCCAGCGCCGCGCAATGCTCGGCGGTGGCGTACCCCTTGTGCTCCTCGAACCCGTACCACGGGTACCGCTCCGCCAGCTCCACCATGATCCGGTCCCGGGTGACCTTCGCCACCACGCTGGCGGCGGCCACGCAGGCGGCCACCTGGTCGCCCTTCCAGACCGCGAGCCCCGGCACGCCCAGCCCGTCGACCGGGAAGCCGTCGGTGAGCACGTAGTCGGGCCGCACCGTCAGGGCGGCCAGGGCCCGGCGCAGCGCCAGCACGTTGCACACGTGCAGGCCGCGCGCGTCCACCTCCTCCGGCGGGATGACCACCACCGCGTGCGCCACCGCCCGCGCCACCACGGCGTCGTACACCCGCTCCCGGGCCGCCGGGGTGAGCAGCTTCGAGTCGGCCAGGCCCTCGATCTCCCCGCGCCGCCCCGGCGGTAGCACCACCGCCGCCGCGACCAGCGGGCCGGCGCAGGCGCCCCGGCCGGCCTCGTCCGCCCCGGCCACGTGGGTGAACCCCCGCCGCCGCAGGGCACGCTCCAGGCCGTACAGCCCGGCCTGCGCCCGCACGACGGTCCGCGGTGGGGACAGCACTGGCACCTCCTGGACACCCGACGGGAGCCGGGTGCGGCTCGGGCGACCACCACGCCCCGCAGGCGCCGGCGGGACGGCCCGGCCGGCCGTACGGGTCGGGTCCGGCCGTACGGCGGGGCGGCGTCAGGCCCGGACCGGGAGCCGGACGGGCTGGTCGCCGACCCGCAGGTGACCCCACCCCGAGACTGCTCAGCCCCCGAGAGCCCTCATCATAGGCCCGGGCGCGCGGAGGCAGCCAACGCCGAACCGTCGCGTTCCGGTGGGCGACCCGACGGGGCTGGAGCCGCGTCGGGCACCGCGTCGAACTCGTCGGGCACCGACAGCCACCCGATCCGGTCCAGCGGCCAGTAGCGGAGGAACGCCCGGCCGATGACGCTGTCCACGCTGATGGTGGCGGCATCCACGTCGCCGGAGGTGCGGTAGTGGTCCATGGAGTCGCCCGACCAGCTGCGGTGGTCGCCGAGCACCCACAGCCGCCCCTCGGGCACGACCACCTCGAACTCCATCGGCGCCGCGGGATCCGGCACGCCGTTGGCGTCTCGGAACAGGTACGGCTCGTCCAGCGGCTGCCCGTTGATGATCAACCGGTTGCCGGGCGCACAGCACGCCACCGTGTCACCGCCCACCGCGATCACGCGCTTGATGAAGTCCTTCTCGGAGGGATTGGAGCGCCACTCCAGCGGTGCCTCGAAGACCACGACCTCGCCCCGGTCCGGCTCACGGAAGCGGTACACGAGCTTGTTCACCAGCACCCGGTCGTAGACCTCGAGCGTGGGCTGCATCGACTCCGACGGGATGTAGAAGGTCTGCAACAGGAGCGTCCGGACCAGGACCGCCACGACGACCGCCACGCCGAGGAGGATGACGATCTCACGCCACAGCGGGCCGCGTGGCGCGGCCTTCCCGTCCCGTTCGTCGGTCACCCCGCGAGCCTACGTTCCGGGGAACGGGAACCGTGCGGCGGTCCGCCGCCAGGCCCGGACCGCCGTCAGCGACAGGAGCACCGGCAGCGCGACCACCAGCTCCACAGGCGACGGAAGGTGCGACGTCGCCGCCGCGGCCGGCTCCGGCACGGACTCGAAGATCTCCGGCGCCCGCAGCCGCCCCCACCGGTCGCTCGGCCACATGATCAGGTCGGCCCGCCCGATGATGTCGTCGATCAGCACCTGGCCCTGACACCGTGAGTCCTGGGAGACCGCCCGGTGGTCACCCATCACGAACATGTGCCCGGGTTCCACGACCACCTCGTCGAACCGGCGGTTCCGGCAGTCCCGGACGCCCTCGGGCGGGTCGCCGAGCGCGGCGTTGTACACGACGTAGGGCTCGTCCAGCGGCTGGCCGTTGAGGAACACCCGACCGTCGACGTCGCAGCAGGAGATCCGGTCGCCGGGCAGCCCGATGATCCGCTTGATGTAGTCCTTCTCCCCCGGCCGGCTGATGCCGATGAGGTCACCCAGCGCCCGCCCGATGCGCGCCAGCACGCCCACGTCGTCGTCCAGGTTGGGCTGGGGCGACCACGACTCGGCCCGGAACACGACGATCTCGCCCCGGGCCGGCTCGCGGAAGTGGTACACGAGCTTGTTCACCAGCACCCGGTCGCCGGCCAGCAGCGTCTCCTCCATGGAACCGGAGGGGATGTAGAAGGCCTGGAGGACGAACGTGCGCACCAGGATGGCCACGCAGAACGCGATGACCAGCAACAGGGGGAGCTCCTGCCATAGCGGCAGTCCCCGCCGCCCCTCGTCGCGGCCGGCGGAGCTGCGGCGCCGGCCCCGCCCGCGCCGGCCGTCGCCGGCGCCGACCGCGGCGTGCACCGGTGAGTCGCCGGGACCGTCGTCGTACCAGCCGCCGTGGCCCCCGGCCGCGGTGTCGTACCCGCTCCGACCGGTGACGGTGTCGTACGCGCCCAGGGTGCCGGTGGCGCGGGGGTCGTACGACTCCCCGGCGCCGTACCCCGCGCCCGGGTCGTACAGGTAGTCGCCCTGGGTGGTGCCGGGTTCGGGCGGTCGCTCCCACGACGACGTCTCGGTTTGCCAGGCACGCTCCTGGAATCCCTCGGGTCCACGCGACCGCGGGAGGTACGAGGGGTAGCTGTCGTCGTCGCGACCGGGCTGCCGGCCGCCGTGGTCGCCGCCCATCACCGGCGACAGCTTAGACCTCCGGCGGTGATTTCGAAACTGCGAGGAGTCGCGGACGCGGTCAGGCCGGCTGGCGCTCCCGCAGCTCCTTGATCTTCGCCTTCTTGCCGCGCAGACCCCGCAGGTAGTAGAGCTTCGCCCGGCGGACGTCGCCCCGGCTGACGACCTCGATGCGGTCGATGACGGGGCTGTGGACCGGGTAGGTCCGCTCGACGCCCACCCCGAAGCTGATCTTGCGCACCGTGAACGTCTCCCGCGGGCCCGAGCCCTGCCGGCGGATCACCACGCCCTCGAAGACCTGGATCCGGGACCGGTTGCCCTCGACCACCCTGGCGTGCACCCTGACCGTGTCCCCGGCCCGGAAGTCGGGGATGTCGGTGCGCTGCGACAGTGCCTCCAGCTCGTCCAGCGTGTTCATAGCCTCGTCCTCACAGCTCGCGGCGCACCGGCCCGGCGGCGCGCGG
>VSBZ01000204.1:0-4774 GCA_047459215.1 Micromonosporaceae bacterium | reverse complement strand
CGCGATCCGGGGCGCGGTGGCGTGTTCCTGGATCGCCGCGAGCCCCGACCCGGCGAGCTCCGGCGCCGCGCTCACGGGCATCGTGCTCGCCCTCGGCCTCGCGGTGGTGCTCGGGGCGTGGAACGGGTTCCTCGTCGCCCGCCTGGGCATCCAGCCGATCATCGCCACGCTGGTGCTCATGACCGCGGGCCGCGGCCTCGCCCAGCTCGTCACCGACGGGCAGATCGTGACCGTCAACAACGACACCTTCTCCGGCATCAGCGGCAGCGCTCTGTTCACCGTGCCGGTGACGGTGGTCGTCGCGGCGGCGGTGTACGCGCTCGTCGCGCTCGTCACCCGGCGCACCGCGCTCGGCACCCTCGTGGAGGCGGTGGGCATCAACCCGGAGGCGAGCCGGCTCGCCGGGGTGCGCTCGCGCAGCATCGTGTGGACCGTCTACGTCTTCTCCGCGCTGTGCGCCGCCGTGGCCGGCCTGATGATCAGCGCGAACGTCCACGCCGCCGACGCCAACAACGCCGGCCTGTGGCTGGAGCTGGACGCGATCCTCGCCGTCGTCATCGGGGGCACGTCGCTCGCGGGCGGGCGGTACTCGATCGCGGGCACGCTGCTCGGCGCGCTCACCATCCAGGCGCTCACCACCACGATCTACTCCGTCGGGATCCCGCCGGAGGTCTCGCTCGTGTTCAAGGCGGTCGTCGTGATCCTGGTGTTCCTGGCCCAGGCGCCGAAGGTGCGGGCGGCGGCGGCGTGGCGGGCCAGCGACGACCGGGCCGCGCCCATGCTGCGCCGTCGGGCCAGCCAGCTGCGCAGCACCGTGAGGTCGACGTCCGCCACGGTGGTGCGGCCCATCCGGGTGGCGTGGTCGAGCAGCGACACGACGTCGGCGACGTAGGCGCGCACGGTGTGCGGGGAGCGGCCGGCCTCGCCGCTCAGGTGGCGGGCGAACCCGTCCACCGCCGACCGCATCGGCGGCGGCAGCTCCGCGCGCATCTGCTCGGTTGCCGACCCCACGCGCCGACGCTCGCTGCCGGCCCGGCGGCCTGTCAAGCCGGCACGCGGTGACGGTCATGACGGCGCGGGGGCGGGGCCGGGATCCGCCACCGGCCGGCCGGCGTCCCGAGCGAGCACGTACCCGTCCCCGCGCCGCCGGGCGAGCCCGCGGTCGGCGAGGTCGGGCAGCAGCCGCATGGCGTCGCGGATGCCGACGCCGGCGCGGGCCGCCACCGCCTCGGTCGGCAGCGGCTTGCGCACGAGCAACGCCTCCAGGAGCCGCTGCTCGACCGGGCCCAGCCGGTCGCGGGCGCGCTCCGGCCCGCGGGCGGGCGCAGCCAGGTCGGTGCCGATCCGTCCCACCAGGTCCAGGATGTGCGGCACACCGGTGACCAGGTGCACCTCCGGGTCGCGCAGCTGCTCGTGGCAACCGACCGACATCGCCGAGGTCACCGGTCCGGGCACGGCCATCCGGTGGCGGCCGAGCTGCCCGGCCCGCCGCAGTGTCGCCAGCGATCCGCTGCGCGCCGACGCCTCCACCACCACCGTCCCCCGGGCCATCGCGGCGATGACCCGGTTGCGGATGAGGAACCGGTGACGGAACGGTTCGGCGCCCGGCGGCCACTCGCTGACCAGCAGACCCTCCTCGGCGATCTGGTCGAAGAGTCCGGCGTGGCTGGCCGGGTACGCACGGTCGATCCCGCACGCGAGCACCGCCACGGTCACCCCGCCGGCCGCCAGCGCGCCCCGGTGGGCGTGTGCGTCCACTCCGAACGCGCCGCCGGACACCACCGTCCACCCCCGCTCGGCCAGCCCGTACCCGATCTCCCGCGCCACGTGGACGCCGTAGCTGGTGGCCGCCCGCGCCCCCACCACCGCGACCGCGCTGTCCAGCGCCTGGTCCAGTCGCCACGGCCCGCGTACCCACAGGCACAGGGGCGGCGCCGCGTCCCGCTCGACCGGGTCCCGGCTGGTGGGGTCGCAGATCGTGACGAGCTGGTCCAGCTGGTGCGGCCACTCGTCGTCCTCGGGGATGACCACCCGGGCCCCCAGGCGCCCGGCGACCGCCAGCGTCCGTTCGGCCAGCCGGAGAAGGTCGGCTCCGGTGGACCGGCCGTCCAGGCCGGTGCCGCGGTCACCGCCCGGGCCGGCACGGACGTCGGCGGCGCCGGGAGCGGTGACGCCGTCGCCGAGCAGGCCGTCGGCGGCCCGGCGCACGATCCGCTCGCGCTCACCGGCGGTCAACCCCCGGAGCACCCGCACCGGACCGTGCTCGTGCACGCGCATCCACAGGCGCAGGTCGCCCGGCTCGGCCAGCCATCCCAGCGCGACCCGGGCCAGCCGGACCTCCTCCCGCGCCGTCCCGCCGGCGCTCACCATGACATGCCCGTCCGCAGCTCGGTGGCCTCGTGGACGTCGCCCGCGTCCGGCCGGTCGCGGCCGTCCAGGTCGGCGATGGTCCAGGCGAGCCGGATGATCCGGTCGTACCCCCGCGCCGAGAGGGCGCCGGTGTCCAGCGCCCGCCGCAACGGCGCGAGGATCCGCGCCGGCAGGCGCCAGCGGGGCGAGCGGAGCACCGCACCCGACGCCTCGGCGTTGCAGCGCCAGCCGTACTCCGCCCACCGGGCCGCGGCCGCGGCGCGCGCCTTCACCACCCGTTCGGCCACCACCGCCGACGGCTCCACCAGCGCCCGGTCGTCCAGCAGCTGGGCGGACGAGAGCGGGGCCAGGGTGACCTGCACGTCGATCCGGTCCATCAGCGGACCGGACAGGCGGCCGAGGTAGCGCCGGCGCACCAGCGGGGTGCACTCGCAGGCGGGGTCACCGGACGGTTTCGCGCACGGGCACGGGTTCGCCGCCACCACCAGCTGGACCCGGGCCGGGAACTCGGTCACCCCGTGGGCGCGGCGCAGGCTCACCACGCCCTCTTCCAGCGGCTGGCGCAGCGCCTCCAGCGCCCGTGGACTGAACTCGGGAGCCTCGTCGAGAAACAGCACGCCCCGGTGAGCCAGGGACAGCGCTCCGGGCCGGGCCAGGCCCGGGCCACCACCCACGAGCGCCGCGACGCTGGCGGTGTGGTGGGGTGCCTGGAACGGCGGCCGCCGGCGGAGCGGTGCACCCTCGGGCAGCACCCCGGCCACCGACTGCAGCGCCGTCACCTCCAGCGCCGCCTCGTCGTCCAGCTCCGGAAGGATCGACGGCAGGCGCCGGGCGAGCATGGTCTTACCGGCGCCGGGTGGGCCGATCATGGCCATGTGGTGGTTGCCGGCCGCGGCGACCTCGAGCGCGCGCCGGCCCTTCGCCTGCCCGACCACGTCCGCGAGATCGGGCCCGGCCTCTGCCACCGGCGTCGGCCGGTCCGGTGGGTCGAGCAGCCGGTCCCGCCCGAGCAGGAACCCGGTCAGCCTCCGCAGCGTGTCCACCGCACGCACGGTCGCGCCGGGCACCAGGGCCGCCTCGGCGGCGTTGGCCACCGGCACGATCGCCCGTCGGAGACCACCGCGGACGGCCGCGTGCACCATGGGCAGCACGCCGCGGACGGGCCGGACGGTGCCGTCGAGGCCCAGCTCACCGATGAGCAGCACCCGGTCGAGCCGGCCCGGTGGCAGCTCACCGGCACCCGCGAGCACCCCGCAGGCGACGGCCAGGTCAAAGCTGGTGCCGTGCTTCGGCAACGCCGCTGGGAGCAGGTTGACCGTGATCCGCCGGCTGGGCCACGTGCCGCCGGAGTTGACGATGGCCGCGCGGACCCGGTCCCGCGCCTCGTTCACCGCCGTGTCGGGCAGGCCGGAGAGCGCCACGTGCGGCAGCCCGTTGGCGAGGTCCACCTCGACCTCGACCAGGTGCCCCCGCGCGCCGACGAGCCCGGCGGACCAGACCTTCGCGTAGCTCATCAGAAGGCACCTCGCACGTGCTCGACCGTCGGGCTGCCGCGGTGGGGCGTGAGCACGCACACGACGTCGAACCGGACCTCCCGCGGCCGCACGCGGGACTGCGCCAGCCATTCGGCCGCCAGCCGCCGCAGCCGGGCGACCTTGCGCCCGTCCACCGCCTCCGCCGGCGACCCGAACCCGGGCCCCCGCCTGGTCTTGACCTCGCAGAAGACCAGCACGTCGCCGTCCCGGGCGACGATGTCGATCTCACCGTGACGGGAGCGCCAGTTGCGGTCGAGCAGCACCAGCCCCGCCTCGCGAAGGTGGCGGACCGCCAGCCGCTCGCCGTACGCCCCGACCGCCTGCGTCACCTGTGTCACGGCATCCACACTGGCCGGTGGGGAGCTCCGCGACACGCGGGAACCGGCGCGACTGTGGACGGCGACCGTGCCTGTGGACGGACGCACGATCAGGTGGCAGGTGTGCTACCGGTCGACGTCACGACGGGAAGAGGCGGTAGCCGCCGAGCCCGAGCAGGCTGAGCGGATCCAGGTAGACGGTGCCGTGTCGCAGCCCCCAGTGCAGACAGGCGGCGACCGGGCAGCCGGGATGGCCCCCGGCCAGGGTCCCGAGGGGATCGCCCGCCGCCACCCGGTCACCGGCCACCACCACCGGCGTCACCGGCTCGTACGTGGTCCGTAGCCCACCGGGATGGTCCACGCTGACCACGCCACGGCCCGCCACCAGACCGGCGAAGCGTACGACACCCGGCCCGGCCGCGCGGACCACCGCCTCCGGCGACCCCGCCAGGTCGACGCCCCGGTGTCCCGGAAGCCACCGGCGCGGCGGCGGGTCGAACGCCCGCGTGACCACGACGTCACCGGCCAGCGGCCACCCGAACGGCCCGGCGG
>VSBZ01000203.1:0-4782 GCA_047459215.1 Micromonosporaceae bacterium | reverse complement strand
CAGGGCCAAGCCCCCCCACCGCCGCGACGGCAGCGACCTGGCCGCGCGGCCGGCGGCGCCGCCGCCTCCCGCGGTAGGACCGGGCGGTACCCGTGGGGCGGCCCGGATCCGCCGCTGCCGACGCCGCCCACCGGGCGGCGTCGGGCGGCGGGCCGACGGACTCCCACGGCCGGTCGGCACCCGCGAACCGCGGGTCGACGTCGTTGGACCCCGGGTCGGCGTCCCCGGACGCCCGGTCGGGACCCTCCGACGGCCGGTCGACCTCTTCGGACGGCCAGTCGGGAGTCTCTGGCGGCCAACCGGGAGTCTCTGGCGGCACGCCGGCGCCGTGGGGCGGCCACCCGGGGGTCTCGACCGGCCGCGCGGCACCCTCCGACGGCAGCCGGTCAGCCTCGGAGAGGCGGCCGGCACACCCGTGCGAACGGGTGGCGTCCTCGGGTCCACCACCGGTGCCCTCCGGCCACGCGACCGTCCGGTCGGGCGGAGCCTCACCGCCGGACGTCCGGACGGGGTTGTCAACGGTGGACGGCGGCCCCACCGTCACGGTGAGGGCGTCGTCGGCGGCCCCGCCGTCCGGCACGGGCGACGGGTCGGGCCCGTGGCCGCCACGCTGCCGGCCGGCAGGCGCGCCGCGGGGTGGAACGCCCGTCAGCCAACCCCCGATCCGCAGCCGACTGTCGCGCGCCATCGCCCTCCTCGTCGCCTCCTGCTACCCGGAACCGTACCGCGACCGCCGGCCGGCCCGTGTCGTCCAACCGACACAGCGCTTCACCGGTACGAGGGACCGCATCGCCAAAGTCGTCGATGTTTCTCTCGCCGGACTCTTCCCCGGCCCTGGACTTGCCCATACCGTTTCCCGTATGAAGCTGGAGCTGCGCCACCTGCAGATCGTCTGCGCGATCGCCGACCACGGCAGCGTGACGAAGGCGGCGTCGGCCCTCGGGTTGGCGCAGCCCGCACTGACCGCCCAGCTGCAGCGCATCGAGCGCAGCCTGGGAGGCCCGCTGTTCCACCGGGACCGCCGCGGCGCGCGACCCACCGTCCTCGGCGAGGTGGTGCTCGAACGGGCGAGGATCGTCCTGCCCGCGGTGCAAGGGCTCGAGGAGGAGGTGGCCCGGCTGGCCGCCGGCGACTCGCACGTCCGCTGCTACCGCATCGGCGCGGTCAACGGTCCCATCCTCGGCGGCCTGGTACGCCGGCTCGGCAACCACGACCCGCACGCCCACCTGACCACTCGCGTCGCGTGGGATCCACCCGAGCTCGCCCAGTTGGTCAGCGCCGGCCGGCTCGACTACGTCCTCATCGGGGCCTGCGGCGACTCACCCCCGCCCCCGGCGCCCGGCGTCGTGTGGGAGCAGGTGGCGGTCGACGCGGTGTTCGTGCTGCTCCGCGAGTCCGACCCGCTGGCCGCCAAGGACGAGGTGGACCTCGCCGACCTCGCCGACGCCCGGTGGGCCGCCACGCCCGGCGAGAGCTGCTTCCGCGACTGTTTCGTCGCGGCCTGCGCCCGCGCCGGCTTCGCCCCCCGTCACATGTACGAAACTGACGTACGGACATGCATCGAGCTGGCCGAGTCGGGTGACGCGGTGGCGCTGTGCCAGTCCAGCTTCCGGCCGCCGCCGGGGCTGGTCTCGGTACCGATCGCCGGCACGCCGCTGCGCTGGCGGCACCTGCTGGGCTGGCGGCCCGACTCCCCCGCCGGCAGGCACGCCGAGATGCTGGCCAATTTCGCGGTGGAGGCGTACCGCGAGGCGGTCGAGCGGCTGCCGCGGCTGCGGGCGTGGCTGGACACCCGCCCGTGTCTCGGTGCGCGGCCGGTCGCCCGCGAACCCGCGGTGTGAGGGCGCACCCGTCCCGGCCGGGGGACCACACCCGGCCGGCCGTGAACCACCGAGGGACCGGGGAGGCGTGTCCGGGCAACCGGCCGACCCCGAGGACACCGTGAGGGCACACCGCGAGGCGCGCCGGACCGACCGGCACGCGACCGGCACCCGGTGCCGTCACTCCCCGCGGACCTGGTGGTGGGCGGCGGTCGGCGCGTCGACCAGCACCGATCCCGGCTCGTCCCGACCGAGCACCGTCACCAGCCGGCGGTCGCCCCGGGCCAGCTCGATGCCGGTGTAGAGCTCCACCGTGTCCCACTCCCCGAGCCGGTGCGCGGCCCGCCGCAGGTTCCGGGTGGCGCCCCGGTCGTCCGGCGCGGTGCGCTGCCACACCACGGTGCCGTTCTCGCTGAGGTCGGTCACGACCAGGTCGCCGTCGCGCACCTCCAGCCGCACGTGCACCGGGCTGATCCAGCTGGCCGCGGCCTCGTGCAGCCACGGCGCGACCGACACCACCCGCGGGTCCTCCTCGGCGCGCCCGACCTCGACCGGCTCGCCCTCGCGCACGACGATCCTGCGCCGGGGGAGGTCGTCCACGACGATCGACACCGGGTACGCCTTCGGCCGCGGACCCACCTCGCTGACCGGCTCACCGTGCCGGGGGCACACCGGCACGCCGTCGTCGCGCAGCCGGGGGACCGGCTGGCCCACCTGCCGCCGTTCACCGAACGCCGGGCAGTCGTACCCGTCGCACCGCCACGACATGGTGACCAGCCGCCCCGCCGCACCGCCGGCCGGCTCACCCCGGTGGAACCGGCTGCCGGACACCCGTACCCGGGACATGCGCGCCGCCGGCCGGCCGGTGAGCACCTCCGCCGGCAACGGCAGCTCGACCGACTCCCCGTCGCCGCTCCCGGAGGTGGGCACCTTCGCCGAGGCCACCACCCTGGTCGCGCCCCCGGGACCGGCGGCGTCCCCGCTGTCCACGTCCTCGTCCGCGAGCAGGGGACGCAGCGACGCCACGCCGCCGCGGGGGACCAGCCGTAGCGCCCTCCCACTGCCGTCGGTCAGCCACGGGTACCGCTTCGCCACCGCGGGATCCGGCCGCAGCACGATCAGCGGGATCCCGGTCAGGTCGGCGATCTCCGCGGGGCGGTCAGCCACCTCGGAGGTGACCTCGATGACGCCGTCGTCGAGCCATCGACCCAGAACCATGCGTTCCTTGGAGGTCAGCGCCTGGTCCGACAGCAGCGCCCGCTCCGCCACGCCGTACAGCATCGCGCCCTCGTCGACGAGGAAGCGGCTCAACGCGTCCAGCACCATGCCGATCCGGACGAGGTTCACCGGACGTCCGCCGTCGAGCTCCACACACCTGGCGACCGCGCCGATGTCGACCACCGCCTGTGCCGCCACCACGTCCGTGGTCAATCGTCGTTCGATCGCGTCCATCACGGCGCTGGTCTGGAAACGCACGACCCCACCTTAGGGGCTCGCGGCCAGCGGGGGAACCTCATCCGTCCGTGCCTATGCTGGGGCGGCGACCAGGGAGGCGGCGGGTGCTGATCGTGCACGCGGTGTGGCGGGGTGAGCGGCCGCTGCTGTGGGCGGAGGACGCGACGCTCGCCGCCGAGACGTGGCGCACCGCGGCCGAGCGTCGCTCGTCGGCGTCGGCCGGTGCCGGGGCACCCCACCGCGGCCGCCGGCCGCCCCACCCGTACGCCGCCTCAGCGACCGTTCTCGCGGACGCGCTCGGTGTGCCGGCCGACGGCGCCACAGCCGTCGACCTGCGGCTGCCCACCGTGGCCGGGGTACCCGTGGGCTCGCCGGAGCTGTCGCGCGAGGTGTCCGCACCGGACGGCCGGCCCCGGCTGCGCCGGTGGCGGGTACCGGCACTGGAGGCGACACCGGAGCAGGCCCTGGAGCTGTCCGCGCGGCTCGCGGACCGACCGCCGGGGAACGGCGCCACCGGGCCGCCCGGCGACGGTGCCACCGCACCGTCCGGCGGCGTCGAACCCGGCACGACCG
Organism: Micromonosporaceae bacterium; assembly: GCA_047459215.1. Taxonomy (GTDB): domain Bacteria; phylum Actinomycetota; class Actinomycetes; order Mycobacteriales; family Micromonosporaceae; genus Natronosporangium. The sequence continues at coordinate 934 of VSBZ01000203.1, read as the reverse complement.
TGCGACACCTGGTCACGCTCGCCGAGTTCGCCACCGACCTCGTCCGTCGCGGACGGCTGCTGCCGTCGGTCGACCCGCCCCGGCGACGGGCGGTGTGGCGGCCGCTGCTCACCGGCCCGGACGCCGCCTGGGCGGAGGCGCTCACGCTGGCGCTGCCGCCGGCCGGCCGCTGCGCCGACGACCGCGGCGCCGCGGAGGTCACGGCCACCGCGCTGGACGCGCTCACCGACGCCGCCGCCCGTGCCGCCCTCGGCGCGGTCCCGCTCGGGGGCGAGCTTCCCGGCCTCGTCGGGGAGTGGCTGCGGGCACTGGTCGGCCGGCGGGGGACCGTGCGGGCCACGCCGGACCGGCTGCAGGAGTTGGCTGACGAGCTGACCGCCTGGCAGCGGGAGGCCACCGGCGGCGCGGTGCGGGCGTGCTTCCGGTTGCGCGAACCCGAGGCGCCCACCGGCGACGGGCACGGGAGTGCCCAGGGCTCCGGCGCGGCTTGCGCCCCCGCGGGATCGGACGGCGAGTGGACGGTGGAGTTCGCGTTGCAGGCCGTCGACGAGCCCAGCCTGGTGGTCGACGCCGACCAGGTGTGGCGTGCCGACGACGGGCTGCGGGCGCTGACGCGGCTGGTGGCCGCGCCCCAGGAGGCGCTGCTGGCCGAGCTCGGCCGGGCCAGCCGGCTCTACCCGCCGCTGGAGGCGGCGCTGCGGGTCGCCCGGCCCACCGCGCTGCGACTGGACACCGCCGGCGCCCACGACTACCTCGTGCGGGGCGCGCCGGTACTGGCGGCCGCCGGCTTCGGCGTGCTGCTGCCGTCCTGGTGGAGCCGGCCGGCGGCGCGGCTGGGAGCGCAGGCGGTGGCCCGGACCGCCGCCGCCCAGCCCGGTCGGGTCGGCACCGCCGCCGGTCCGGGGCGCGAGGCCCTGGTCCGGTTCGAGTGGCG
>VSBZ01000033.1:0-27644 GCA_047459215.1 Micromonosporaceae bacterium | reverse complement strand
CGGCCCCCCCCCCGCCAGCAGGCCACGCAGGAACGCCAGGCCCTGCTCGGCCAGCGCGTCGCGGCTGTCGGCGAGCGGACGCCACACCGACATGACGGTTTCCAGACCCTCGGCGGTGAACGACTCGATGACCAGCGGGCCGCGGTAGCCGACGTCCACGAGCGCGTCCCGCAGCGCCGGCCAGTCGAGGTGGTCGGCGCCCGGGGCCCCACGGTCGTTGGCGCAGACCTGGACGTGCGCCAGCCGGTCGCCGGCCGCCCGGAGGGCGGCGGCCGGGTCACGTTCCTCGATGTTCATGTGGAAGGTGTCGAGCGCGACCGCGCACCCGGGCGAGCCGACCGCGTCCACCACCTCCAGGGTCTGCTCGACGGTGTTGAGCAGGCTGGTCTCGAACCGGTTGAGCGGCTCCAGTGCCACCGTCACGCCACGCTCGGCGGCGTAGTCGGCGACCGGTCGCAGCGCCTCGCCCAGGCGGGCCACGGCGCGGCGCCGCGACGCCGCGTCCATCAGCCACTTCCGCCCGGCCGGGCTGTACAGCGGGCCGGCGACCACCCGCGACCCCACCGTGGCCGCGGCGTCCACCGCCGCGCGCAGGAACTGTTCGGTGCGGTCGCGCGTGGCCGGGTCGTCGGTGAGCAGGTCGTGGTGGGGACGCAGGCCGGCACAGACGGTCACCCCGAGGCCGTGGGCGGCCAGCAGCTCCGCCGCGCGCGCCGGGTCCCACGAGCCCGGCTCCTGGAACGGCAGCTCGATCACGTCGAACCCCATCGCCGCGACCTTGGGAACCAGCTCCGTCAGCCGGTCGTCGGTCAGCGGCGATACCCACACCCAGGTGTTGACCCCGATGTCCAGCATCCGTCCTCCCGTCCCGTCGCGCGGTCGAGGCGTCGGCTCAGGACCCTAGCCGCGCCGGCTTCGGGCAGGGCCGCGGCCGTCCCGAAGCTCAGCACGCGGGCCGGGCTCCCGGCCGGGCAGGCGCGACCGCCGCCGCCCGGCGGTCCCGTGTGATCACCAGCCGTGCCGGGTCGCAAGTATCCTGTCGCCGTGCGATCTGGTACGGCCGCCCGCTGGTGGCTGGTGGCGATGCTGCTGGTCGGCGGGGCGGTCGGGTGCGGTGACGGCGGGGAGGCGCCGAGTGGCGACCCGGTGAGTCCCACCGCGACCCCGACGGCGGGCCCCGGCGAATGCGACGTCCCACCGGCGCCGGCGACCGAACCGGAGGTGGGGGACCCGACGGAGCCGGAGCTGCGTGACGAGCTGCTGGCGATGTTCGAAGCGGACCAGGCGGACCGCACCGGCGGGGACGGACCCGGCGACGACGTGTCCCGGACCGACCGGCTTCGGGACATCATCGAGGAGTACGGCTGGCCGACCCGCCGGATGGTGGGTGTGGACGGTGCCACCGCGGCGTGGACCATCGCCCAGCACTCCGACCACGACGTCGCCTTCCAGAAGCAGGCGCTGGCGCTGATGTGCCAGGCCGCGGCCGCCGGCGAGGCGGACGTGTCCGAGCTGGCCTACCTCGTGGACCGGGTCGCGGTCAACTCCGGACAGCCGCAGGTCTACGGCACCCAGGTCGGGCCGTGCCGGGACGGCCAGCCGGTGCCGCAGCCACTGCAGGACGAGGCGCGGGTCGACGAGCTGCGCGCCCGGGTCGGTCTGGAGCCGCTGGCGGACTACCTGGCCCGGTTCGAGGAGGCCTGCGCCGCCGAGTCCGGCGGCTGAATGAGGTCCGGACCGCCGCGGGGCGAGCGCGTACGCCGACGCGAACCTGCGGTGCGAGGTGCCACCGCGGCCGTCGGGGACGCCGCGGCCGGGTCAGCCGACCGCCGCCTTCGGGACCCAGGACGTGACCCGGGGCCGGCCGGCCAGGTCGGCTCGCCCGGTGGACCACAGGAGCACCTGGGCCGGATCGCCCTCCGGGGCGTCGGGAAACAGCCGGGTCAGCACCGCGGCGCACAGCGCCGCCGGGGGCCGCCAGTCGATGCCGAGTCCCTGGGTGATGTCGAAGGTGTGGACGAGGGTCTCGTTGACTCCCAGGGCGGCGAATCCGCTGGGATCGGTCGGTCCCCAGTGCCAGGCACGGGCGGTCGGCTCGGCCGCGGACAGCGCGTCGCTCAACAGCCGGCCACAGCCTGCGACGATCCGCAGCACGTCCCCCGGTGACGCGTGGTCACGGATGACGAGGTCCAACGGCAGGTAGCCACTGTCCGGACGAGCCGCGACCTGTATGGCGTACGCGAGGAGGTCGTGCGCGACGTGGGCGGCCGTCGTCCAGCAGCTCCACTCCAGCGTCCCCGCCCGGTGCTGCCGCCAGTCCTTCGAGACGTGCGGCGTGAGCACCCGGACCATCTCGCCCACGGCCTCATCGACGTGCCGGCTGTCCGTCGTACGCATGGCGGGGATCCTCCCACGCCACACCGACGCGGTGCTCCGCGTCCTCAACCCCGACGGCTGGCCACGCTCTACGGGGCCGTCCCGGCCTTCCACCTGCGAGGCCGGCAGCGGGACCCGGCGAGCACGTCACCGTTGTCGCCACCGACCTGCGAGGCTTCGGCGGCAGCGGTACGCCACCGAGCACGCCGGATCACGCGCCGTACCGCATGCGCGAGACCGCCCCGCGACCGGGTGGAGGTCGTGAGAACGCCCGGATTCGGCGCGTTCCGCGTGGCGGGACACGACCGTGCACCTGACGTTCTCCTCAGCCACACGCTGGACAGGTGGTCTGAGAACAACCGCGCCTTCCCATCGGAGCCAGGGCCGAGTAGATCGCCACGTTCGGCGCACCGGGGACCCGTCCGGCGCCCCGCATCACCACGTGACGTACCGCTCAGGCGGTGCGATGCCACCTCGGCGGGCGGGAGGTGACGGGCAAATCGAGCAGTCAAGGCCTATACCGCATATGCCGCGAGCGTGGTTTACTGGGCATTAGCTGGGGGGAGGCCTGACCGGACGGCCTGCCGGCCACGACGGAGAACTAGGTACCGATGACCAGTCGACCGGTGGTCCGCACGCCGCGAGGCGGCGGCGGCGCCGTGCGGCGGTGGGTCGAGCGGGGTTGGCTGCTGTGGGTGTACCTGGCGCTCGACGCGCTCTTGCTCACCGGGATGATCCTCGCCCCCGACGCCCTCACCTTCGTCTTCCGGACCGCCATCTCCGTGGTGGCGGTGGCGGCGATAGCCGTCGGGGTGGTGTGCCAGCGCCCGGCCGTACCTGAGGGATGGTGGCTGCTGGCCGCCGGTACCGCCGCCACTGCCGGCGCGGCAACCGCACGGGCAGCGAGCCTGCTGTCCGGCTCCCCGCCGGGCCCTGACGTCACATTGGTGCAGGTTCTGTTCCTGCTGTCCCTGATCCTGTTCGTCGCCGGGCTGGCACGGCTGGTGCGGCTGGGCGGGGGAGCGTCCGCGACCGACACGCTGGACGCGTTCCTGGTGGCCCTGGCGACGTTCCTGGTGATCTACTGGCTCGTTATCGGCTCGATCACCGCGGCGAGCGGCGCGAGCCTGCTGGCCAGGGTCGTCTATCCGTTGGGTGCCATCGTCCTGTTCACCATGGCGGTGCTGGTCGCCCTGAGCGTCGGCATCCCCACGGTGTCGATCGGGCTGCTGCTCGTGTCGATGGCCGCCAGGGTCGGGCTCATCCTCAGCCTGCTGGTGCCCGCGTTCACCACCGGGTCGTTGCTCGGCGCCAGCTACACCCCCTACCTCGGCGCGGTCGCCGGCATCCTGCTCGGCGCCGCCGCGCTGCACCCCTCGCTGGCCGCCACCCGGGTACGCCGGGAACGGCGGCAGAACGTGGTGGCGTGGCCCCGCGTCGTGCTGTTCGTGGTGATGGCGCTGGTGGGCCTGACCGCGCTAGGCGCCAGAGTGATGGAGGGCGAGGAGGGCAACAACCCCGCCGACGTGGCGGTGCTGCTGGTCGGCGGCTCGGTGCTGCTGCTGCTCATCGTGACCCGGCTCGGCGTGACCGCAGGCATCGCCCAGCGGTCGGCCACGGAGCTCGCCCAGCGCACCAGCGACCTCGCCTCGGCGGTCAGGGAGCAGGAGGCGCTGCAGCGACAGTTGCGCCACCAGGCCATGCACGATCCGCTGACCGGTCTTCCCAACCGGGTGGTGCTCGTGGAGCGGCTGGAGTGGGTCCTCACCCGGCCGGATCACCGGCAGCTGACGCTCGCCGCCATCGACCTGGACCGGTTCGGCGACATCAGGGACACCTATGGGCACCTCGTGGGCGACTCGATCCTGGTGAAGGCGTCCCACCGCCTGCTCGACGTGACGCCGGGGCAGGGGATGCTCGCCCGGCTCATGGGCGACAAGTTCGCGGTGCTCCTGGAGGACACGGGCCTGGACGAGGCGCGACAGTGGGCCGAGCGGGCACGGTCGACGCTGTGCCGGCCGTACCGGGTGGGCGGCCAGGAGCTGTTCCTCGAGCCGCGCATCGGGTTGCTCCCCGTCGAGCCACCCCGGCCGGCGCCCACCGCGACGCAGGCGTTGCGCGACGCCGATCTCGCGCTGCGGGCGGCGCGCAGCGGCGGCAACCGGGTGGCGGTCTTCAGCCCGGAGCAGCTCACCGCCCAGACCTACTTCAACCGGCTGAGCAACGGCCTGCGGCGGGCGCTCGCCCGCAACGAGCTGACGCTGGACTACCAGCCGGTCGTCGACCTGGAGACCGGTCGCGTGGTCGCCACGGAGGCGCTGCTGCGGTGGAACCCACCGGGCGCGCCGGCGACCCCGTCGGAGTTCATCCCCGTCGCCGAGCAGACCGGCATGATCCGGCCGATCGGCGCCTGGGTACTGCGGGCGGCGTGCCGGGACGCGCGACCGTGGTACGAGCAGCACGGGGTGGCCGTCTCCGTCAACGTCTCCGCCTCCCAGCTGGAGGAGCCCGGCTTCGACAACCTGGTCGAGGAGGTGCTGAGGGGGTCCGGCCTGCCCGGGTCGGCCCTGATGCTGGAGATCACCGAGAGCAACCTGATCGCGACCGCGAGCGCGCGGGACACCAGCCTCCGGCTCGAGCGGATCCGGTCGCTGGGGGTACGCATCGCGATCGACGACTTCGGCACCGGGTACTCGTCCCTGTCGTACCTCTCGCGCCTGCCCGTGGACATCGTGAAGATCGACCGGTCGTTCGTGCAGCAGCTCGACCCCGGACACGGGCAGCGGCAGTGGGCGTTCATCCGCGCCATCCTGCACCTGGTCGAGTCGATGGGCCTGCAGGCGGTCGCCGAAGGGGTCGAGACCAGCGAGCAGGCGGTGGCCCTGCGCGAGCTGCGGTGCCCGTGCGCACAGGGGTTCCTGTTCGCCAAGCCGATGCCGGCCGACGCCCTCACGCGTACGCTGGCCGTCCCCGTCCTGCCCGGGGCGCGCACGGAGGAGGGCAAGCCGCGAGCGCCCAGGTCCGGCAGCACGGCCACCGGCCGCCGCCGGGCCGCCTGACCCGCCGCCGTCCCCGGTGCGGCGGCCGTCCTGACTGGACGGCGCGGCTGTCGGCACGCCTAGGATCGGGCCGGTGGGAAGCGTGTTCGCCAGCGCCGTCGCGGTCGCCGGGACGCTGTTGGGGGTCTGGGTCAGCCACGTGCTGCAGCGCCGGAGCGGCCAGGAGCGCGAGGACCGGGCGCGAGCCGAGCGTCGGCGGGCCGAGCTGGTCGACGCGTGCAGCGGGTTCGCGGAGGCGGTCATGCAGCTGCGGCGGGCCCAGCACGCGCGGTGGTTGGCGCGGCGGCGTGCCGGTGAGCAGACCACGCCGGTGGAGACACGGGAGGAGGCCTACCGGCTGCGGGCCACGGCGTGGCACGCGTACTTCCGTCTCAAGCTGCTGTGCGGGGACGAGGCCCTGCTGGCGCGGGCCACCCGCGCGGTGGAGGCCGCCGCCGAGATGCACGAGGCCCGCGACGACGCGGAGCTGCGCTCCCGCGGCGAGGCCGCCAAGCAGCTGCTGGACGAGTTCGTCACCGCCGCCGCCACGCTCCTGCGCTGACCGGTCGACGCCGGCGGGGCCCGCTCACCCCTCGCGTTGCTCTTCGAGGCGTTCGGCCTCCTCCTCGCGTTGCTCTTCGAGGCGTTCGGCCTCCTCCTCGCGTTGCTCCTCGAGGCGCTCGGCCTCCTCCTCGCGTTGCTCGTCCAGGCGTTCCGACTCGTCCTCCCGCTGGTCGTGCAGCTCGGGCAGGTAGCCCTCGACCGCCGGGAGGCGGGCACCGACGACCAGGATCGTGACCACGACGATGAGCGCGGCCGCCACCAGGGAACCGACCACCTGGGCCAGCCGCCAGCCCGGTCGGGCCCGCGCGCTCATCCGGCACCCACCAGGAACGCACCGGCCGAGCTGAGCCACGTGACGAACAGCAGCGCCAGCACCCCCACCCCCAGCAGCGGCAGCAGCCGCTGCGCCCGGCGCCACCGGTGCAGCACCGCCAGCTTGAGCGCGAGCAGGCCGACCAGCGCGAAACCCGCCACCACGTGCAGGGTGACGCGGCCGTCCGGGCCGGGCGCGCCCTCGCGGACGCTGTCCTCGATGCCGTAGTACGCCAGGCAGGCGGCGCCGATCACCACGACCAGCACCAGGATGGTGTCGCCGACCGTCCGGTGGGCCACCGACGCGCTGTCCGCCGACAGGAACGGCGGTCGCACCTTTCCGTACCCGACCGCCATGAGCAGCACCTGGTAGACGGCCAGGGCGAGCACCACCGAGGTGAGCACGATCTTCACCGCCGTGACGTGCCCACCCGTGACGGTCTCGATGAGATCGTCCAGCGCCGCCTCCGCGTCCTCGTGCGGGAACCCTACCTCCACGGGTGCGGAGTCGCCACGAACCGCGCGTCGATCCGCTGGCTATGATCGACGTCCACCCGTGGCGCCCGAACTGTCGGGGGATCATGCCTGCAACTTCGCCCTCCCCGGAGCAGGCGTCCGCCGCCCGGGGTGCTCCGCGGCACTCCGGCCGGCGTGGCGCCCGGCCGGCCGTGTCGGGGCTCGCACCGGCGACGGTCGCGATCGTCGGCATCCTCCTCGTGGCAGCCGCGATGCGGGCGCCGATCACCGCGGTCGGTCCGCTGCTGGAGACGATCCGCGCCGACCTCGGCCTCTCCGCCACCGGCGCCGGGGCGCTGAGCATGCTGCCGCTGCTCGCGTTCGCCGCGGTCTCGCCGCTGGCTCCTGCCCTCGCCCGTCGGCTCGGGCTGGAGCGGGCGCTGGGCGGGGCGCTCGTGCTGCTGGTGGTGGGCACGCTGCTCCGCTCGGGACCGGGCGTCGCCGCGCTGTTCGGCGGCACGGTGCTGATCGGCGTCGGGATCGGGCTGGTGAACGTGCTGCTGTCGGCTCTGGTCAAGCGGGACTACTCGCACCGGGTGGCGGCCCTCACCGGCGTCTACACCACCGTCATGAGTGGGTTCGCCATGATCGCGTCCGGGTTGGCGGTGCCCATCGCCACCGTCGCGCCCGGCGGCTGGCGGACGTCGCTGGCGGTGTGGGTGGGCTTCGCCGCGGTCGCCGCCGCCGTCTGGCTGCGCCCCGGCGGCCCGGACGCGTCGCCGGCCGCCCGGACCGGCGCGGGCGGGGAGGCAGCCGGCGCGGGTCCCGGCGGGAGGGATACGGCCGGCACCGGCCCGGTGGGCGCGGGCGTGGCCGGTACGGGCAGCGCCGAGACCGCCGCGGTGAACCCTGGTCCGGTCGGCGCGGGTCCGGCGGGGACGGGCCCGTCCGGCCCCGGTCCGGCCGGGCCCGCGCCCGCGGTCGCCCTCTCCGGTCGCCCGGCGCGCAGCGTGTGGCGGTCCGGACTCGCGTGGCAGCTGACCTTCTTCTTCGGACTCCAGTCGATGGGGTTCTACGTGGCGGTCAACTGGCTGGCGGCGATCCTGCACTCCCGCGGGACGAGCATGGCGGCGGCCGGGTGGTACGTCGCGCTGATGCAGCTCACCGGGCTGGTGGCCTCGGCGGTCACGCCGGTGCTGGTGCGGCGGCTGCCCGACCAGCGGTTGCTGGCCGCGGGCGCCGCGCTGCTGGGCGTGGTCTCCTACCCGGCCCTGGTGGTCGCATCGGGGCTGGCGCTGGTGTGGAGCGCCACGCTCGGGCTCGGTCAAGGGGTGAGCATCACGCTCGCGCTGTCCCTCTTCGCCCTGCGCGCCCGCGACGCCGCTCAGGCCGCCGCGCTGTCCGGCATGGGCCAGTCGCTCGGCTACGTCCTGGCCGGCCTCGGCCCGCTGGTGTTCGGGGCGCTCCACGACCTCACCGGCGACTGGACGGTCCCGCTGCTGCTCGTCACCGCCGCGATCGGCGTGCAGGGCGTGCTGGCGTTCGGCGCCGGCCGCGTCCGGTACGTCAGGTGACTCAGTGACCGGTGCGGGAGGCGGCGACGTGAGCCGGGTCGGCGCGCAGGACGAAACGGCGGGGGAGAGGCGCGGACGCGGTGGCGGGGCCGGCGACCGGAGGGTCGCCGGCCCCGCCACGTGACGCCCGACGGGCCGGTGCCGGCCGGTCACCCGCACGAAGAACGGATGCGCGGCCGCATGCCGCGCGGGCGGGCGGCACGATGGTGCCGGGGCAGCGGGTCCGGACAGGGCGGTGGCCCGGGACGGATCGACCCGGGCCACCGCTGGGAGCCGTGACGTCGGTAGACGTTCGGACGGACGTCAGTAGACGCTCAGCCCGAACACGTTGAGCACCTCGGTGACCGGCTGGAAGAAGGTGGTCCCGCCGGTCCGGCAGTTGCCGCTGCCACCCGAGGTGATCCCGAGGGCGGTGCTGCCGGCGAACAGCGAGCCGCCGCTGTCACCCGGCTCCGCGCACACGGTCGTGCGGATCAGGCCGAACACCGTGCCCTGCGGGTAGTTGACGGTCACGTTGAGGCCGGTCACCGTGCCGCTGTGCACGCCGGTGGTGCTGCCGCTGCGCAGGACCGACTGCCCGACGAACGCGTTGCCGGCGCTGGTGATGTCCCGGGAGCTGCCGTTGTACAGGTTCACCGTACCCGGCCGGCTGATGCTGCTGTCGTACCGGATGACACCGTAGTCGTCGCCGGGGAAGCGGCTGACGACCCGCGTGCCGATCAGCTGCGTGCGGGCCGAGTTGGCGTACCAGGTCGCCGCGATGTTGGTGCAGTGGCCGGCGGTGATCAGGTACTCCTGGCCGCTGCTGCTGCGGACGTTGAACCCGGCCGAGCAGCGCGAGCTGCCGCCGTAGATGGCGTCGCCACCCTGAAGCGTCAGCTGGAACGTGCCCGGCGTGCGCTCGATCCGGACCGCGGACCCGAACGGCTGGACCAGCGAGCGGATCTGGGCCAGCTCGGCGGTGCTCACGGTGTCGTCGGCCTCCACCACGACCTGGTTGGTGACCGGGTCGATGTACCAGGCTGTGCCGGTGATCGTGGGAGCCCGCTCCAGGGCCGCGGTCACCCGCTCAAGGTCGGCGGTGCTGCGCTCGACCAGCCTGGGAACGGCACCGGACGCGCGCACCACGGCCATGGCGGCAGCGTCGGTGACGTTGACGACCATGCGCCCCGTCGCGTTGTCCAGGTAGGTACCGGCGGTCCGGTCGGCGCCCAGCGACTCGGCCAGGGCGGTGGCGCTGTCCGCCGCGGCGATCTGCTGCTGGACGCTCAGCGCAGGGGTTTCCGGCCCCGCCTGCGCCCCGGATGGCGCGGACAGCAGACCGGCTGCCAGCAGGCCGGCTGCGACAGCGGTCAGCGCGGCCCGCGTTGGTGAGAACCTGATGGATCCCATACGCACCTCCAGTGGTGTCCACACGCCTGGGGGGACGTGTGCGTGAGGGACCGGGGTGTCGGCGGCGGGCGGTCCGCACCGGACTACGGGGGACGTCGCGTGTGTGGCACCCGACCGACGTCACTCCGGGTGCCGGCATGGTAGCATTTAAGTGATGAAGGACAATACATAATATTTATCCATAAGCATGATGTAATGACCGTACGGGTTCGCCAGTGCGGAGCGGACCGTCAGCCCGGAACCCGCAGCCGCCGCCAGCCCGCCGCGGGCGCGCGGGCCGGCCGCCCGGATCACGCGCGGACCGCGACGACGTCGATGACGGCGCGGCCGCCCCACCGTCCCGATGAGATCCACCGCGCCGTCGTCACGCTGGCGCCTGCCCGGAGCGTCGTGACCCGCCGGGGGAGAGGCCCCGCTCCCGGGGTGCTCGCGTCCGCCGACGTGAGAAGCTGAAGCCCGAGCTCCAACAACGGGGCGGGCCGCCGCCGGCCGAACGGGCGACATCGACGGTCGCACGACACCAGAGCCGCGACGGTCGGGCCAGGCTCCGGGCGTCCCTCCGACACCCGGTCCACGGACGGGCGACGGACCCGGTCCGCACCGGTCGAACGACCCTACGAGGCCCGCCGACCAGCGGCCTACCGTCCCGGGTATGAGGACGACCCGGTTGGCGAGGTTCACGACGTTCCTGCGCCCCCAGCGCTTCCCCCTGCTGGTCAGCAACGGTCGGGTCGCGTGCCCGATGAGCACCTTCGATGTCGAGGTCGACCGCTGCCTCGGCTGCGACCTGTACGAGGGCACGGTCGGCGCCGACAACGGCACGTGGGTGCAGTGCCGGGGCACCCGCGCCCGGCCCGGCAGCGACCCGGTCGGATGGTGACGGCCTCGCGACGCACGACCGGCCGCCTCCACCCGGAGGGTTCGAGACCTCCGGATGGTTTGAGACCGTCACGCGCGGGTACGAGTGGGACGTGAGCCTCACCAGACGCGCCCTCGACCGCGCCGAGCGGATGGAGGCGCTGGACCGCCCGGCCGACGCCGTCCAGCGACTGGCCGACCGCGTCTTCCCCGACACGCGCGCGATCACCATGCGGCTGAGCGGGTCCCGGCTCGGTCACCCGGTACACCCGGCCCTGGTGGCGGCCCCGATCGGGGCGTGGATGTCCGCCGGCGTGTTCGATCTGATGCCCGGGAAGGAGGACGCGGCGCGGCGCCTGGTGCTCGGCGGGCTCGTCGCCGCCGTCCCCACCGCGGCCACCGGTGCGGTGGAGTTCCGGAAGCTGCGGGGTGAGCAACGGCGCATCGGCCTCCTCCACCTGCTGGCCAACGTCACCGCGAGCACCTGCTACCTCACCTCGTACCTGCAGCGCCGGCGCGGCGGCACGGGGCGGGGCGCGGCACTGCTCGGGCTGGCGGCGGTGAGCCTCGGTGGCCTGCTCGGCGGGCACCTGACCTACGCCCTGGGCGCCGGAGTGTTCCGCTGGCGTCCCGACCGCGCGGCCCCGCAGCCCTCACCCACGCCGCCCGGTCGCGAGCCGGTCCCGGTCGGCGCCTGGGAGCCCTGAGCCGCCGGGTCGCCTGGCGACACCGCCGGTACCGCCCGTACCATCTCGCCCACCCCGACCGGGCCGACGGCGGCGCGTCGGAGAGACTACGGCGGTGAGAGTGGCGACCTGGAACGTCAACTCGGTGGTGGCGCGGCTGCCGCGCCTGCACGAGTGGCTCGACCTGGCGCAGCCGGACGTGCTGTGCCTGCAGGAGACCAAGTGTGCCGCCGACGCCTTCCCGGCCGACGGCCTGGTCGAGCGCGGCTACGAGGTGGCCGCGCACGGCAGCGGCCGGTGGAACGGGGTGGCGGTGCTGTCCCGGGTCGGGCTGGCCGAGGTGTCCCGGGACTTCCCCGGCCAGCCGGCCGCCCCGCCCGACGGCGAGCCGGACCCGCTGATCCCGCCGGAGCCGGTCGTCGAGCCGCGGGCGATCGCCGCCACCTGTGGGCCGGTGCGGGTCTGGTCGGTGTACGTGCCGAACGGGCGCACCGTCGGCAGCCCTCACTACGCGTACAAGCTGCGGTGGCTGGCCGCGCTGCGGGACGCGCTCGCGGCCGACGCGGCCGCCGGCGCGCCGCTGCTGGTGGTCGGCGACTTCAACGTCGCCCCCACGGACGACGACGTGTGGGATCCGGCGGCCTTCGTCGGCGCCACCCACGTGACCGACGCCGAGCGGCAGGCGCTGGCCGACCTGCGCGCCCTCGGCCTGCACGACGTCGTGCCCAGGGCGCTGAAGTACGACCGGCCGTTCACCTACTGGGACTACCGGGCGGGAATGTTCCCCAAGAACCAGGGCATGCGCATCGACCTGGTGTACGCGAACCGGGCCGCCGCCGACCGGGTACGCGACGCGTACGTGGACCGCGAGGCGCGCAAGGGTAAGGGACCGTCGGACCACGCCCCGGTGGTGGTCGACCTCGACCTGTGACCGTGCCGGTCGTGTGGCAGGGTTCACTGCCGCCGGCGGCGGTTGGCCGCGCCCGCCCGGACGTGGCACGATCGCGCGGATGACCAGCAGATCCGCCGAGGAGCACCGGCTGCGCGAGCTGGCGCTGCTGCGCCGCGTCCGCGACCGGATCGACCGGGAGTACGCCAAGCCACTGGACGTGCCGGCGCTCGCCCGCGGGGTGCACATGTCGGCCGGGCACCTCAGCCGCGAGTTCCGGCGCGCGTACGGGGAGTCGCCGTACTCGTACCTGATGACCCGGCGGATCGAGCGCGCGATGGCGCTGCTGCGCCGCGGCGACCTCAGCGTGACCGAGGTCTGCTTCGCCGTCGGCTTCTCGTCGCTGGGCACGTTCAGCACCCGGTTCACCGAGCTGGTCGGGGTGCCGCCCAGCGTCTACCGGCGCCGGGCGGCGGCCGAGGCGGCGGGGCTGCCGCCGTGCGTGGCCAAGAAGGTGACCAGACCGGTCAGGAATCGAGAAGCCGGCGCCGCCGAGCCGCACCTAGCGTGACCGCCATGGACATCACCATTCACACCACCTTCCTCCCGCACGTCGACCCGGAGGCGTCCCTGGCCTTCTACCGCGACGTGCTCGGCTTCGAGGTCCGCAAGCAGGTCGAGTTCAACGGCATGCACTGGAACACGGTCGGCCCGCCGTCCCAGCCGGACGTCAACATCGTCCTGTAACCGCCGGGCGCCGAACCGGGCGTCACCGAGGACGAGCGCCGCACCATCCGGGAGATGATGGCCAAGGGCACCTACGCCAGCATCATGCTCGCCACCAGCGACCTCGACGGGGTCTTCGACAAGCTCCAGGCCAGCGGCGCCGAGGTCATGCAGGAGCCGACCGAGCAGCCGTGGGGCGCCCGGGACTGCGCCGTCCGCGACCCGGCCGGCAACATGGTCCGCATCCAGGAGCGGCGGTGAGCGGTCCGGTGGTGGGCTCCGTGACCGTCCGATCCCGGGCCGAGCGCCGGCGCGACACCGAGCACCGCCTCGCCCACGACGTCGACATCTGGGTGGCCACCGCCTCGCCGGACGGCGTGCCGTACCTGGTGCCGCTGTCCTTCGACTGGGACGGGGAGACGCTGCTGCTGGCCACGCCCGCGGACAGCCCGACCGGGCGGAACCTGGCCGCCAGCGGGTACGCCCGGTTGGGGCTGGGCCCCACCCGCGACGTCACCATCATCGAGGGCCGGGTCGAGGTCATCGAGCTCGACGCGCTGCCGCGCGAGCGGGCCGACCGGTTCGCGGCCCGGACCGGCTTCGACCCGCGCACGTTGACCACGCCGTACCGGTGGTTCCGCGTCACCCCGCGGCGCATCCAGGCGTGGCGGGAGGCGGACGAGCTGGTCGGTCGTGAGCTGATGCGCGACGGCCGGTGGCTGGTGTGACGGTACGTCCGGTCGGGGCCGCGGGTGCCGGCGCCGGCACCCGCCGCCCCGACCGGACACCCACGGAGGGAGGACGATGAGGACGGCCACGAGCGCCGGAGCGCGATCGACGGCGTGGCAGGTCGCCGACAGCCACGACGTCATCCGGGTGCGCGGCGCCCGGGAGAACAACCTGAAGAACATCGACGTCGACATCCCCAAGCGCCGGCTCGTGGTGTTCACCGGCGTCTCCGGCTCGGGCAAGAGCTCGCTGGTGTTCGGCACCATCGCCGCGGAGTCCCAGCGGCTGATCAACGAGACCTACAGCGCGTTCGTGCAGGGGTTCATGCCGAACATTCCCCGGCCCGACGTGGACCTGCTGGAGAACCTCACCCCGGCGATCATCGTCGACCAGGAGCGGATCGGCGCCAACCCCCGGTCCACCGTCGGCACGGTCACCGACGCCAACGCGCTGCTGCGCATCCTGTTCAGCCGGCTGGGGGAGCCGTACGTCGGTCCGCCCAACGCGTTCTCGTTCAACGTCCCGTCGGTGAAGGCCTCCGGCGCGATCACCGTCGAGCGGGGTCCGGGCCGGACGATCGCCCAGAAGGCGACCTTCACCCGGCTCGGCGGGATGTGCCCGCGCTGCGAGGGCATGGGCACGGTCACCGACGTCGACCTGTCCGAGCTGTACGACGACAGCAAGTCCCTCAACGAGGGGGCGCTCAAGGTCCCCGGCTACAGCATGGACGGCTGGTACGGCCGGATCTTCCGCGGCAGCGGCTTCTTCGACATGGACAAGCCGATCCGGAAGTACAGCAAGCGGGAGCTGCACGACCTGCTCTACAAGGAGCCGACCAGGATCAAGGTCGACGGCATCAACCTGACGTACGAGGGGCTCATCCCGCGGCTGCAGAAGTCCATGTTCAGCAAGGACCGGGAGGCGATGCAGCCGCACATCCGGGCGTTCGTCGACCGCGCGGTCACGTTCACCACCTGCCCCGACTGCGAGGGCACCCGGTTGACCGCGGAGGCCCGCTCCAGCAGGATCGCCGGGATCAACATCGCCGAGGCGTGCGCGATGCAGGTCAGCGACCTGGCCGAGTGGGTCCGCTCCCTGGACGAGCCGTCGGTGGCGCCGCTGCTGGCCGCGTTGGCGCACACCCTCGACTCGTTCGTGGAGATCGGGCTGGGGTACCTGTCGCTGGACCGTCCGTCGGGCACGCTGTCCGGCGGTGAGGCGCAGCGGACCAAGATGATCCGCCACCTCGGCTCGCCGCTCAGCGACATCACCTACGTGTTCGACGAGCCCACCACCGGCCTGCACCCGCACGACATCCAGCGCGTCAACGAGCTGCTGCTGCGGCTGCGCGACAAGGGCAACACCGTGCTGGTCGTGGAGCACGAGCCGGAGACGATCGCGATCGCCGACCACGTCATCGACCTCGGACCCGGCGCCGGAAGCTCCGGTGGTGTCGTGGTCTTCCAGGGCGCCGTGGACGGGTTGCGCCGCAGTGGCACCCTCACCGGTGCGCACCTGGCGGACCGCACGCCGCTCAAGCCGTCGGTGCGGACCCCGACGGGGGTGCTCGAGGTCCGCGGCGCCAACCTCCACAACCTGCGCGACGTGGACGTCGACATCCCGCTGGGGGTGCTGGTCGTCGTCACCGGGGTCGCCGGCTCGGGCAAGAGCTCCCTGATCCACGGCTCGGTGTCCGGGCGGGACGGCGTGGTCACGATCGACCAGACGCCGATCCGGGGCTCGCGGCGCAGCAACCCGGCCACCTACACCGGGCTGCTCGACCCGGTGCGCAAGGCGTTCGCCAAGGCCAACGGCGTGAAGCCGGCCCTGTTCAGCCCCAACTCCGAGGGTGCCTGCCCGACCTGCAACGGCGCCGGTGTCGTCTACGTCGACCTGGCCATGATGGCCGGCGTCGCCACGACCTGTGAAGACTGTGAGGGCAAGCGTTTCCATCCGTCCGTGCTGGAGTACCGGCTGGGCGGCCGGGACATCAGCCAGGTGCTGGCGATGTCGGTGACCGAGGCCGCCGACTTCTTCAGCACCGGCGAGGCGCGCACGCCGGCCGCGCACACCATCCTCCAGCGCCTGGTGGACGTCGGGCTCGGCTACCTCGTCCTCGGCCAGCCGTTGACGACACTGTCCGGCGGGGAGCGGCAGCGCCTGAAGCTCGCCGCCCACATGGGCACCGACGGCGGGGTCTACGTCCTCGACGAGCCCACCACCGGCCTGCACCTGGCCGACGTGGAGCAGCTGCTCGGTCTGCTCGACCGGCTCGTCGACTCCGGTAGGTCGGTCATCGTCATCGAGCACCACCAGGCGGTCATGGCGCACGCCGACTGGATCATCGACATGGGTCCGGGCGCGGGTCACGACGGTGGCCGGGTCGTCTTCGAGGGCACACCCGCCGACCTCGTCGCCGCCCGCTCCACCCTCACCGGCCGGCACCTCGCCGCCTACGTCGGCGCCTGACCTGCGCGCAGACGGCCGCCTGCCGCACGGGCGCGGGCGGGGCCGGGCGGCAGGCCGCGGACGGCTAGCCGGCCACGTCGAGCTTGAGGCCGAGCCAGCGGGCCAGGTCCTCGATCTCGCGGTCCACCGCGGCGGTCATCTCCGCGTCGAACTCGACGTCGCGGTGCACCGCGTGGACCCGCAGCAGGCCGGCGGCGCGGTCGGCGGTGGCGTCGAGCTTCCCGACCAGGCGGTCACCGTAGAGGATCGGCAGCGCGTAGTAGCCCCACCGGCGCTTCGCGGCGGGCTTGTACATCTCCAGCTGGTAGTCGAACTCGAACAGCTCGGTCATGCGCTTGCGGTCGTAGACCAGCCGGTCGATCGGGGAGAGCAGCGCGGCACGCCCGGTGAACGGCTGGTCCAGCCGGTCCAGCTGCGCCGGGTCGACGCGCCACGTGCCCCGTACCCCCTCCACGACGGCCGGCTCGCCCACCTCGCCGACGTCCACGGGCTCGACCAGGCACGCGGGTCCGCGCGCACGGGCGATGCCGAGGGACCGTAGCCGCCGCTCCGCGCGCAGCCGCCGCGCCTCCTCCCTGGGCACCGCGGGGTCGTCCGGGTAGACCCGTTCCGCCAGATCCCAGAGCTTCTCGCCACCCCTGCGTCCCGCGACCGCGACCTCGCCCCGTTCCACCATGAACTCCAGCAGCTTGGTGACGTTGCGGTTGTTGGTCCATCCGCTGGACCGCCACGGCACCGCGCAGGTGTCCGGCAGGTCGCGGGACCGGAGCGGTCCCTCGGCCGCGAGCCGGCGCAGGATGTCCCTGCGGCAGGCGTCGTTGGCCCTCACCCACCGCCGGTTGGCCTCCCGCCACGGTGGCTCGCCCGGCTCGGGATCGTCCCAGGCGGCCATCTCGGCGCGGTAGAGCGCCATGTCCTCGGCCGGGCGGATCATCCCCTGCAGCTCGACCAGGGAGCGGTGCGGTGCGGGGCCCTCGCCCAACGCGACGTCCAGCTCCTCTGTGGCGTACGAGGAGCCGAGGCGGCTCCAGGCCACGAGGTGGGCGCTGGGCGCGACCGCGGCGGTCTGGTCGATCTGCAGCAGCGTCAGGTGGCGCACCGTGTCGATCAGGTGGGCGGGTCGGTGGGCGTCCAGCAGCTGCGCACGCACGGCGATGCGGCGCGCCTCGGTGCGGGACAACCGGTGCACGTGCTCAACGCTAGCGGGCGGGTCCGACGCCGGACAGCCCCGACCGGTGTCCCCGAGGGTCTTGACATTTCGCCGGTTACGCAAACGTTTGCAGAAGCCGCGCTCCGGCCACGGCAGGTACGGCCCGGCACCGACGGGAGTGGTCAGAACAATGACGACTCGACCTCAGGCATCCGACGGCAGCCGACCCGTGGCAGTCCGCGCCCGCGACCTGGTCGTCCGGTACGAACGGAGCCGCGACCGGAGCACCTTGGTGGCGCTCGAGAACTTCTCCCTGGACGTCCGGGAGGGGGAGTTTCTCGCCATCGTCGGCCCCAGCGGGTGCGGAAAGAGCACGTTCCTCAACGTGGTGGCGGGGCTGGTCTTCCCGGTCTCCGGTGAGATCACCGTCTACGGCCAGCCGGTGACCGGCCCGGGGATCGACCGCGCCGTCGTCTTCCAGGACTACGCGCTGATGCCGTGGCGGACGGTCCAGGGCAACGTCCGGTTCGGACTGGAGATGCAGCGGCGGGTGGACTCCACCACCGCGGACAAGGTGGCGCACTACATCAAGCTGGTCGGCCTGAGCGGGTTCGAGAAGGCCTACCCGCGAGAGCTGTCCGGCGGCATGCGGCAGCGGGTGGGCCTGGCGCGCGCGCTGGCCACCGAGCCCAAGCTGCTGCTCATGGACGAGCCGTTCGCCGCGGTCGACGCCATGACCCGCGAGATCATGCAGGACGAGCTGGGCAAGATCGTGGCGACCACCGGTCAGACCGTCGTCTTCATCACCCACAGCGTCGACGAGGCGATCACGCTCGGAGACCGGATCGCGGTCATCACCAACCGGCCCGGCCGGGTCAAGGAGATCATCGAGGTCGACCTGCCCAAGCCCCGGACCCGGGAGAGCCGTCACCTACCGGAGTTCCAGGCCACCCGGGACCGCATCTGGGAGCTGCTCGCCTCGGAGAGCCCGGCCCGGGCGGCGGACGGGGCCGGCGCGGAGGCGGTGAGGAGCTGACATGGACGCCACCGCGCCTCCGGTCGCCGCGCCTGCGGCCGGGTTGCGTCTGCGCGCCGCCGGGTCGCGCCTGCGCCGGGTGCTCCGGGCGCGGCTGCCGGGGTTCCTCGCCCTGGTCGGGTTCATCCTGCTGTGGCAGCTGGTCATCGTGGTGTTCGATCCGAGCCCGATCCTGCTCCCCGGCCCGCTACCGGTGTGGCAGGCGTTCGTGGACGCGGTCGCGGACGGGTCGCTGGTACGCGACTCGGTGAACAGCTTCACGGCCCTGGCGATCGGCCTCGGGTCGGCGCTGGCCATCGGCGTCCCGCTGGGACTGTGGATCGGCATGTCGCCGACCATGAACCTGATCACGTCGCCCTACCTGTGGGCGTTCTTCGCCACGCCGCGGCTGGCGTTGGCGCCGCTGGTCATCATCTGGGCCGGCTTCGAGCTCAGCAAGGTGTGGCTGGTCTTCCTGTCGGCGGTCATCCCGGTGATCCTCAGCTGCAAGGACGGCGTGCTGACCACCGACAGCTCCCTGATCACCGCCGCGCGCAGCTTCGGCGCCGGGCGGGTGGCACTGTTCGCGAAGGTGATCATGCCCAGCACCCTGCCGTTCATCGCCAGCGGCATCCGCAACGGCATCTCCCGCGGCCTGGTCGGGCTCCTGGTCGTCGAGATGCTGGTCAGCGGGAGGGAGGGCATCGGCACCTCGGCGATGCGCGCCATGCGGGCCTTCGACACCCCGCGGATGTTCGCGTTCGTGCTGGTCATCATCGTTGCCGCGCTGGTGCTCATCTCGCTGTCCAAGTGGCTCGAGAGCTACGCCAGCCGGTGGCGCGAGGAGGTGGCGCTGTGACCACCGTGACCCGCCCAAGACCGTTGCGACGACTACCCGGAACCCGGGCCGGCGGCAGGCCGGCGCCGCCCCGACCGCGCCGGTCGCGCACCTTCACCCGCCGGCAGCGGTGGGCGATCGGCGTCCTCAACCTGACCGCGTTCCTGATCATCTGGCAGGTCGCCGCCACCGTCACCGACGTGCCCAAGCTGTTCCTGCCGTCGGTGTCCGAGGTGTACGCCGAGCTGGTCGAGGCCCACCGGGAGGGCATCCTGCTGGGCAACCTGTGGATCAGCCTGGTCGTCTACCTGGTCGGCATGGCGATCTCGCTGGTCATCGCGATCCCGCTGGGCCTCGCCATCGGAGGCGTCCGGATCCTCGACCGGGTCCTGTCCCCGTACGTCTGGGCCGTCTACACCACCCCGCGGGTCATCCTGATGCCGCTCATCCTGCTGTGGGTCGGCATCAACGATGCCGCCCGCATCACGATCATCGTGCTCTCGGCCGTACCCGCCACGCTGGTGGTGGTGATGGAGGGGGTGAAGACCGTCGACGCCTCGCTGCTGCGGGCCGCGCGGGCGTTCGGGGCGGGACGGTTGGCGCTGTTCCGGTCGGTGGTCTTCCCGTCCACCGTGCCGTTCATCGCCACCGGTGTCCGGATGGGCGTCACCCGGGGGCTCATCGGACTGTTCATCGGGGAGCTGTTCACCGCGGCCAACGGGATGGGCTACCTCATCACCCTGGCGTCGAAGACGTTCAACACCGCCCGGACCATCGGGATCCTGTTCATCTTCATCCTCTTCTGCGTGGCCATGGTCTCCCTCAGCCAGCTTCTTGAGCGCAAGGTCTCGCAGTGGCGGGCGAGCCCGATCGCGACCTGACAACTGACCGACCGCACGGTCGAAAGGATTGGTGGACGATGACACGACTCCGGCTCGCGGCCGCCGCGGCGGCCGCGGCGCTGGTCGTCTCCGGCTGTGGCGGGGGCGGCGGCGGTAGCAACGAGGACGGTGGCCTGAGCATCAAACAGGTGCGGCTCGCCATCGACAACGACGACTTCATGAACTCGCTGGCGTGGATGATCGCCGACGACATGTTCTGGCCTGAGCTCGGGTTCACCGAGAAGGCCTACGTCGTGGCGACCGACGAGTACCTCGCCGGCCTGTTCGGCGGCGACGTCTGGGTCGTCCAGGGTGAGAGCGACGCCATCTGGGCGGCCCTGGCCGAGGGCAGCATCCCCATGAAGATCATCGGAGTGGAGAAGGACTCCGAGGCCTGGTACCTCGGCATCCGCGAGGGGGTCGACCCGAACAACCTGGCCGGCCTGAAGATCAGCGGCGGCCCGGTGGGCGACCGCAACATCACCGTCGGACGGCACATCCTCGAGGACATGGGCGTCGACCCGGACTCCCTGGAGTGGGTCCAGGTCGAGGGCGGGTCGGACGAGCGCCTCCAGGCGCTGATCGCGGGCAACCTCGACGTCGCGGTCCTGCAGCCACGGCACGTCATCCCGCTGGAGCGGGCCGGTGGACAGATGATCTACCAGAAGTTCCAGAAGGTGCCGCAGGAGGTCTGGGTGGTCCGCAGCGAGACCATGGAGAACAACCGCGACGCGGTCTGCGCCTACCTGGAGGGGCGCATCGCCGCCAAGCAGTTCGCCTCCGCGGGTGACGACTACACCGAGAACCAGGACGAGGCGATCGCCATCGCCGCGAAGTACGGTATCGAACCCTCCGAGGGCGACCTCGCCGAGTGGGCCACCGAGATGGAGGGGAACTGGTCGCTCGACGGTGGCTCCAGCCTCGAAGCGTTCGACCAGTGGAACCAGGACATGATCGACAACGGCAACGTCCCGGCCGGCTTCGACTGGCGGGAGCACGCCGACTTCTCCTGCCTGACCGAGGTGCAGCAGAAGCTCGGCCTGCCTCCCAACCCGGGCAACATCTGACCCGTAGGTCGTGTCGGTGGGGCGCCGGCGCCGTCGGCGCCCCACCGCGCCGGGGCGGGGCGGTCGCCGGACCGGAGGTCAGGTGGCCATCGGGGCCAGGTGAGCACCGGGACCAGAGGTCGGGTGGGCCGGGACCGGAGGTCGGGGGGCAGCGGGACCGGACCGGAACCGCTGTCCCGTGTCGGCCGTTCCATCCCCGCCGAGGTCACGTCCCCCGCGGTCATTGCCGGCGGTCAGGTCCGCACCGGTCCGGCCAGCTCCTCCAGGTTGCGCGCCAGGTCCGGGTGGGGGAAGAAGCACACGAGCGTCAGCTCGCGCCCGGTGGCCACGGTGGCGTGCGGGACGCCGGGCGGGATCACCACGAGGTCGCCGGGCGCCACCTCGGTGACCGAGTCGTCCTCCCAGACCCGACCGCGCCCGGCGGCCACGTACACCACCTCACAGCTGTACGGGTGGCGGTGTGGCGTGCGTGGCCCCGGTGGCACCCGCACGACCCGGACGCTGCACCCACCGGCCAGCCGGGCCGGCAGCGGGTCGGCGGTGCGCCGCCCGGGCAGGTCGACGAAGTTCAGGTCGCGCCCGCGGACGACCGGCACCGGGTCAGCCCGCCTCGGCGATGACGTCGTCGACGGCGACCGCAGCGCCGCCGCGGCGGGAGGACTCCAGCGCCGCCGCAACGACGGCCAGGGCCCGCACGCCCTCGTCCGCCCCCACCTCGACCTTGGCCCGCCCGCGGATGGCCAGCGCGAACTCCTCCAACTGCTCGCGGAACATGTCCGTGCGCGGCAGCTCCACCGGTCGGCGCTGCGACTCACCGTAGTACTGGGCGCGAAGCGTCGAGTGGTCGTCGGCCAGGTGCGACTCGTCCCAGTGGGTGAAGTCCACCTCGTACAGGAGGTTCGCCCTGGTCCCGAGCAGGTTCATCGAGTAGACGCCGGGGCTGGCCCAGCCGGTGCCGATGTAGCCCAGCGCCCCGCTGTCGAACTCGCAGATGGCCATGACCGCGTCGGGCACCTCCGCGCGGGTGAACAGCCTGCGGGCGTGGGCGGTGACCGTCCGCACGGGTCCGAGCAGGTACTGCAGGGTGTCGGCGTGGTGCACCCCGAGCTGGATGAACGCACCGCCGGGGCTACGGTCGGCGTAGTAGCGCCAGGTCTGCGGGGTGAGCTCCAGGCCACGCTCGTTGGAGAAGTTGGCCTCCGCCAGGCTCACCCGGCCCAGGCTCCCGTCGTCGATCCAGCGGCGCATCTGCCGGTGCCCGGACAGCCGGCGGGCGCTGTGCCCGACGGCGAACACCTGGCCGGTGGCCGCCACCGCGGCGGCGATCCGGTTGGCGTCGGCGAGCGTGTGGGCGATCGGCTTGTCGGTGTAGACGGCCTTGCCGGCCTCCAGCGCCTGCACGATGAGGTCCCGGTGGGTGTCGTTGGGGGTGGTGATGAGCACGCCCTCCAGGTCCGGGTCGGCCAGCAGCTCCGCGTACGACGCCGCGGAGCGGGGGACGCCGAACTCGGCACAGAACGCCCGGCGGCGCTCCTCGTCCCGGCTGAAGCAGCTGTACAGCTCGATGACGTCGCCGCGGCGCGCGGCGCGCGCCAGCACCCGCGCCCACCGGCCCAGGCCGACGGGGGCGAGCCTCACCTTGTCCTGCATGGGGGTTCCTTCCTGTGGGTCGGCTGCGGGGCACGGTCAGACAGCGGTCCGCGCCGGCCGCGGGACGCCGTCTGGCCGGCGGGCGCGGTGCGCGGCCAGGACGGCGTGGACCTTCTCGACGACCGCCCGCGCCACCACGGTGGCGAACGTGCCCGCCCGCTCGGCGGTCGCCCAGTGCGGGTCGCCGTACCAACCGTCCTCGGCCAGCTCGGTCACGTCGGTGACGAACCCGTAGACCTCCGGGGAGCGACGCATGGCATCCAGCTCGGCCGCGCCCGGCGGCCGGCGCGGCTTCCCGGCACGCTCCACCTTGACCAGCGTCGGGTCGTGGGCCAGAACCGCCAGCGTCTCGATGCCGCCGCCGTGGGTGAGCTCGCCACCCTCGTCCCGGTAGATCCGCTGGGCGGTGTAGCAGGCCTGGGCGGCGACGAACACGACACCGTGGCGGTCCTGCAGCTCGGTGGCGACCGCGTTCATCGACGGGATGTTGCCCTCGTGCCAGTTGACCAGCACCACGGTGCGCACGCCCGCGGCGATCATCTCGGTGCAGACGTCGGTCAGCAGCGCCTGGAAGGTTTCCGGGCGCAGCGAGACCGTGCCCGGGTGGCCGGCGTGGATGGGGGTCACCCCGTACGGTCCGAACGGGACGTACACGGCGTCCAGGAGGTTGGCGACCTCACGGGCGACCAGTTCCGCGGCGAAGGTGTCGGTGCCGTTGGGCAGGTGCGGCCCGTGCTGCTCGATGCTGCCCAGCGGGATCACGGCGGTGCCCGACCGCTGCACCGCCTGCGCGGTCTCGGGGCTCGTCATGGTGCTCAGGTCGTAGATCATGCCGGCACCTCCACCTCCACGACCGGGTCGGCCAGCGGCTCGCCCCGGAGCATCCGGGCCGCCTCGGCGGCCGCCTTGCGGCGCAGGTCCGCCTCGGACTGCTCGGTGTACCAGGCCATGTGCGGGGTGAACAGCACCCGGTCGGCGACGTCGGCGAGCACCGCGAGGTCCGGAGGCTCCTGCGGGTAGACGTCCAGCGCGGCCCGGCCGGGACGGCCGCGCCGCAGTCCGTCGGCGAGTGCCGCCAGGTCCACCAGCGAGCCGCGAGCGGTGTTGACCAGGACGCTGCCGGGCCGCATGTGCGCCAGGGCTGCCGCGTCCAGCAGCGGTCGACCGCCGGGGGCGGCGGGTGCGTGCAGCAGCACCAGGTCGCTGCGGCGGAGCAGGTCGACCAGGCTCAGCGCCGGCACGTCGCGCACCGGCGCGTACGGGTCGTGGGCCACCACCCGCATGCCCAGACCCCGCAGCAGGGCCGCGGAGCGGCGGCCGATCCGCCCGTACCCGACGATCCCCGCGACCAGCCGGCTCGGCTCGTGCATGGGCCGCAGCTCGGCGAAGCCCCACCGGCCGGCCCGCACCGCCCGGTCGGCCTCGGGCAGCCGGCGCAGCTGCGCGGCGGCCATCGCCACGGCGTGGAAGGCCACCGCCTCGGCCCCGTAGTCGGAGACGCGGGCGACCGCGATGCCCCGCCGGCGCGCGGCGTCGAGGTCGATCGAGTCGACCCCCACCCCGTACCGGACGATGCCCCGGCACGACAGTCCGGCCAGCACCTCGTCGGTGAACCGGGGCCGGGAGCCGGCCAGCACGACGGCCGCATCGGCGGCGACCGCGAGGATGTCGGCCGGGGACCCGCCCTCGCCGCTGACGATCCTTGCCCCCAGCGGTGCGAGCGTCTCCTCCTCGATGGCGAAGTCCTCGTACCGCGTGCCGAGGATCGCCACCGTCGGTCGGCCGCCCATCGTCACCTCCTGCCTGGACACGCTATTGGCAAACGATTGCGACCGTCAACCCGGGTGTCACCGGCGGGCATCTAGGGTGGAACGCGCAAACGTTTGTGATACGGTGCCGCTACCGGCCCCGACGCGCGCGGCGGGTCGCGGGCGGGTGTGCACGGAGGGGCGGACGGTGTGACCGGACAGTCGGGTGCGGCCAGGACGCCGCCGACCCTGGCCGACGTGGCCCGCTCCGCCGGCGTGCACCCGTCCACCGCCTCGCGGGCCCTCAATGCCCGCACCCGGGGGAGCGTGAGCCCGGCGACCGTGGCCGCGGTGCTGCGCAGCGCCCGGCGGCTGGGCTACCAGCCCAACTCCGTGGCGCGCGGGCTGAAGCTGCGGCGTACCTTCACCATCGGCATGCTCGTGCCGGACCTCACCAACCCGCTGTTCCCGCCGATCGTGCGCGGCATCGAGGACCGGCTGCGGGACAGCGGGTTCATCATGGTGCTGGCGAACACCGACAACGACGCCGACAAGGAACGGTCGCTGGTAGCCGCGATGACCGCGCGGCGGGTCGACGGGTTGATCCTCGCCACTGCCCGCCGCGAGTACCCGTTGCTGCAGCGGGTCACCGCCGCGGGGATCCCGACCGTGCTGGTCAACCGCACCACCGACGCGGCCACGGTACCGGCGGTGCTCAGCGACGACCACTGCGGCATCGGCCAGGCCGTGCGGCACCTCTCGGCGCTGGGCCACACCCGCATCGCGCACGTCGGCGGCACCCAGGAGGTGTCCACCGGCGTCGCGCGTTACCAGAGCTTCGTGTCGTGGATGCGCGAGGAGGGCCTGGAACCGGATCCGGAGCGGATCGTGTTCGCCCGCTGGTTCCGCGAGGACCTCGGCGCCGAGGCGTTCCGGGAGCTGTTCGCCCGGGGCAGCGGGTTCACCGCGGTGGTGTGCGCCAACGACCTGATCGCCCTGGGCGGCTACACGGTCCTACGGGAACGGGGCCTGCGCTGCCCGGAGGACATCTCGATCGTCGGCTACAACGACACCCCGCTGAACGACAAGTTCTCCCCGCCGCTGACCAGCGTGCGCATCCCGCACTACCGCATCGGCTACCGGGCGGCCGACCTGTTGCTCGAGCTCATCGACGACGCGGAGGCCACGCCGGTGGACGTGCGGCTCAAGCCGGAGCTGGTGGTGCGGGGCTCCACCGCGCCACCACCGGGCTGACCGTCCGTCCCCAGACCGGGTCGCCAGATGCCCAGGGAGCAGGTCACCAGCGCCACCGCCGCGGCGACGAGCAGCGACGGCCGGACGCCGACCGCCTCGCTCACGGTCCCTCCGACCAGGCTGGTCACGGGGAGGGATCCCCACATCACGAACAGGACCGCGGCCCGGGTGCGGGCCAGCAGGTGGGCCGGAGTGCGGCGCATCATCTCGCCCTGGACCAGCGGCACCCAGATCGCCTCGCCGACCGCCGCCACCACCAGGCCGGCCAGCACCGGCGGGACCTGGGCGCCGGTCGCCATCAGGGCGGGGGAGAGCGCCGCGGCCGCCGCCATGACGCGGAGCACCCGGAGGCGACCGAACCTCCGCGCCAGTGTCCCGGCGCTCAACGCCGCGATGATCGCGAACCCGCCGGCGGTGCTCCGCAGCGCCCCCAGGACCTGCGCCCAGGCGTCGGACGCCAGACCGTCACGAACATAGGGAGCGGTGACGGTGGCGACAACCTCCGCGGCGATCACCACGCCCACGAGGGTGATCACGACGGACGTCAGGAAACGGTCGGAGACCACGTGCCGCACGCCGGCGACCAGCTCGCTCCAGCCACCCGGGTGCCGCGGCCGCGGCGCCGCGGCGGCCCCGGGGTGGGAGAAGAACCTCGCGTAACAGGCGAAGGACACCGCCAGTGACGCGGCGACGACGGCGAAGGGAAGGCCGGTGTCGACCGCCAGCATCGCCGCCCCGGCGCCTGGGCCGACCACGAGCCCGGCCACCCGCGCCGTGGCGGAGAACAGCGAGTAGGCGTCGTCGTACTGCGACTCGTCGAGCACCAGCGCGGGCAGCGTGGACGAGGCGCTGTCGGTCAGCACGTCGGACAAACCGAACAGGAGCGCACCGACGACGATCGGGACATAGACCCAGCCGCCGTCCAGGAACGCGTGGGAGCCGATCACGAGCACGCTGCCCACGCGCAGGGGCGCGACCAGCCGCAGCAGCGGGCCCGGACCCAGCCGGTCGACCAGCACGCTCAGCGGAATCGCCAGCAACCACCAGGCCGACAGCGAGGCCGCCACGACCCCGATGAGAAACGGCCCGCCACCGTGGGTCGCCACCGTCAGCGGCAGCACCCCGAAGAAGATGCCGGTGGCGAGGTTCGAGAAGCCGGTGGCGAGCAGGAGGCGGTGGACGACCGGGTTCCTCAGCGTCTGCCGTAGCGACACCGCGCGATGGTAGGGGCGGCGTCCGACAGGCCGGTACGGCCAGGGCCCGACCGGCGGGGTGTCGTCGACCGGGCCCGAGGGCGGTCGACACGGCGGGGCGGCAGCCGCCGGCCGGCGGGCGTCCGGCCGACCCGGGGACGTGCCCTCCCGCTGTTACCGGACCGTCTCCGCCCGCTCGGCGGTGGCGGCGAACAGCGCGGCGAGGTTGCCGGCGAGGATCATCGCCCGCTCCGCCTCGCTGAGGCCAGGCACCGCCGCCACGGTCGCCAGCGGGTCCGGGTCCCCCATCTCGAACGGGTAGTCGCTGCCCAGCACCACCTGACCCGGCCCGACCAGGTCGAGCAGCATCCGCAACGAGCGGGTGGAGTGTAGGACGGTGTCGTGGTACAGGCGGGCGACCCACTCGCTGGGGGGCCGGCGCAGGTGGGTGGCGGCGCCGCGGGCGTCCCGGTGGAAGGCGTGGTCCCACCGGCCGACCTGGTACGGGGCGAAGCCGCCGCCGTGCACCGCGCACACCCGCAGGTCGGGGTGGCGTTCCAGCACCCCGCCGAAGATGAGGTGGCCCACGGCGATCGTGGTCTCGGCCGGGTTGCCGACGAGGTTGCCCAGGAAGTGCCGGGTGACACCCCGACCGGCCAGGGACGCGCACGGGTGCACCAGGACCAGGCAGCCGATCTCCTCGGCCGCCGCCCAGAACGGTTCCAGCTCGGGGTCGTCCAGCTCGCGGCCGGCCACCGTGGTGGCGATCTCGACCCCGA
>VSBZ01000202.1:0-4882 GCA_047459215.1 Micromonosporaceae bacterium | reverse complement strand
GGGCCGGGCTCAGCCGCGGCGGGCTCCGGCTGCTCGCCGTCGCTGTCGATGATGGCGAGCTCCGCTCCCACCTCGGCGACGCCGTCGACGGGTACGAGGATCCGCCGGAGCACCCCGGTCGCCGGTGACGGAATCTCGGTGTCCACCTTGTCCGTGGACACCTCCAGGAGAGGCTCGTCGGCCTCGATCCGATCACCCTCGTTCTTCAGCCAGCGGGTGACCGTGCCCTCGGTGACGCTCTCGCCCAGGGCCGGCATCCTCACCGAAACCGGCATCGCGGTTACTCCTTCGCTACCAGTGGACCGGGTCAGGCGTGCACGTGCAGCGGCTTGCCGGCCAGCGCCAGATGAGCCTCGCCCAGCGCCTCGTTCTGCGTCGGGTGGGCGTGGACCAGTTGGGCGACGTCGGCCGGGAAGGCCTCCCAGTTGTAGATCAACTGGGCCTCGCCGACCTGCTCGCTGACGCGCGAGCCGACGACGTGGACCCCTACGACCGGTCCGTCGGCCACCCGTACCAGTTTGACGAAGCCCTGCGTCTTGAGGATGTTGCTCTTGCCGTTGCCGCCGAGGTTGTAGGTGTAGGTGGAGATCTTGTCCTGGCCGTACTGGTCCCGGGCCTGCGCCTCGGTGAGGCCGACGGACACGACCTCCGGGTCGCAGTAGGTGACGCGGGGGATGCCGCGCTCGTCGATCACCGGCGGGTTCAGGCCGGCGATCTCCTCCGCGACGAAGATCCCGTGCTGGAAGCCGCGGTGCGCCAGCTGGAAGCCCGGCACGATGTCGCCGACCGCGTACACCCCCGGCACGCTCGTGCGCAGCCGCTCGTCCGTGACGACGAAGCCGCGCTCCATCGCCACGCCCTGCTCCTCGTACCCGAGCCCGGCGGTGTTCGGCCCCCGGCCGACGGCCACCAGCAGCAGGTCCGCCTCGAGCGTCTCCCCGCCGGCGACGCGCACCCGCACCCCGTCGGCGGTGCGTTCCAGCGACTCGAAGGGCGTGCCCACCCGGAACCCGATGCCGCGGCGACGGAACGCCCGCTCGATCTGCCGGGAGACGTCCTCGTCCTCACCCGGCAGCAGCCGCGGCAGCGCCTCGACGATCGTCACCTCGACCCCGAAGGACCGCCAGGCGCTGGCGAACTCGGCGCCGATGACACCGCCGCCGAGGATGATCGCGGAGGTGGGCAGCCGATCGATGTTGAGCGCGTGGTCGCTGGTGATGACCCGCTCCCCGTCGATCTCGAGGCCGGGCAGGGTCCGCGCGTAGGAGCCGGTGGCCAGCACGACCGCGCGGCCGACCAGCCGGCGGTCGCCGACGGCCACGGTGTCCCGGGCGACCAGCCGACCCTCACCCTCGACGTAGGTGATCTTCGCGGCCCTGATGAGCCCCTGCAGGCCCCGGTACATCTTGGCGATGACGCCGTCCTTGTACCGGTTCACCGCGGGCAGGTCGACACCCCGCAGCTCCACCTCGATACCGAACTGCTGCGCCTCGCGTGCGGTGTCGGCCACCTCGGCGGCGTGCAGCAGCGCCTTGGTGGGGATGCAGCCGCGGTGCAGACACGTGCCGCCGAGCTTGTCCTTCTCGACCAGCGCGACCGAGCGGCCCAGCTGCGCGGCCCGGAGGGCGGTGGCGTAACCGCCGCTTCCGCCGCCGAGGACAACTACGTCAAAATCCTCACTCACTGCTACGCCTTCCCTACTGTCCCCTGCCGGACGCGGACCCGGCCGCGCCGGTGCTCCCCTCGCTCGCCGAGGCGACGAGCGGCGGCGGACTTCCTGTTCACAGGGTCTCCTCGTCGGTGCCGGCATGCCCGACCGGCCACCTTCGCCATCCTGCCACCCTTGGCGCACGGGTGCGACGGCAGGTTCCGGATACACGGCTGGTGCCACAGGTGCGCGTGCAGACGGTTGCGGCGTAGGCTGGCGACAGCGAACGGTCCGTCGTGGAGGAGATGCCGGGTGGCCTGGTTTCGGCGACGTCGACGTGGGCGCGGGCAAGGGGACGGCTGGTCGAGCGACCGGCCCGCGGACCGGTACGACATGGCACACCTTGAGCAGTTCGTCCGCACCCGCCGCGGCGTCGAGGCGTTCATCGAACCGCGCACGACCGTGACGGAGACCACGGTCGTGCTCGTGGCCCACGACGGTGAGTGGACCCGGCGGAGGGTCGAGGGACCCGAGGCGGCGCGACGGTTCGCACACCGGATGGCGATCCCCATCTACGACGTGGCACTGGTCGGCTACCCCCAGCGGATGCGGGAGTTCAACGAGCGCCGCAAGCGCGCCGCGCGGGCCGAGCAGGCCGGCGAGGCGTGACCGGCCGGGTCAGCCCGGGAGCTGTTCGATGACGTGCAGCAGCGTGCGGACCGGCACGCCGGTGCCGCCCTTGGGCAGGTAGCCGACCGGGTCCCCGACGTTGAAGGCCGGGCCCGCGATGTCGATGTGCGCCCACCGCACCCCGTCGGCGACGAACTCCGACAGGAACGCGCCGCCCTGCAGCATGGTGCCCACCCGCTCCTGGTTGGCGTTCGTCTGGCAGATGTCGGCGACCGTCGACTCCATGGACTGCCGCACGTCGTCGGGCAGCGGCATGGGCCAGGCCGGCTCCCCGGTCTCCTCGCCGGCGGCGCGGATCTGCTCGCACAGCTCCGGGGTGCCCATGACGCCGGCGACCCGTCGACCCAGGGAGATGATCTGCCCACCGGTGAGGGTGGAGGTCTCCAGCAGCACGTCCGGGGACTCCTCGCAGGCCCGGGCGATCGCGTCGGCGAGGATCATCCGTCCCTCGGCGTCGGTGTTGAGCACCTCGACCGTCTTGCCGCCGTACATGGTCACCACGTCGCCCGGCCGGTAGGCCGAGCCCGACGGCATGTTCTCCACGATCGGCAGCCAGGCCGTGACCGCCACGCGCGGCCGAAGCGCCGCGACCGCCAGGGCGGTGGCGGCGACCGCGGCCGCGCCGGCCATGTCCGACTTCATCTGCCACATGCCCTGGTTGGGCTTGATGGACACGCCACCGGAGTCGAAGGTGACGCCCTTGCCCACCAGCGCCACCCGGGCGGCGGGCGTGCCCGACGCCGGCCGGTAGGCGAGCCGGACCAGGCGCGGCGGTGACTCCGATCCCGACCCGACCGCCAGGATGCCCCCGTACCCGCCGCGGCGGAGGTCCTTCTCGTCCAGCACCTCCACCTCCAGGCCGGCCGACTCGCCCGCGCGGGCCACCGCGTCGGCGAACGCGGGCGGGCGCAGGTAGTTGGGTGGCGTGTTGACCCAGTCCCGGGCCTGCGCCACGGCCTGCGCCACCACGGACGCCCGCCGGACCTCCGCCCGCGCGGCGCGGTCGCGGACGTCCGGCACGTACAGCGTCACCGAGCCGACCCGCTCGGTCCGGGGCGGTGTCGACCGGTAGCCGTCGTACCGGTACGCGCCCAGCAGCGTTCCCTCGGCCAGCGCGCGGACCGCGGTGGCGAGCCCGGCGCCGTCGGGCACCGGCAGGGCGACGGCGACCCGGCGGTGGCCGTCGAGTGCCCGCACCGCGGTGCCGGCGGCGCGGCGCAGCACCTCCGGCACGGGCGTCTCACCGGCCGGCTCCGGTCCCAGGCCGACCGCCACCACCAGTGGGGCGGTGATGGTCCCGAGGGTGGCGAGCTTGACCACCTCGCCGGCGGCGCCGGTCGACCCCAGCAGCTTCAGGGTCGCGGTGAGCCGTCCGTCGAAGGCCGCGGCGATGCTCTCGGCGCCGGCGCCCACCAGCAGGTCGCCGCCCTCGCGGCTGTACACGCCGATCACGATCGCGTCGACGTCGAGCTCGGCCGGGTCGGTGTCGAACAGGCTCAGTCGGGGGAGGGTCACGGGCTCTCCAGTGCGGTCAGGCGGTTGCGGGCACCGGCGTGAGGCGCCCCGGCCGATCGTAGCCACCGGCCCGGCGGCAGGTAGGTTGCCTCCCATGAGCGGAGCCACCGAACCCGGCCTGCGCCGGTCACCTCTGCACGAGCGGCACGCCGCCCTCGGGGCACGGTTCGGCCCCTTCGGGGGCTGGGAGATGCCGCTGGAGTACGCCGGCGGCGGGGTGATCGCCGAGCACACCGCGGTCCGCGAGGCGGTCGGCGTCTTCGACGTCTCCCACCTGGGCAAGGCGCGCGTGACCGGCCCGGGCGCGGCGGCGTTCGTCAACTCCTGCCTCACCAACGACCTGGACCGGATCGGGCCGGGCGGGGCGCAGTGGACACTGTGCTGCGACGACGCGACCGGCGGCGTGGTCGACGACCTCATCGCCTACCGGTACGGCGACGACCACGTGTTCCTCGTCCCGAACGCGGCCAACACCGCCGAGGTGGTGCGGCGGCTGGCCGAAGCCGCACCACCGGGTGTCGCCGTCACCAACGAGCACGAGCGGTACGCGATCCTGGCCGTGCAGGGTCCGCGGTCGGCGGAGCTGGTCGCCGCGCTCGGCCTGCCGTCCGGGCACGAGTTCATGACCTTCCGCACCGCCGAGCGCGACGGCACGCCGGTGGTCGTGTGCCGCACCGGTTACACCGGCGAGCACGGCTACGAGCTGGTGGTTCCGGCCGAGGCGGCCGGTCCGGTGTGGGACGCGCTGCTGTCGGAGGGAGAGCGGTACGGGGTCCGCCCGTGCGGTCTCGGGGCGCGGGACACCCTGCGGACCGAGGCCGGCCTGCCCCTGCACGGCCAGGACCTGTCACTGGAGATCACTCCGCTGCAGGCGCGCTGCGGCTGGGCGGTCGGCTGGGACAAGCCGGCGTTCTGGGGTCGCGAGGCGTTGCTGGCCGAGCGGAAGGCGGGCCCGCGGCGGGTGCGCTGGGGTCTGGAGGCGACCGCGCCCGGGATCCCCCGACCGGGCATGGCCGTGCTGCGCGGCGA